>JAZNIJ010000107.1:0-34963 GCA_045577455.1 Eubacteriales bacterium
AACGGGATGCATTCGGTACTAAATTTTTGGAACTCTTCTGTAGTGCGTATGTAGTCTTGGTAAAAACAGTTATTTATTAAATTTTCCTTCATTATTGTATCCCCACTTTAAATTATAATGATAATTATTAGTTATCCTTTAAAGTCCAAAATAACCAAGGAGTGTAAAAAAACGATGTCTAAAATTATAAAATATAAAGTAGTAATTAATGAGAAAAAACATAATCAAAAAAATTCAAGTTTACTAAAGCAATATGAGGTAATTAATAGTACATATGATCAACAAATGGCAGCCATACAAACTGTTATAACAATATCTACTACAATTTCTTCTGCCATACTTGTTGTTATATGTACCGAGGATGATTTAGTTAAAACTTTATTAGCAACTTCTCCCAACAAGGAGTTTTTACCACTTATTATTTTATTGTTTGTTGCGACTATATTAAATTTGTGTTGTTTAATTAGTATAAAAGTGCAAATATCAGCTTGTGAGGTGTTGCGTAAAGAACTTCACTCGATTGAAAATAAATTTAGATTATATCCCATGCATAGAAAAAATAAATTGAAGTCATCTTTTATCGTGACTATATTGGGTTCTTTAACTAATCTAGTTGCTTTTTTATTTTTGTTAGTAATTGCTTTGTTGTAGGGGATATTTATATGCCATAGTTTAATTAGAGCAATTAATATCAATATCTGGAGTGATAAATAATGGATGCAAATATTATAACTACACTCATTACTGGTGGAATAGCAATAATAACTGTCGTAGTTAATATGGGATTAACTATACATAGAAACAAACAGGACAGTGTGACAACTTACAGAATGGCTTGGATAAATGAAATAAGAGAAGAGTATTCAAAAATATTAAGTTGGGATTTTAAAACACAAGATGCACAAGGGAAAACGATATTTAATCCTATAAATGATATTCAAAGATCAGTTTATAAAGTAAGTTTGATGTTAAATACTAAAGATACTTATGATAAAGAATTACTGGATTTAACTTTTACTTATTTAGAAAATATAGAGTCAATGTATAATTCTTACTTTTTACAAAAAGAATTATCAGAAGATAAAGCTGAATTGATATCTAAACAGGGCGAAGAATCATATGATAAAACTATTCAACACATTGAAAAAGAATTTGATAAAGCATTAGATAATATTTTGGAAATAAAATACACACTGCATAAAAAGATAAGAGTGTATCTAAAAGCAGAATGGACAAGAATAAAAGCCGAATCTTCAATCATAAAGTTTAAATATAGGAAATACTACACTTGTTCAGGATTTAATTCCGAAAAAGTTATAAAAGAAACTTTGGAAAACTATAAAACAATTGATTATTTATATTTCTAATAAGTTTATGTTACCTTGGTATTCATCTTCTGTTATTATCTTCTTCACTGTATACTTATTAGCTCATCCACTATGAAAGGGACTACTGTCACCATTAAGGCGCAGTAGTCCCTTGTTAGTTATTAGATACTTTTTTACAACAAATAATATGTGTTGCTTGAAAAAGAGCCGTTACCTCGTTTTCGTATTTCTTTACGAATTAACTTTTCTTTTTCTAAATCTGTTAATGCTCTACGGACAGTGCTTTCTGAAAGAGATAGATGTCTTGCTATAGTTCTAATACCTGGAAAGCACTTGTTTTCTTTATCAGCTCTGTCTACAAGATATAAATATACTAACTTAGCACGTGAAGATAACTCAACCTCATAGACTTTTCTTCTATAGTTATCCATTGTTGATATCTCCTTTGTCAGTTCTTAAAACTGTGTGTTGTGCCTTTTGCTCAGACATATACTCAGACTGCTCTTGCATAACATCTTCAGGTATTTCTTCAACTTCATATTCAGTTAATGCTTGACCTGATGTGCCAAAAGGTTTATTTGCAGGGGATTTTTCTTCTCTGTCATTTATCTTTCTTTCGGATGGATACAGCTCGTTTATCGCGTCTTCAATAATCTTTCGACTTGTATATTTAACAGTTCTTGAACCTTTATCTTCAGGTGCATATGGTTCTGTATCGAACTTTATTCCCCATTTAAAAAACAGTTTCAGTTTAGATATAAAGGGATGAGAACCTGTCTTCATAACGATAAAATTACCCTTATCCATTGATTTAAGCTCATCAGCAGTCATCAATGGTCTTTCTATCATCTGAAGACTTTGAGATGGATCATTTTTACTTCTTGATACTGAACCGGACATTACAGTTCTTGAACCAAGCGATTTAGATATTATATCAGCCGTTTCGGAAGTAGGCGCAAAACCACCAGCAATAGTTATCTGACAGTTGTCTTGAATAATAGCAGCACCTTCTCTACCATAGTTTTTTTCAAGCTGTTGAAATGACTGAATAATACTTACTAATGATAGACGTCTTGAACGAGAAGCAGAGTACATCATTTCTGCAGAACTAATTGCAGGAAGAGTACCGAACTCATCCATATAAAACATAACTCTGTCTTTTAATGCACCACCTTGTTCATCTGCAACCATAAGTATTTCACGATATAACTGTTGCAAAAGAAGGGATACCATAAAGTATGTTGTTGGATTTTCTTCGGGTAATACAATAAAGATGGCACTCTTTTTAGAACAAAACTTTTCTGCATCAATTGCTGTATCAAAGCAGAGTATTTGTTCAAGTTCTGAATCGAGAAATGCATTAAGACGAGACATTGCTGTTGACATAACCGATTGCATGGCCTGGTCACTTGTATTAAGTGCAGCACCTGCAAACCATTTGGTTTTATGTTCGGGTGGAAGTTTCTCCATGATTTTATGAAATTGAGTTTTACCTTTACCCATATTAGGTGCAGGAGCAAGTAACTCTTGAATAAGCTTATATACAGAAACTATATGACGTTGTTCGGGTGGAGCAAATTCAGCAACCAATAGGATTGACGAGGTAAGCAAGCCTTCTGCTGCATCGTAAAAGAAAGCATTTTGACCAAATGAAGCGGCATCTCCTTCACTAAATATAATTGTCTTACCGATGATCTTAGCATATTTTTCGGCTTTGGCTTTGTATGTTAAGTTATTGGGATCATCCTTATATAAATCCATATATTTATTAACAAGATGAAGCAAATTGTTACCATCCGACTTTGTTGGGTTTCGAAGGTCTATTATGGCAACATCGTAACCATAATATTCTTTTGCAATGTTACCATAATTTCTATACAAATCACCTTTTGTATCTGTAGTTAAAAATGACATTCCTGATGCACAAGCATACTCAAGGTTTGGATATAACCAATATGCTGTTTTACCACATCCGGCTGCGCCTATCATCATAGTATGTACATCTGAAGTATCAACCATTGCATAATCATGACCACCTATTGTCCTGCATCCAACAATAACCCCTTGTGGTAATTCATTTTTATTTTTGTTTTTTCTCCATAAATCCGGAGTAAAGGGAACATGCTTATACACTTTCTTTTGTTCAAGTTTGGATAAAAATCTTGCTGTGCCATGCTGACCATCTCCAACAGTTTTACTTTTGATACTGTTAAGATTATAGATATGAGAAACAATTGTAATTCCACCTATTAAAGCAAACATTACGATACCCACAAAAATTAAGATAATTGGACCATCCACTTTTTATCAACCTCCTGTTTAGAAAATAATAAATCCTCATTCCAATCTTTTAATGTTGGAACGAGGATTTCTGATTTAATGCCTTTTATAAATAGTTTATCCGAAAGTCTTTGTGCGGCTGTTTGACCTGCGTTATCATTATCAAAACAAATATAAACTTGTTCAATATGTTTGTTATCTCCAAGACATTGAAACAAAACATTATCTGCAACAGAACATGCCGCCGCATAGCTGTTGTTTCTCCATTCAATGGGATGCATTGATATAAATGAAAGCATATCTATTGGTGCTTCAAATAAATAAATTTCTTTTCCTGTTCCATGCCAATGAAAACTAAATTTGTTATCACTACCTGCAACATTTCTTTT
This sequence comes from Eubacteriales bacterium, assembly GCA_045577455.1. Taxonomy (GTDB): domain Bacteria; phylum Bacillota; class Clostridia; order Oscillospirales; family CAG-382; genus SIG653. The sequence continues at coordinate 3,998 of JAZNIJ010000107.1, forward strand.
ATAGGCACTTTCTTTAGCTGTTCCTCGTTTGTGAATATGTCTTGGAACACCATCGGAATCATATCCGATAAACAATACATTATGATAATCTGCTGATTCTCGAAGCATTTTAGCATGAACAAATGCAGTGATTATATCTCTACTAATCCCTCTATCTTTCATAAGATATTCATATAATCTTCTCATATTAGAATTTGTTTGAGGCAATATTAATTCTTTTGTATGTTTTTGAGTAGGGGAGGAGTATGATATAACAGTACCATTTTCATTAAGTAAATACTCCATTGCTTCACTGTATGTTTTATTAAAAAACTTTTGAAGAAAACTAACAACATTACCGCCTTCTTGCTCGTAATGGTGATACCAAACATTGTTTCTAATAGATACCTTTCCAGTAGGACTTTCCCATATATATTCATTCCCACACCGATTTAACTTCTCACCTTGTTTACGTAAGAGTTCTGCAATATCCATATGATATGCTTTGTCTTTTTGTTCTGGAGAAAAGTGTATATAATTTGACATTGTAGAACCTTCTTTCAAAAAAAATAACAGGTTGATTGTAGATTCAATCAACCTGTTTAATAAAAACTACTTATTTTTTTATGAATTTCTTTTTTTCTACAGACTTAATATAATTTTTATATAATTCTTGCGGTTTGTAGAAAAAGTTAGTTTCAGATTTTGTGAGTAAATTGCTTTCTCTTTTTTGTTTGAGCAATTCTATTGAACAAATAAAATCAGCAGATTGCAACAACTGATACTGCTTCGGAGAGGCATTTTTAAACTCAATAGCTGTTAATTTAGCGTGCATAATCACATTAAGAATGTAACTCAATTCGATTTGACCATTGTCATAATATACAACAATCCTGTCAAACGAAAAGAAGTATTCTTGGTTATCTTCTATGAATCTCGATAGTTGCTTAGATATACTTGCCGATAAAGCGTGTCTATCTTTGCATTCTCGTTTGTTAACAATAATATTGAAATATCTTATCGGACAACTGATAGTAAAACGCAACATTTTGTTTAAAATCCTTCTGCGTTCATCAATATTCAAATTGTTATACGGGGATTCTTTTCGGATGATAGGGTGTGTATGTACGTATTCATCCTGTATGTCACATTCAGCAAGCCAAGATTTCAGTCGCGTTATATTGTTAGTGATGTCGTCAGCTTGATTGTGAAAGACAAGTGTCACAATATAGAAAGGGGATTGATTTACCGCATCTCCAAAATCGCCTGACTCATCAATAAATATACTTAGTTCCTTCAAGATAAACATCCTTCTATAAATAAAAAATGGCGAGGAATATACTCCCCGCCTGCGATGGCCCCAGAGTTTACACCCAAGCCAATGCATTTCGGATACTGCGTATCCCTTTTGCATCATTATTGTACCACAAAAATAGTATAGTGTCAATAATGTATGAGTGATAAACCATAATGTTTTTTAAGTTACCACTATTATATACTATGCACACATTAAATTCAAATATACAAACAAAAATAAATTTTACATTTTTAATCCCTGAGCATATTTCTTTTCTTGAATCTTTTTAAGAACCTTTCTATCAACTTGTTGATCAGTCTGATTATCTTCTTCGAACTTGTCTTGTATTGCTTGAGTTAACCTTGCGAATAATCTTGCAGAAGAAAGTGCTATATCAGTTTTCCAATGATACTTTTTAGGTGGTTGAAATGTAGGTGGAAGAGTAGGGATTTTAACTTTTCCGGGTAAATATATCTTCTCTACATTTTCATCTATAAAAGGATATTCAGATATATCTTTGAGTCTAAGTGCTTCTTGCAGAACTGCATTTCGAATACTTTTGAATTCTTTGTTGGAAGATAATGGTACACGAGGTGGCATTTCTTCACGATAGATTTTAACTATCATTTCCCTTTGTTCATACCAAAGCTCATATAGTTCTTTTATTCTCTCATCTGATGCCATCTCATCAACTATTCCATCAATTAAATTTTTAGCTCTTTTGGGAAGATAACCATACATCATTCTTCCTGAATAATTATCTAATTCGCTTACCAATTGTTTTAATAAGTCTGCGACAATGGAATTAGAATAGTGACCTTCATTTATTAAAGAAACCACTTCTTCAATCTTGTTTTTAGCTTCTTTTCGCAACTCATTTCGTCTGTCTGTTTGTTCAACATATATATTGTGCATCTCAGAAGAAAAAATATCTTTTGCAAAAGTTCTTTTAAGATCATCTAAACGTTTCTCAGTTATGTATGGTTCTCTACCTACAGAATAAGCAACCAAATGTATGTGTGGATGATATGTTTCATTATGAAAAGCCGCATACCATCTTAAATCTGATGGAGAAATGTTCATTGATTTTGCTATAGCAATCGTGTTTCTTTTTAACAACTCTTTCCATCTAATTGAACGAGCATAGTCCAAGGCTTCTGCATCATTTCGTTTCAAAGACATTATTGTAGTGAAGACTAAACCATCGTGATTAGCAATATCTTTTGCAACACTTTCAAGATTTATTTCTTCATCATGAAGTGAAAATAAACCATGTGTTCCTTGCTTTTCTACTCGTGGTCGCTTTGCAATATAACCAATATAGTTTTCTTTTTTATCTATTAAATCAAAGTATTCTTCCAGTGTATCATCAATGAATTCACTAGCTAATCCCTTCGTTTTGTTTGATAAATAATCCTCATATATTGGTGTGTTTATTGCAGATGGAAAGTCCTTTGTTAAACTAGAAATGATTCTTTGCTGTTCAATTGTTGCTGGCTGATATCTCCAACTTTCATCACACTTTTCTACTCCATCTCGAGTTGCAATGTACTTTAGATATTGAGAATTTCTTTTAGAAGATGATTTAAAATATCTCCATTTCAGAACAAATCTTGCCATATACTTTACCTATGTCTTTGATATCTTAATGCATTTTTAAAAGAAATTGAACCGTTTAGAGAGCGTACCTCTTTGATACAAGTAGCACGAAGGTCATCTAATTGAGCTTCTGATATGTTGTTCAAAGCAGAAAAGACATGGAGTAACATTGATAACTCTACAGTGTTTTTAAAGAATTGATTACACATTTTATCTTCCAAATTTTGCACTCTGCTTTTGAGAGAAGTATCTATTAACTCAGGTAGATATTCATCAGTATTTTGTGTTGAAAGATATCCGCAATAAAATCTTATTGCTTTCTCAATAAACTCTGATTGGCTTTTGCAACCATCATCTTGATACATTTCTTTTACTTTATTTAACACATCGGGATATGCCCACAAATGAAATTTCTTTTTGTTTGGATCAACTGCCATAAGCATCACTTCCTTTTTTGAATTTATAGGAGTCCTTATGAAATCCTTGAAACGATGGGATTTATCGGCTAATTCTCACAATTGGAGGAAAATCGCAAAATATAGGAGTCTACTTTTTGAAAGCCTTGAAACCCTTTATGCAGTCGGCATCGCCGTCTGCTGTAATCGCACAGGGATGCTTTTGCAACCCCTGTGCTTATTCCTGCAATAAAAATCGGACGAAATAATTCGTTATACACAAGAGCCTGAACGTCCGTTTTTATCGACTTTTTATTGTGTGTTCGGGTACTTTAACCATTTTTCGTACAACTCGTCAATTTAGGGCAAACAAACGGCAATAAACAGCAGTTAAGTGTCATTTATTACCCGTGTTTGGATTAGAATTATCTGAACTTGATTCAATGTAATCTCTGACATTTAACGGTACATTCTTTTTATATAATGAATCTAATGTTTCAACCAATTTTTCTGAAACCCTTTTATTACCTTTTTGTTCGAGGAAGTACTTTAAAGCCTTCATTTTAGTTTCATCATATTCAATGCTTATTGAAACCTTTTTCATGTGCAACACCTCACATTGTCATGTTCATATCTTCATCTGACCAAGCCTGTTCATCCATACTAATGTTACGCAGGTTAGCCTCATTTTCATCGGTATGTATCCACTCGGTATTATCAATGCAACAATTAGTGAAATTAGCATTGCTAACTGAAGTTCTTGAAAACAAAGCATCAGAAAAATTCGAATGTGTAAGCATTGCCATAAAGAGATTGCAACCTTTAAACTTTGTACTTCTGCAAGACATTTCCTCACCGGTAATTCGAATCATACTACAATCGACGAATTTAGTGTGGTCAGCAATTGAGAAGCACAACTCAGCATTAGTGAAATTGCAATTGACGAACTTTGCGTTGTTCAAAATAGAACTGTTTAACGACCTATCAGAAAAGTCGTAGTTAGAAACAAGACAACCTGAAAAGTTTGCCTGTATTCCACCGGGTTCGTCATAAAGCCATAGTATATGCTTTGCAACCATTATGTCGATTTCCTCTTTTTCCAATTCCCTGTATACAGATTCATCTTCAAACATAGCATATTCAGAAGAAAGTCGCATACCGAATTCTTCGTCATCAAATTCTACTGTATCAAATTCAATCCTGTCACGAAGCATTTCATAAAGAAGTGTAGGAGAAAAGATTTCGGGTTTATAGAACTTATGTATCTCATCCAAATCAATTTTAAATACACCATCATCCTGATCTTTTACCGCTTTATCAACGATATCATTTCTGATATGTAACATCGACTTCATGAACTGTTGCAAAGTAAAAGACTCGTCAGCAAGGTATAAAGTTCTTGCTTGCGGAAGATAAGCAAAGCTTTTAGCAAACTCAGTTCCTTCTGAATTTACAATAATACCTTCATCATAATTCTCACGAAGATAGAGGACACATCTGTTCGTCCCTGTTTCGTCCTTGTGCATAAGATTTGCATATTCAGCAATGAAGTCAAAATTCTTCATAGTATTGTTTTTCAAAAGATTAAAATCATTTTCAGATAACTCAACAACTTTCACGATAGAACAATACTGAGTTGTGGCCTGTTGCTCATTTCTATCTAATGAAGTTTGAAAAAACATATTATTTCACCTCCAAATCTGGTGATGAGTCAAGATAAGTAATTCGCCCGTCTTTATCAAGCTCATCGATTATTTCTTGGGTAACGAAGCCATAATAACCTTCGGGTCTTTCAACACCAAACTGCTCATACTGGAATTTAAGAACAGGTTCAATTTCTTTTAAACCTTCCTGTGAATAACCGTGCCTGAAGAATTTCCAACGATTTTCTTCGGTATAAACATAGATGTAATCTGCCCATGAGTTGGGATCGTCAAGCTCATTGAACGTATACTCTTTAGCTTCCATACCTTTTTCGCCACGATCTCTGCCGTATGCAACAACCACACCGTCTTGCCTTGTTGTATACTCAAAGCCATGAGGTTTCGAAGGATCGGGATTAAGATTCGGAGCAAGGCATGAAATACCACCTATATCAATAAGTTCTTTTACTTTTTCGGGTGTATCGTAGTGGTCTATAAGCAAGGCACCGTTATGTGAGAGATAGCCATCACTATGGCAATAAATCGTTCTGTATTTATCAGCACCGATTTGCATTGCAATTAAACTTCGTGTACTCATATTATCAACTTCTTTCTATAAAATTTCTGTTGTCGGCTCACTGGTCGTTTCTTCGATGTATGTGATGTATGGGATCTTCAACCAATGAGTCCAACTGTTATATGACAAAGGTGTTTTTATAACACCTTTTTTTGTGTTAGCTGCTTGGATTACATAACCATCACCGATATATATTCCGATGTGACCATTATGCCAAACTGCTATTCCGGGTATTTCGGGAATGGTATCTATTGTGCCTTTCTCTGTAGCTGCAGAGTACATTCCGTCAGCACCAATGTCGGGCATACCATTCGTTCCGTAATTGATTTGACCTGTTTCTTCATCAAGCCAACTGTAACCTTTTATGAGACCTACACAGTCTGCTGTTCTGCCACCGAGCCAATTGCTTTTGATGAAGTCATATTTACCACCAACCTCGTTGGGATATTGTTTTGCCTTTATGTCGAGAATTTTTTGTGTAAGAACAGTTCCGTATGTTCCGTATACATAACCCCAACCATTTGCAACTGCTTCTTCAGCCCATACGCAAAGGTCGATATTGTTTTTGTATCCGTTGTTGGTAAATCCTGATGAGTCAATATAGGTACTGCGAATATCTTTTACTACGGTGGAGTATTCTTCGGCATCAATTTCACTACCGAATTTTGTATTCACAAGCTCAACCAATTCTGCATCAGATAAGTCATCTTTAAAGCAACTTGCCAAGTCACTTGCAAAGTTTTCATTGTCTGAAAAATCAAAAAGCCCAAGTGCATATAGCACCTGAGCTTCTCTATAGTGACTGCCAAGATCTGCTTCGTTTAACGCAGATTCTACAGCTAACATTGTATCATTCATTTTTTGTAATTCACGAACCTGTGCATCGGTTAAGTTCTCCTCATAGTTTTCTATTATACCGTCCGTGTCAATTTCCACCTTACCAGTGAGAGCTGCATAAACAGCCATTAGTGGAGTAGTAAGTGCCACGACAAGAACAAGAACAACACACAAGATTTTCTTCAGTAATTTCGGATTCGTAAGTATAGATACCGCTATCTTTTTTAAAGCGGCGGCAACGGTAGCACTCATTATCTACCACCTGATTTACCGAAGATTTTTGTCTTGTATTCGGGTGCAATAACTTGGAGAAGGTATCTTTCGTTACCGCATCTGTACAAGCAAGTACCACGTTCAGGATACTTAATTAATTCAAATTCGCTTGGCTCTATCTGGAGAGCTTCCATATATTCTTTGGGATTGATACTACCAGGGTTGAATAAAAACTGATGTGTAGGAATACTGAACATCGGTTTTGTGAATTCACGGATTGTAGGAATTAAGAAGTCCTCAATATTCTGACTCGCAATGATAATTGCAGAGTCCTTTTTACGAACTCGTTTCATTGCATTTCGGATATATTCAATAGCAGTCATATTAGTCAAGAAGAGGTAAAGCTCATCAATTGATGCAACTGTATTACCTACACCTAAAAGCTGATTGCTCATGTATGAGAGGATGTTAAACAACATAGCATCTTTCAATCGTTTGTTGGTATCAAGCAAACCTTTAACACCGAAACACAAGAAGGCATCATCTGTAATGTTGGTGTAACCGTTAAAATATTTTGATTCTGCGCCTACGCACATTGAGTTGATACCAAGACAGATTTCCTGAAGTATTTCTTCTGTATAAAGATTTTTTTCTCCTTTGTTATATGCCTTGAATTCAGCATCACAGAGATTATACAAGTCAGTCATAATGGGGTAGTCGGTTGCCTTGAGTCTTGAGAAATCAGTTGTATCGGTAATGCCAAAGTTACCGTAAAGTTTTCCGAGGAGAATTTCAAGAGTATCAATCTGTGCATCTGTGAAATCCTTATAGCTTCTGAAAAAGTCTTTCAAGAAAGCAATGTGTTGACTGAGTCTGGTTACTCGTCTGAACGCTTCGGGATCTTCCTTGCTATAATCATTTTCGGTGTCCGACCATTCCTTCGGTTCAAGTATGTTTATGATATATTCACCAGACATAAGGTCAATATAGCAACCACCAAGAGTTTCGGTCAATTCCTCATATTCAGATTCGGGGTCAAGACATACAATTCTTTTTCCTAATTCACGAATATTGGTAAGCATAAGTTTCATAAGGAAACTTTTACCCTGACCTGAGTTACCGAGAATAAGGGCATTGGCATTTGTTTTGTCTTCAGCTCTGTGGTCGAAGTCAACAAGGATATTTGTGCCGTATTTATCTCGTCCGATATAAATTCCGTGAGGATCGGTTTTGCCTGAGAAATTGAAAGGATAGAGATTGGCTACACTTGAGACAGGCAATACTCTTTCAAACTGTGTACCGAACATATTTGAACCCATAGGCATTACCGACAAGAAACCTTCTTTCTGCCTTAATGTAAGACGGTCAACGATAATTTTTGAACGAGTAAGCTCCATTGATATGTCACTCTGAAGTTCTTTGAGTGCTTCATAGCTTTTTGCTTTAAGTTCAATGTACACGGCACAATGAAGGAGGACTTCCTTGTTCTTTCTCATGTTTGCGAGAAGGTCAACCACATCCTGTAAGTTACCTTCAGCCTCAACAGTTTCATTAACATCATTACCTGTACTTTTGAGAGTGTTTCTTCTTGTTGCATTCTGAATGATTTTACGCTGCTCTGTATGGTCAACCAAGCGATGATATATTCGAAGGGTTACACCATTTCTGTCTGCAAGCTGAGCGAGAATAGCCTGTTCTTCTGTTGTTGGAGGATATTCTCTTATCGCCCATACACAACGGAAACTGTCACCAATAATATAGTGGTCGGAAAGAAACTTTATTGTACTTGGGCAGACACAGTCAAAGAAATCTTTGGTGCGAATTTCTTCTTTCTGTTCCTCTGTTAATATTACTTCTTTCTTATTTCTTTTCATTAAAAAACTCCTCTCTGTCAAAACCTGAAAAACCATCACTTAAATCAAAATGTTGCTGACCATCAACATCGGGAAGTCTTTCACCGTTAAATGATGAATCAAAGTAAAGGGCAATAAATCTTTTTATATCGTCCTTGCCCATTCTCTGAACCTCGAATCCCTGTTCAGAAATTACTTTTTCTATATTATTAAGCACAGTAAACACCTGTTCGGGTTTTGCATTTTTACATCTGCCGATTAAAATAAACTGACGAGCTGTTGCCATTTCAGTTTGGATTTTATCAAGGAACACAATGTCCTTTTCGATAATTCTTCTGACCTTGTTTGATTCCTCTGCAAGTTTTCTTTCTTGCAGATATCTTTTGTTCTCATCAAAGCATTCACTTGCATCGGCACAAACAATTTCAATATCGGGAACTGACGATAAAACCATCATTAAGTGATATATCTTTGTTTCAATACTTGCTTTTGAAAGAACTGATATATTTGTGGGAGTAATGTTAAAAAATAAAAGCTCTCCATTTTTGGTGGAAAGCCCATACTTTGTAAAACTCTTTATTCCCAAAAGTTCCTGAACCGATACATCTTTTCTTTTTAATTTCATCGGCTGTTACCTCCATTCAAAGTATTGCTGGGTAGATAAAAGGTATCTACCTGCGTATTTTATAAAATCAAGAATTGTTATATCGTCAATTCTTATTGTAAGAAAGCCATAGCATAATGTTAAGGCAAAGGGAATTACGAATGTAAATCGCACCAAGAAAACTATAGATATGAGACCAGCGATACCTAAAATGCAAAATTCTTTCAATCCCCAAAGCCATATATTCGCCGTAGCTTTTAAGTTCTGTGGATAAATATATGTTTTCATTTTACACCTCCAAATTATTTAAACGCTTTTACAATTGTTCGACCCAAATTTACAGCAGTAGTTGATGCATGGAATACACTCATCATATTAACTCTTACTGAACTATCGAGACCGAACTGTTGTGCAATTCGTGGAACTTCATTAGCTGCTAACATAATACCGAGACCTAATAACATACTTGTTTTGAATGTCATTAAACCAAGATACAGCAAAGTTGTCTGCATAAATGCAGTTAAACATAACGCAGCAATCTGTTTCATCCATTGATTAAAACCATCGGTATATCCTCTCGGTACTGAGAACATATATAAAGCACCGACAGTCATCTGAATGAGCAATATTCCACCTCGTTTAATGTTTTGGAAGAACACTTTAACAACGCAGTATGCAAAGGCAATAAGAGCAAGTAAGCTAAACAAACTTACATGTAATGAACCAGTCTTCATATCAAAGTATATTTTCATTACATCTGAACACAACTGCCCAATATCACGAGCCGCATTTGCACCTGCAAGCGAAGCCAAATCGTGTGCAAAAGTGTTTTGTAAAGTGATACATAATTTATATAACTCAACTGGGACAACACCAATTAAAGAACAAGCAAAGAAACCCTTTAAAATGTTTATTGCTGTGCTTTTGATGTTAGCCCTACCATTTTGATATTCAATTGCCGTATCGAACACGGCTACTACAACTCCGGCAACAAACAATGCCCATCCGAAGGTTGTAAAAAGAAGGATTACGGCTTTCACCCAATCCAAATCAAATAATTCAGCACCCATTGAAGTGATGTATGTGAAAAAGTCTGCTATTGCACCGAATACTATTTCATATATCCATTGGAGAAATGCTCCGAATATTGATTCTGCAATAGCTTCACCCATTGATGCAACTGTTTCGGAAACAGTACCACCTATAGCTTCGACTATGTCCGTCACCCAATCAAACAAAGGCTGCACCTCCTGTCAAAAAAAGAGCAAGACGAGAAAACCTCGTCTTGCTCTCATAAATCCGATGGATTTATTATTAAGATTTTTTTGTTTTTCTGTTTTGCATATTTTACTGTGTTTCCTGTTCCACTTGGTTTTCCATCCCAAACTGCAATTATATAATCGGAATTGTCAACCATATATTTATTCCTTTTTTGCATACAATCTGAAGTGTAGTGGTACTGTAACATAGATTCTTTATCACATTTGGCTAAAATATCATAATATCTATCTCTAAAAGGTTCTGACCACTTTACGGATTGTTCTTCAAAAGGAATAGCTGCTTCTAATTTAATGTGTGGATAAGTTTTCTTCAATTCCAATACAATTTCAGCAGCATACATGTCTACACCTAATGCCATTCCTGAAATAAAATTGTCAACATTGTATTTAGTGATAAGCAAAACAATTGAATTAAGCAGTAATGCTTTTAATTTTTTGCATGCCTCTTCTTCCTCATTAAAACCAAATGGTAAATTCTGTGGTCTGTGACCTGTAAAACAACATGTATTTCCCATAACAAACTCCACAAATTTTAGTTATGGAAAAATAGTACTAAAAAACCACAGTCAGTACAATAAAATGGAAATTCAAAACTTGTAGTCTTATTTAAATTGCATGCCCATTGCATAGCTTTGGTCCTGAAACATCTCAACGTATTCAAGGACAGTATCTGCAATTTTAGCTTTATCTAACTGAGATACTTTTGTGTACCACTCCGGTTTTTTATAATCCCACATATAGGGTTCAATTTTATCTGAAAGTGAACTACAGAAATAACCGATAATATCAGAAAATTTGAAAAGCTGTTTATCAATTACACCATCATCAGAATTGATTATGGTTGACTGAATTGCAGTATATTTGCCTGCTGTTCCTGTTGTTACAAACTGGAGCTTACACAGCTTGTTTTCGTCAAGTCTTCCGAGCATAGTTTTGCCTGTAAACTTGAGGTCTGACATAACTGTGTTATCTCCAAATAAGGTTCGCATTTCTTTTTCAAAAAAATCCATAGTTTACTCCTTATGAAAGAATTGTCCAGATGTAAAGAGGCGCTGTAAGTGTAAAGAGCAAACATGCGAAAAGAATTGCCGGAGCAGTAAACTCAAACTGACCGTGCTTTCTGTAATCGAAATAGGCAGTACCGAGCTTAACAAAGAAGAGGACAGCAAGGATCAAATCCACAGCAGGAAACACAACATTGTTTACAACATCTTTAATCTGACCCTGTGCTGCATCCCAAGTACCCTCGATTGCACCTGCAACATCGCCACCAGCCGCAAAAGCTGTGACTGTAAATACAGAGAGAATTACAGTTACTACTGCAATGCAAAGAAGAATTTTTTTAATGTTATTTTTCATCATTAACATCTCCTAACTTATTAAATATTTTGTTTTCTTTGATATACTTTATCGGTATCTTCAGATTCTCGCAGAAGCGAATTTCTGATTGCATACCTCTTGTGATTTCATCACCAAAAACCCATAATTCATCGCAAAACCATAAAAGGCTTAACCCTGCTGTGACACCAAGTTCTCTTTCTTTCGGATCGTCATCATTAAGGCAGAGTGCATAAAAGTGTGGCACTACCGGAGCAGTACCACACTTAAGTGCATATTTAGCGTACAGTTTTGCTTTTTCAAGGTTTACAGCAATGCTACCACCAAGAGGAGAACAGATATAAACCTTTTTAAGCATTGTTCCACCTCTTATCTGCGACCTACATACCAATCATCATATGCAGATTCAGATATCTCAATTGAGTTGGTGTTTGCATTTCTTGTAATCATACCTGCAGGTGTCCAACAATCGCTCTGAACTATACCGATAGTGTATTTGCCATCGGGATACCATATAGGTGTAAAGTGAACATTACCATATGAGCCATTGGTTCTGAATACCCATTTCAAGCCATCTTTACCGAGTGTTCTATATTCATTTTCAGTTGTTGAATACTTATATTCGGGCAGGAGAGCCTTGCAATACTGTGCAGTTGTATATGCAGTATCATCGGGTTTGGTGTAGCCTGTAACAGCACTCATGTTATTGTTGAGAGCCATTGTAAGACCATAACCTGATTTCATTGTCCATACACTACCGTTTTTCTCTGCTGTTGAATCAGCAGTAGGAGTCAAGTTAGCTCTGTTATTTGAAATACCGATAGCATAGTCAACTTTTGTATATGTGCCGTTCTCATATTTCCATTCCCACCATGATGCCGCACCTGTCTTTGTTTCTAACTTTGAAGGGATAGAGAAGCCACGAGGAGCTTTCTTTTCAAAGTCAGTATCGGGTGTAGCAGATATGTTGTAAGGTGTGGTTTCATATGATGTTATCTTCTTGTTATATGACAAACCATCTTCAACCACTTCAGCATGAATTGAGATATTCGCACCATTAAGACCTTCGGGAACTGTCCACTTGAAGTATATTAAGTTTTTGTTTTCAGCAGGTACTATTGCCTCATATATACTGATAGAATCAACAAGAGTCTGACCATTATATATATTAAATTCAAGAGTGATATTGCTATTTGGTGTATAGTTGATATCACATCTGTTATTAAGCCAATAACTTGTGATTATATCTGTACCTTCTCTGTATGGTGCATTGGGAGCAATAGGAATTAATGATAACGGATGATTAACCCTACATACTAAAGTCTTTTCATTGTTGCTACCATTGGATTCATATTTTGTGTTTCCTATGCCCATACCTTCGAGATATACGCCACCCCAAATATTAAAGCTACGGGTATTTGCAACTTTGAAGGTATATGCATTTACCCTTGCCTGTGATTTTGCAGGTATAGCGAATACACCGGGAATTTGTGACTTGTCATCCTTAAAGCCTTCAACAAAAATCTTTGTATCCGTATTGTTTTTGTACACATACTGTACTGTAACTTTCTGTGATACTTCAAGGTTGTTCGGATCAAGGACAGCATTTGTATCTGCATCTATAAGGATGATTTCTGCCAATGCAACGTCAGCCTTTATAACAGGGATATCAATGTTATTTGTTTCTGTTGTATGAGCTGTATCCTTTGCCCATGCAGATTCTAACTGCGCTCGTAATTTTGTAGTAAGAGGGATAGTGTATTTATCAAGAGTACTATTTGCAGTTACAGGATTACTCTTGTTCATATGAACACTCTGTGATAAATCATAACCATTGGAGGATGCTTTCAACCAGGAAGAACCATTCCAATATTTCATAGTGCCTTTCAAGTTTTCAAGAGCAGTCCATGTGTTATCCATTTTGTAATGGTAAGAGAATTTAACACGCTGACCTGCGTAGAGCTTACCACTTGTAGTATCACCAGCAGTTGCCACAACTGATCCGTCATATCCATAAGCAGTTACACGATGTCTGTGGACAGTAGGTTCAACAGGAACATAGAATCTTCGGATTGCACCTGTTTTTCTAACTTCACCATTTTCATCCACCCAATCCATTTTAGCTTCAATTACAAAGCTATCTTTACTTGCATTAATTGTTTTATTTGCACCTGTAAACTGGACAGGGAAAAGAGATGTACTTGCATCACTGTTACTCAATGTAACAATTCGTGTCTGCCAAGCCGAATCACCTGTTCTTACATACTGTCTTACACGGATATCTTCTGCTTCATAAGGGAACTGAACATTAAACCATACCGTATCATTCATTGACGGATAGCCCTTTTTGTATGTGTAATCATTAAAGGTTTCACCATCTGAAAAACCATAGTTAAAGTCGGTATTGCCCTTTTTACCTTCGTACACATGAACCATTCTTACATTAAGTGCAGGATTGTATTCCCACTGTGCATAGAGATAAATTGTTGCACCATCTTCTGTAGTAAGGTTTCTTACTGACTGTTTATCAGCATATGATGTACCTGTTCCGTCAGCCCTTGTGTTCCATCCGAGGAAGTTATAGCTTGTTCGGGTGAAAGCATTAGGCAAAAGATTCTTGGACTGGTTATATACCATTTCCATAGCTGCCATTGTACCTCTTGTATGACCATTACCGTTAAATCTGATTGTATATGTTATCGGACGCCATTGTGCATAGAGATTAATTACAGCACCTTCTGTTGAAGACAGATTAATAACTGACTGACGATTGGTATATCTTGTTCCTGAACCATCGGATTCTGTGTTCCAACCAGTGAATACATAACCGGTTTTTCTAAAGCCATTTTCTGTTAGGTTAGCTGCAACATCATATGTCATTGCCATTTCAGCAGTTGAACCACCTGTGTGACCGTTTCCGTTAAATACAATTTTGTAAGTTATAGGAGTCCACTGGGCATAGAGGGTTACAGTTCCACCGTTGACAGATGTAAGGTTTCTTACAGTTTGTCTGTTTGAATATGATGTACCTGATCCGTTGGCATTTGTATTCCAGTTCTTAAATGTGTAACCTGTTCTTGTATATCCGTTTGCAGTAAGAGCCTTGCTCTCATCGAACTTCATTGTCATACCTGATGTGCTACCACCTGTATGTCCGTTACCATCAAAGCCTATGGAATATGCATTGGTTTCCCACTGTGCATAAAGAGTAATAGTCGAACCGTGAGTAGATGAGAGATTCAATACTGACTGTTTATCAGCATATGATGTACCTGTTCCGTCAGCCTTTGTATTCCAACCTAAAAAGTGATAACCTGTTTTTGTAAATCCATTTGCAGTAAGATTACTTGCAACATCGTAAGTACATATCATCGCAGCAGTTGAACCACCTGTGTGACCGTTACCATTAAATGCAATAGTATATCTTATAGGATTCCATTGAGCATACATTCGTCTTGAGCAATCGTCATTAGCAATATCGGGATTGATATCTGTCGGTCTTATATCACCATTGTTTTGGTTAATAATCTGACCTACACCATCGGCAGTTGTACACCACCAACCATTAAAGATATATCCTGTTCTTGCAATTCCGAATGTACCGACATTTACCAATCCATCGGTCTTTTTACTGTTATATGTCCATGTCTGATAATACTGCTCATTATCAGCTTTCTTATACACACGACCTTCAGAATTCAGCTTATATGTGTCGGATGATGCAATTCTACCACCGTTGGCATCGTAATAAACTTTCAATGTATTCGGTGTCCACTGGGCATAAAGATTAACAGTTGCACCATTGGTTGAAGTCAAGTTGTTTACTGACTGTCTGTTGGAATATGAGGTTCCTGAACCATCGGATTTTCTGTTCCAGTTTTTAAACTTGTTACCTGTTTTTGTGAAAGCATTAGCAGTAAGGTTTTTCGCAGTTCCATAAACCATTGAAAGGTCGCTCATCGAACCACCTGTCGAACCATTACCATTAAACTTAATTTTGTAAGTCTTGTTGGTTGTTTCTGTATATGCAATACCTGCGCCATAACCCTTATCAATTAAGTTGTTAAACGTTTCTTTTGATGTAAGCTTCGATGCAGCAGTCCACAAACCTTGTCCGTTTGGTGTATACAATTCATTGGGAAATTCTTTGTTAGTAAATCTTGAAATATATCCCCATGTATTTGAGGTTGAAGAAGAACCACCCGTACTTGTACCACCAAGTAAATATCTACCGTAAATTGCATATTCTGTTACGGTAACTGAATGGTAGGTTGATCTTAAGCAAAGGTCGTATATAGGTTCAACGATAACCTTATCACCATAGTTCAAGTTGCTTACACTACCAACGCCTAAACGAGAAAGTATCTGATTGATATTACCGTTATAGGTCTGCCATGTACCCATTCCTGATGGAGCAGGTAAAGCAGTCGTAAATGGGATATACTCTTCTTTATAACAGTTAGTTGTATTATCTGATGTTGAGAAACTGTTGTTCTTTCTTGATATTAACTGTTTCTTACTATACTTGGTCGTAAATTTATATCCGTCTGAATAACCAAGCTTACCATATCCTGTATCTCTGTAAACATCAATTACCTTTGATACTTTCATTGAGCCATCTGATTTAACACAACTGAAACGATAACCAATACAGTTATCGCTATCTGTTCTTATGGCATAACCAGGGTCACTCGCACTACCTGTAGCACTACTACCCGTGACAGAACTACCATCCCATGAGAGAGCAAATGCCGATGTGGGAAGTATGCTTATAACTGTGATTATGGCAAGTATTATTGAAATTACTCGTTTTATATTAATCAACACCTTTCTGTCAATAAAAAAAGACCTGCCGAAGCAGGTCTTTATGTTTGTTTATTTTTTAATGTGAGTGGCAAGTCCTTGCTTTTACTGGTTCGTTGCAGTCGGGACATTTTGTATCTACTGTGAAGTGTACGCAAGTTCCGTTATCACCTTTTCCTACAGGCTTTCCACAATCTTGACAGTATTTCAAGGGGTCTTTTTTTACATTGTACTGTGGACATTTTGTTTCATCGTAACATGCATTTCCCCATTCGTCTGTGGTATAGAAGCTCTTACATGAGTGCGAGCCACAGTGGGGACAGCCTTTGTTTTCGAGACTTACGATAAAGTCATGGGTTTCTTTGCTTTCGCAGTGGTGACCACTCTTGCCACATGAGTAGATGTTTGTATCAGCATCACCATTGATTACAATACCTTGTGCATTATCGTTTCTGTTTTCATTTTCTACTACGGGTTTGTCCACCTTAACCGCATTTTCGTTTGTGTTTGGCTTTTCGGTTACTGTGTCGACATCTTCGATTTTCAGCATATCGTCATCTTCCACCAAAGTTTCAGGCTCTGTTGTATCATCCTCTATGTCGGTAGGAATGTCGATTACTGCTTCTTCAGTTGTGATTTCTGTTGTGGGTTCTGTATTGTTCTCGTCTTTGCCGAGACCGATTACAGCTACGATTATCACAGCTACCACTACGATGCCTACGATTGTACCGATAAGTACCTTTTTGTTTTTCATATTATCAGCCTCCTGATTAAAATTTCGGATTGAATTTTGAAGTTACTGTTATTGGTACAGTCACTTCAGTTACTTGTTGACCTGCGAAGTACAGAGGAACTGTTATCGTATATTCAGCAATTATTTTAAGTCTGTTTTCCTCTATGAGTCGAACTGTTGGTATTGTCTGCCGATACAGTTCTTCGCCATCGTCACCACAACAATACAACATATTTTCATTAAAGTCCAGCGAATTATATTCAGAATATTTAGAAATATATTGTTCAACATCAACAACCTCTGTAAAATCTGTTCCTGTTTTTATTGAGTCATATATTTCGATTGAGTTTTCCATTACGAAACTGTCCAATACAATTCTGGCATTTCTTTCTGATATGCGTATTACATTTACTGTTGCAACGAATTCGATAAAAATTGAAAGTATCATACATAGGATTAAAATCATAACACATGTTCCGATGTATCCATCGCCACGCCTGTTCTTCATTATTCCACCTACTTCCAATACTTTTCGGAAAGACCTGACCTTGTAACTGTTACGGTAACCGGGATTTTGAAAACTCCCAAGCCCTGTACATAGGTATCCTTTGAGATAGTTATCCACATTTTGTCGCCAAGTTGCACTCGTTCAAGTGATGTGTTGAACCACTCATCAGCACCATAATCAATATCGTAGTCATAATACTCACCAAGTAAATCCGAATCTCTTTCCCAAAACTCGTCACCGAATTCTCCTGTGTAGGTTGCCGATTTTATAAGCTCCTCGGCTATCTGATCCATTTCCACCTTTAAGGTGATGAAGCTGAACAGATTGAGAGAAAGCACCAATACCATTACAAAAACAACTACACCGACACAGATGTCGATGTAGCCTTCGCCACGTTTATTTAACTTAAACACACCGACACCCCCTTATGTGAAGAGTACGCCCACAGAAGACATAATCTGTGAGAAGATTACCACAACATAAATCAGCATAAAGCATAAGAGAAGGCACATTGACAATCTCTTTACCTTCCTCGGTACTTTCTGTGCTTCAAGTCTTAACTGTTGTCTTTGAATGTCATTGAACTTAATTGACAGGGATGCCCAATACATTTCTGTATCGTCACCACGAAGTATGCCTATAAGACCTCGGCACACGTCACTCATCATTGATGAGCCTACACGGGATTCAAGCCTTGTAATCGCCGCTTCATAGTTACCTGACCTCATATCAGCTACGGTTATTTCTAATTCGTGCTTTATTTCGGGTCCGGCACTTTCCATATAGCTATCAAGCATATATAGCACATCTCGGTTATGCTTCAAGGTTTTCTCAATTGTAAAGACAAGTCTTGGAAGCTCGTATTCAATTTTTCTTCTTTTTGCCTTTATTCTTTTTGAAACTGAACGCACCTCATTGTTATATAACGCTATGGCTAACACAAGGATTATGGGACTTAATAATGGGAGTATAAATAACACGGGTATTGCAAATGAAGCTATGATGAGAGACTTTACAATCGCATTTGCTTTGAACATTTCGGGAGAGATATTCATCTGTGCCGTGTTCAAGTCATTCTGGAGCTGAGCCTTTTTGAACTCATTAAGTCGCATGTGCTTTGCAAAGAAACCTGCAACACCTTTCAGCCACACATCAAGACCCGATGTTTTTTCTTTCTGTTGTTTCGAGATTGATTCAACAGCCTTTGATGTTTTGTAATAAGGGATTGCATACACATCAACAAGGATATAAAAGAGACCTAATCCACAAAGGATTCCGACAATTGCTTGTATCATATATTCAACCTCCTCATCGCTTGTATTCTATTGGCTTTGTAAATTTCATCATAAACAAAGCTGTTATTAAAATTACCACGCCACATACACCTAACACGGCTTTTCCTGATGTTTCATACATCAGAGTGTTAAACCAGTCTTTGTTAAGCATATATAACAAGGGTATGTTGCCGACAACCAATAACACCATTACCCAATACTCATTCTTTGCAGCAGAAAGCATCGTTTTAAGCTCGCTGTTTACTATACGAACATCAGTAAGCTTTGCAACAATGGGGAGCAAGGTATCTTTTAATGTTCGGTCATCCTGACATTGAATCAAGGTGTCGCACCACTCACGGAAAATCTCATCGTCAATCTTATCTTTTAAGTTATATAAAGCATGTTTTATATTTGATGAAACGAGAGTTGCTTCTGTTTCAAACGCTTTGAAAACATCTTTTATCGGTGGCTTTATATACTGGATATTCTCTCTTACTGACGACACAATATCATCATTACGGATATATGATGTTGTGATAATTGAAAGAGTTGTTTCCAATTCTTCCTTTGTTGTTTTTTCATATATCGCAAGAGTATTTGCAGTGTACACAAAAGGCACTAATGCAAGTGATATTGAGAGAGCCGGGAGTAAGAAAAGATTATCAATAAGGACAGCAACGAATGCACCAACAGCAAACAGGATAACGGAAGAAAAACAAACGATTACGAAGCTTTTAGATTTACCTGTTACTGCTAAAGCAGTTTTCATTTCCATGAGCTTGGTATATACACCATGTCTTTTTTTGTTTCCTCTTATAGCCCTTGCTTTCTCACGAATTGTATCGTGAGGAGTAATGATGCGAATTAAATCATCCGTTACTCTTTCGGGGGTAAGGTCAAGGAAACAGGCAATTGCCACTATAACGCATATGCATGATATGATTGAAAAAACAATCATACATAATCAGCTCCTTTCTGCAAGAACTTTTTCAGCTCGCTTTGAGGCACACCAAACTGCATCAACTTGTGTTTAAGATTATCACTCATTATTTCGGGTTGTTCAAAATGACCTTCGATTATGTAGTTATCACCCTGCATAGTGTTGCTTGTAATATTGTATCTGAATAATGTGCGATACTCTCTTTCGCCAGAAGGAGTGATTACACATTCAGATATATCCATAATCTTTCGGGAATTGTCTTCCAACTTATGAGCGTAAACAACGAGAGGAAATGCCTGACCAGCCTGCATCAGCGATGTCTTAAAGTTTATAGGGAAACGCTTTTGACAAAGGAGTGCTAAACGCATATGAGCTGCATCGGCAGCAGAGGCATGGATAGTTGATACAACAGTATGTCCTGTAAGGGATGCTTCAACAGCAGAATAGGCTTCAGTATCTCGCATTTCTCCGACAACTACAATATCGGGGTTGAATCGCAAGGATGCTACAACCAAATCTTCCTGTGTGATATCGTAAGCTTCGTTATCAGAAGGTCTTGACAATGTATGTACTACATTGTTGGTTATAACATCATCATTTCTGCGAACAAGGGATAATTCACGAGAACCTGATTCAATACTGAATATTCGCTTATTATCGGGAATTGTTGAAAGCAATGCATTAAGGAGTGTTGTTTTACCTGAACTGGTTGCACCTGCTACAACGAAAGAAACGCCATAGCGAAGGCACATGCACAAGAAGTCAATCATCTTCTGTGTTGCATTATTACCTTTTACGATTTCATCCTTTGTAACTCTTGAAGGGTGCAAAAGTCGGATTGATACGCTGATACCTCTGTCATCATCAACAATAGGTTCTTTAAGAGCTGTGATTCGTGTGTTACCGGGCAAATGACCTTGAGCCATAGGAGTTGCATTATCAATAATCATACCCGAATGGTGAAGAAGCCTTTTAACAATATCAATAGCATGTTGGGGTGAATAAAAATATTCCGTAGTCTTTTCAATGTGACCATCGGTATATGTTATGGCAATATCATCCCAACCATTGATATTAATTTCTTCAATATCCTCACGTCCTAAATACTTTGTTAAGATGGAGTATTCAGCCATTTCACAATAGAGCTTGTCGGACAGTTGTTTGAAGCTCATACCTTCGACCATGTAATCGTGGTCGTACAAGTATTTATCAATGTAGGTTCTCAACTGACCATATTTATCTTTGTCTGATAGTGAAGCTGCATAGTTTTCAGAGATATATTTCTGTACACTATTAAGAAGTGGGAAAAAACCAATTATTTGGCTCATCAGCTCACCACCTTTGCTAACCTCGAAATGCTATCGCAGAATACCTTATCGGTGATATGTTCCGATAAAGTTCCCGTAATAGACTGCTGTTTAAGGGAGTGACTGTAAGGGATTTTGATTTCAACATCCTTGAAGTGTTCTTTAACTTCACCTACAGGGAGATAGATGTCATTATCTTTTATGTTGATTACCTTTACCACTTTATCTGCAAATGCAATAAACTGGTCACCGTTAGCTGCATAGTATGACATGCATTTAAGTGTCGGAGTTACAACCTGAACAATAACATCAGCTTCTGCTTTGGCAAGGGAAGATATGAGGTCACTTCTGTCGCTCACACAGTCAATAACTATGTAGTCAGCAAGTTCTCTCATATTCATAAACAACTGACTGATTTTGTCTTCTGTCGGTCTTGCATATGTGTATTTGTTTTCGTTTGCCTTGTAACCTAAATAACCGAAGTTAGGCATATTCTTTGTTGTTACAATGCTACGAAGGACATCTTCACGATACACATCCGTTTTATCAAGAACCTTACCGATTGAATACAAATCACTTTCCTTACAATGAGGGAAGATGTAACCCATACAAGGCACCATCAAATCGGGTGAAAAGTAAAGGACTCTTTTCTTTCCTTTGTTATATAAGGTCTGTGCAACCTTAATGGCAATAGAACTTTTACCACTATCAGGTGAGCCACAAACTGCAATAAACTTACTCATTCACAGCACCACCTTCGGTTGTTGTTTCTGTTTTATTCTTAAAGTAGCTATTCTGTGTGGATAAGAACTTATCGGCAGTTGATTTATCACCTCTGTATACAAGTGCCGCATGAATTTCTGCATTACCTTCATATTCTGCAAGTAACTTTGCCTGTTGTGTATTTGCAAGAACAGTAATTGTACTTGGGAGTTCATAACTTCCGTCTTCATTCTTAATTACTGCATCTTTATCAATACCACCCGATGTAGTTGTGGTGATTACCTTCATATATTTAAGTTCGGGAGGAGTTACTGCTTTATTTGTATCGTTGTTGACAATAAGGAATGTTACGATATCTCCGTTCTGGAGCTTACCTGATACACCTGCCGCAAGACTGTCTACTGTTACGCTGATTGCTACATGTTTACCGTCAAGTGTTGCGAATACATCTTCAGCAGTATTACCATCTTTGGTGAGCTTATCCTTTGTGAAAAAGTCACCGTTATACAGATTAGAAGCAGCATATTTACCTACGACATCAGCTTTATCTTCAATAGCACCTGAAGGGATTGAATCTTTATCAACCTTAACAACCTCAACTACATCTTCTGTAATGGGTGAACCCTGTTTCACATCCTGTGTAAGTCGTACTATCTTTGTTGTGTCGCTTGTAATATTCGTAACAATAGGAGCAACTACGAAGGTCATTACAACAGCAAGCGCCATGCAGATGATACCTATAATTGTTCTGTTTTTCATTTATAAATAACCTCCTGTTAAATGAAATATGCCACCATAAATCCTGTGGCAAGATATGGAACGAGAGGGAAACCCTCTTTTTTGTTTCTTTTAATGTTCATAAGAATTGCGAGTACCAAACCCAAGGTAAGACCTATAACACTGCCTTTTAAACCAAGCACCAATGAACTTGCGATACAGAACTTTATATCTGCACCACCGATTCTTCCTTTTCCTATGAAGATGCTTAATATCATCAGCAAGGAAATAACGAAAGCAGAGAGCAACATGCTCGGTATACTGGATAATTCAAAGCCTACGAATGCCACTATAACAATCATTACATGGAGCCAGTCATCGCATTCTCTTGATTTAATATCACTAAAAGATGCTAAAAGGAGAATTAAGCTGAACAAAATGCCACGCACCGCCATAGTGGTACATCCGAAAAAACAAAGCAAAGCTACTGTTACTCCGAGTCCGATGCCTACAAAACCTGCTATGGTTTTCACCTTTTCGCCACCCCATCTTTTAAGGGCATATTTCGCAATCAATACAGTTGCTAATACAACTGCTCCAAGAATTACCGATACACCAAATATCTTCAGAAGTGTTTCAACTGTTACATCAATAACTTTCGGCATAATCGGACCAACAATTAAATTCATAAAATTCTCCTTTCAAAAGATTGGTGGGAGTATTAAAACTCCCACCGAGCAAGTATTAGTTAACCGGCATAATTAAAGAGACCCTGTACCTTTGTTACAACAGAAGGCATGATGGTGTCTTCAAAAAGGGCATAAAGGAGAGTGAGAAGGAGCGCACCGACTACGACTGCGATGAGAACCTTAACACCTGTATCAACATAGGTTTCAGCTGTTTTTGTTTCGATAACCTCAACAGCCTTTGTTTTGATGGACATTACTTTATCTTTGATTTTTTTAAACATATTTAATTACCTCAAACTTTCTTAATAATGATCGAAGGCTTCTTCAAAACCTTCTTTAACAGGAAGCATAATTTCATTTTCCAAAAGCGGAGAAAGAAGACCTAAAAGCAAAGCGCCGATAACTACAGCGATGAGGATTTTAACTCCTGAATTCACATAAGTTTCGGCACTTTTGTTTATAAACTTATTCCTTATTTTGTTTATAATTCTGTTTAGTATCTTTTTTATAAATTCACGTAATTTATAAAAAATCTGTTTTAACATAAACTCACCTCATTATCCACCATAATTGAAGAGTTCCTGTACCTTTGTCACAACAGAAGGCATGATGGTGTCTTCAAAAAGGGCATAAAGGAGAGTGAGAAGGAGCGCACCGATTACAACTGCGATGAGAACCTTGACACCTGTATCAACATAGGTTTCTGCTGTTTTTGTTTCGATAACCTCAACAGCCTTTGCTTTGATGGACATTACTTTATCTTTGATTTTCTTAAACATAATTTTTCACCTCGACTTTCTTGTTTAATTCGGATTAACCTGCGTAGTTGAAAAGACCCTGAACCTTTGTTACAACAGAAGGCATGATGGTGTCTTCAAAAAGGGCATAGAGAAGAGTGAGAAGGAGCGCACCGATAACAACAGCGATGAGAACCTTAACACCTGTATCAACATAGGTTTCAGCTGTTTTTGTTTCGATAACCTCAACAGCCTTTGCTTTGATGGACATTACTTTATCTTTGATTTTCTTGAACATGAATTTTTACCTCAACTTTCTTATTTTTTAATTACATTGACTGTGAAAAAGCAGCCTCGACATCATCGTCAGGCTGCTCACTCATTGCTTCTGCTTCATCCATGTGAAGTCTTTCTTCGTATGATTTAAGAACGGCTGCATTAATTTCGTTTCTTGCATCTGCCGTAATAGCATGGAAGATATCGCTATATTTCTTTTCACCATCTTTGGTATAAACGCTCTGAGGCATCTGAACAAAAAGTCCTTTAGATGAGTCAACAACCTTAAGACCGTGAATAGCAAATGCACCTGCAATATTCGCACTGGCATATGCTTTGATTTTGCTATCTTCCTGATTTACCATGCGATCAATTTTCGCATTTACAAGTGGCTGTTTTTTCTGTGCCATAATTTTTTCCTACCTTTCGATTAACTGAAACTTATAATTGTGAATCCCATATCCGATTCGACTTCTGCTTGAGAAATCTGTTCGGGTTCTTTGAACCTTTCCATATATGTCATCACCTCCTCGTCTGTAAGTGAACGGAAGTCATCTTCTGTCAAACCAACAACAAAGAATGGTCCGGCAATGATGGTACTTTCACCAAGTCTACGGTTACCTGCCATTCCCATAAGTTTTGATTCTTCGTTGCCTATAAGACAGACATTGTCATCTTCCATGTATATCGGTTCTATGTATCCACCTACAGCCCTCTGCTCTGCTTCAAGGGTGTGTGCCACCTCAGAAACAAACGGAGGACGGTTCGGCTCAACATAGACGATAGTCATTAAGTTGTCGGGTTTCTGCGTAAGGGTTGCATCAAAATCAACCTTTTGGAAACCTACAGAGTCACAAAAAAAGGCACCCTCATCTGTCTGGACGATGTCCGAAACGGAAAGAGAGTGCCCTCTGTGAAGTGGATGAGATTCTGTGTTAAAACGAGTGAAAACATCTTCAAGTGTTTTCGCTTCAATATCACCATTGAAAACCTCATCATATATTTGTGGATCTATTTTTTCTGTTTTTTGAATTCGTGCAGTTCTGTCAAAGTTCATAAACTTAACATCATTTGCATCTCGTTCATTATTGATTTGGAATATCTTTATTTTCATTACTGTAAACCTCCCATTCCTACATCATTGTTTTCTTGTAACCTGTATTCGGAAAGTTTTTCCTTTGCCCATTCGGGAAGATATTTTTCATCCAAAACGCCAAAGAAATTTTGTCTTCTAAAATGAGTAAATTCATCATCCTTCAGAAAATAACCGTTAACCTGTGAACCTATTGCATTAGGATCACATCCGAAACCACTTGTCGCAAAAAACAACTGAAAATCTGCTGTTTTGTATTCATCTTTAAGTGTACTTGGCTTAATCACCAATACTTTGTCTGTGTAATCGCCTTCATCAGTACAATGGCTTGAATCAAAGAGACCTAAATTTTTGTAATAATCTCTTGCTTGATTAATAAGCAAATCTACCAGACCGGGATGTGATTCAACTACAAACTGCCAACGATGTTCTTCTTTGGGAATCCAAATGTTTTTTGCCCATTTTTTGTTTTCTTCAGAAAAGCGACCATCATTCTTATTTTCTTGCACTGTATTCGCAAGAACCCAATTAACTCGATCAAGACCATATGTGGCAATAATGTCATTGATGCATTTTCCAAGAATGTTGTTTTTATAGTTATCTCGTATTGCGCGTTCAATGGTTCTTGCACAATCACAGTTGGCACTATGACTCTTTCTCCATTTGTCGACTTCTTCATATTCTTTGGCTTCTTTTAAAGAAAAGAGATACAGAGGAACATATTTATCCATTGCTACCACCTTTTGTGTATTTTTGTTCAAGCATCTTTAATGCTTTTGTCAATGTGTTTTGACGAATATTATTTTAGGCTTTATTTTTTCTAATTTCTAAGTTTGTGCCGTTCTGTCAAAGTTCATAAACTTGATATCAGCGGCATCTCGTTCATTATTAATTTGAAAGATATTACTTTTCAAGATTAACACCTGCCTGTTCCATTGCCCATTTAACTGAAAGATGGACAAGTGCAGCCTTTTGCTGTTCAATGGGAAGCTCATTCAGAAAATCAAATAAAGTCATTTCATCTATTTGAGATGAATCAGTTAGCTTACAGTTATCGCAAACTTTTTCTCTTTTAACAATTATTGAACTTCCGTCCTCAGATTCAGTAAATGATAAAATATCGTTATATTTAAAACCTATGGACTGCCTCAATTCAAAAGGAATTGTAACCCTTCCTTTTTTACCGAGCACACGATATATTTTTGCCATCAGTTTTCAACCTCGCTTTCGTTGTTTGTTATTTTAATATGTAATGTTCCTATACCCGAACGAACCGAACGGACTCTCTCTACTGAAATGTTTAAACTCTCAAAATCTTCAAGAGGTATAGAAAGAAAAATACTATCTTGATTTAACTCTGAATTCTGCATTGGACAATACACTCCTTTAATACTTTTTCATAATCATACTTGTCATCACAACAACTAAATAAGGTTAACTGTTGTGGTTTGCTTCGTTCTCTTTCGTATAAGTCATAGTTTGATATAAGCAACTCTTTGAATTCTTTTCCGGCTTCGTACCTTTGTGCCATAGAATGAGTACGAGAAAAATCAAGCATAGAAAAGCCTTTGTACAGTTCCCTTATCTCAGGACAATCGTTATATGAAAGCAAGAACTTACCTTGTATTTTGGAAAGTGTATCCTTTAAGCGCACGTGATCATTCCAGTTAAAGCCTACAGCATACATATCTTCAGTAGAAAAATATGGGGGATCAGCATAGAAAAAAGTATCCTGTCTGTCGTAGTGTTTTATAAGCGTTTCAAAGTCCTGGTTTTCAACCACTACATTTGCCATTCTGTTTTCAAGTTGTTTTATAAGTTCAAACAACTTTCGTATATCAAATGGCTGTGATGCAAAAGACTTACAGCCGCTTGAATAACTGTATCGTAAGAGTTTGAGAAACATTGCTGCTCTACGGACATCATAGTCTTTAGTAATACGAGTTCTTATTTCATTAAGTTCATTTGCTTCGGGGGGTGGAAACATCAGTTCTGTCAACAGTAATTCTTCTCTGTAAAAATCATCTTTGAATTCTTCAAACTCAAAGAACTTTTTAACAGAGTTAAAATCCTCACGTGAGTTAAGATTGCAAAAGCCGATTTCACGAATTGTTGCCATAGTTCGTTCCTTCATGCAATGGAAAAGGTTTACCAAATTCCTGTCATAGTCATTGTAAACCTCGAAGGAGTCAACCTGCTCTTTTCCCAGAAGGACGCTACCGGAACCACCGAACACATCAACAAATCTGCCGTACTGTAAAGGAAATACAGCATAGAGAATGTTGAGTATTGAACTTTTGTTACCAACCCTTGATACAGGGGTTTTCATTGAATCACCTCACTTTTGGGCATAAAAAAAGACGGTATTCATCATTTTGTGATAAATACCGTCTTACTCTTGCTTATTTGATTTTTTAAGTTCTATGATTTTTTCTTCATAGTAATTCTTTTTGTTTATAAAAACGCAACACATCGCTGTGGTAGTTACTATACTGCTTAACATAGCACCTATGATAAATGCAAGGATTTCACTCATTGTAATGCAATTTCCTCACTTTCATCTTCGGTCATATCTTCGGAGGAGGTGATATTTACATATTCACCAATTACACCGAGAGCTTCATAATAGTTGCTCGATTCTCGTACTCGTTCGCACATTTCTTTAGCTTCATCAGCCATACCATGTTCTTTTAAAGTTCTTGATGCAATACCCATAAGATTGAAAATATTGCCATCTTCACCAATCAAAGCACAATCGGGTTTAGCCTTTTCTTCGGGTGATTCATTTTCTTTAATAAAACCACCGAGACGGTTATCCACATAGTCCGAAAACCAAGTACCGCCAAGCTCCTGATGTGTCTGCAAACGCCACATTGCCATTTTTCCTAAATCGACTTGAATATCCTCATCGAAAGGAAACAGTAAACATGTGAGGTCACCATTTTTGAATGTATAACAGTCATCCTCTTTAAATTCGCAGTCTTCAAGAAGAATACCAGCTCTTTTAAACAGACCGTTGATGCCGTCAATCCATTCTTTTAGTTCACCACCACATCCCTGCAACACAAGACCTTCGGTATTGGACATACTACGAAGTTCTTCTGTATTTACTGACTTAACTGACAACTTTCTGCACCTACCATTTCCTGTTCAATTTCTGCCTTATCGTTCATAAACCTTTCAAAAGACACCTCGTCAATATCGGGGAATAAAATTGGTTCTTTTTTAAGGTCTATATGGCCTTTTTCTCCGAATTCAATCGGTTCATCCGTAATGAGAGTACCACCGTAGTTTACTTTTACATTCGGTTCAAGAGTTGCCAAAAAGCTTTGGTCATCACTTGTTCTGCATTCATAACAGTAGAAGCCTTTAGGAACATCAGCTGCAGTCTTTCTGCTTTCAGAGAACAAAAAGACCTTATCCTGAAACTGAACAGCAGATAATTCTTCATGCCAAATAGGAATATAGTCGGTTTCAGTTGAATTCAATGTTAGACCAACAGTTTCCATATCTTCATATCCGTGAACTTTCAAAGCATGTTCGAATGCTTCTTTCATGGTTTCAGGTATATATTCTTCAAGAACTATATCGCCCTTATACCTAATCCTGCCAAGATTGTGACCGAAGTCTTCATCAGCCCATTCGTGTTCTATTTCAACATCGGGATACATCTGCGCAAGTTTTGACAGAATAGGATGTGGAGCAGACCAGGCAGTATTAAAACAGAGTTCACACTGTTCTTCTGATGTACCTTCAATTTCAATACAGTCGTAGGCATTCCATTTTGTACCCCAATTGTTGATACTCCATTCATACCATGTAGGAAAACCGTACTGCTGAATGTTACGGAAAGCCTGACGACCTGCTGACCACTCGTCTTCTTTAATATCTGTTCTTTGTTTTAAGAAGATAGCTTCTTTTTCTTCGGGAATATTCAGAAGGTCAATTCCTTTGTTTGCACCATCAAATAAAAGAACAGAGACAAAGTCTTTATATGCTTTAAGACCTTTATCTGTAATCGAACCTGCTGTAATATTCAATGATTCAGGCATAGGAATTATCTTGTTGAAATCAACAGAACCAAGACCCATTTCATCGTGTTTTATACCTTCCATAATCGCTCTGATTCTTTCGGGATCACCCGAAAACTTGATACGATTAGTAACATGGTTCGGCATACTATCACTCCTTTACAATTTGATATTTTTCATTAACTTCTCTTATTTTTCTGCCAATAGCAGAAATGACCGGTACACTCACAGAGTTACCAGCCATCTTATATAACTGTCCATCCTTAATACCAGATGCGACAACCTTATTAAATTGTTTGTCTTCAAACCCTTGCAAACGCCAACACTCAATGGGCATCAGCTTACGGATTCTGCCCTTATGGTAAATGCCATGTCTGTCTTGAGCAGTTATTGTGAACATTTCCTCATTTGGTTCTTTCATCCGTCTGCCTTGCTGACGAACCTTTTCTCTGTCGGGTGTCAATATTGCTCTCGGAGCATCTTCTACCAACACACCTGAGTGTTCTCCTTTGCGATTGCTTACACCTGAATCTTGTCGTGCAGTTATGCATCGTGCTTGGGGAGTGATAATAGGATCACTATTCATATCAATAAAGTACAATCCTGTTTTTCCACCCATACCACCGCCACCTGCACACAATGTACAAGAAACACCTGTTATGTCATAGACTCTCTGTCCTTGACTGCCGGGGATGATTTCTTTAAGATTCGCTCCATTGCAGCATTCGACAGGAAATATTTGTCCGGTACATCGTCCATCAAGATATCCGATAATATACAACCGCCGTCTTTGTTGGGGGACTCCGAAATATTTGCTGTTAAGCACACACCATTCGAGATTATACCCCATTTCAACAAGCACGGAGTAGATAGTTTTAAGTGTTTCGCCTGAGTCATGCGATAACAAACCTTGAACGTTTTCCAAGAATACAAATGCAGGTTTTTTAACTTCAAGGATTCGGGCAACATCGAAGAAGAGAGTTCCTCTTGTATCACTGAATCCCATTCGCTTTCCGGCAACGCTGAAAGCTTGGCAAGGAAATCCTGCACAGAGCAGGTCAAAGTTGGGGAGATTTTGGGGGTCGATTTCTCGCGCATCTTCATAATATTGCTCACCCCCGGTTTTATACATCGCACAATACGCTGCATTAGCGTATTTATCAATTTCACAATGACCGACACACTCAAAACCTCCTATTTTAGTTAATCCTGTACGAAAACCACCGATACCTGCAAACATATCAAAAAATCGGATTGCCATTTGGCATCCGACCTTTCTCTATGCGATTATTTAGTTATCTCCTTTCTTACATTTTTGGTTCTGTTAATGTGTTTTCTTCGGATATATTTTGATCTTCATCCGGCTGTTCCTCAGCAAGCTCACTTTCCGTCAATCTGCGGAAGGAGTCTTCATCGGGAATAATGCCGAGTCTTCTGCCGTTATCAAAGGAACAATGAATAGTGCCGAGGTCGTCCACGTGGTCAACAGTTCCTCGCATATTATCAAGGATAGGGCG
>JAZNIJ010000108.1:0-10144 GCA_045577455.1 Eubacteriales bacterium
TTATTTTTATATTTAAATGTTAGCATAATTAAAGGATAAAAAGTTAAAATTAGAAAAAACGACAAAAATATAAACCGAAACGATAAAAAATGCTGAGTAAAACATCTTTCTAACCGTTTAAAAGTGTAAAATACACTTTTAAACGGTTAGAATTTATTGTTATATAAACCCATTGAATATATAC
Organism: Eubacteriales bacterium; assembly: GCA_045577455.1. Taxonomy (GTDB): domain Bacteria; phylum Bacillota; class Clostridia; order Oscillospirales; family CAG-382; genus SIG653. The sequence goes on from JAZNIJ010000108.1 coordinate 185, forward strand.
AACGCAAGTTGAAGCAAAATTGTTAGAGAGTTTATTAAACTAGCTTTGTAATTAATGTTTAAAAAGTTCATATAGTGCTAAAATAATTTAGTGCATCAACTCTTACGCCGTTCTGAATCACCTCAAAATGAAGATGATTACCCGTAGAGTAACCTGTTGAGCCAACCTTTGCTATTATCTGCCCCTGCTTTACTGTCTGACCTGCCGAAACAAGGAGTGCTGAACAATGACCGTAAATGGTGGAATAGGTATCATCGTGCTTTAGCTTTACATAGAAGCCATAACCGTCTGCATCATAGCTTGCAACTACTACCGTGCCGTCAGCCGCCGCAAGAATAGGTGTACCACCGGGAGCAGCTATATCAGTACCGCCATGTGTTTTTACAACACCTGAAATGGGATCAACTCTTGTACCAAAGTAAGATGTTATGGTAAAGTTTTCAGGCAAGGGCCATGTGAAATAGCCTTTACTTACCCAAGAGCTACCCGACATAATGATTTCACCGCTACCGCCTATAAGTTCATTCCAAAGGTCAGTATAATCGTCGCTCATAAGCTCGTTTAACTGCTTTTTCTGCTCGTCATTGAAGTTATAAAGCTCAATTATCTGCTCTGCCGACAAACGGATAATATTAACAGTCAGCACCTTTTTAGTGACATATTCAGTGGTCTTGATTGAGTTACCCTCTTCATCGGTGGTAACTACGGTTTGTGCAACTACTTTAGGTGTAACTACACCCGTCAGCTTATTCATATCACTCATTATGTCACGGAGCAGGTCGAGCTTTTCATCATTGATTGTAACAACCTCAAAAGCTTTGTCCTCTGAGGTTGTTGTTTTTACTGCATAAACAGCAAGGACATCCTTCCAATCAATGTTGGAATCACCCTGTACTTCAACGGTATCGTAGGAAAAACCTTCCTTAAATGCTGTCAGATTTGCATAATGCTCCGAGGTCAGAGTAGAGATAGCCTGCGTCATAGTCATATCACTTCCCGTTGTTTTGTCATTGGAAAGGAATATGCCGAAGCAAGTACCGCCTATTGCCGCAAGCAAGCAAAGAACAATAATCACTAATACTGCCGTAGTACCGCCTGCGGCTATCAAAGCACCAAGCTCTTTTACTGCCGCAATGGTAGCCTTAACCGCTTTAACCGTTGCTTTCGCCGCCGCTTTTGCTGTTTTAGCAGTTTTCTTTGCGGCTGTTCTTGCAGTATGCTCGGCTCTTTTAGAAGCCTTTGCGGTCACTTCTGCCGTTTTCTTTGCGGCTTCTGTACTTTTCTGTGCTGCCTTAATCTGCCTTGAAGTATTTTCAAGGCTTCTCGCACTCTGCTTTATTCCTGCATCAGCAGATTTAACAGTTTTGTCCCCTGAACGAACATTGCGTATCTCACGCTTTGCTTTCTGCTTTGGCGCTGACTGCTTACGGGTACGAGGATTAGACCTTTCTTTGGGTTTATCCTCGCTAATATTTTTTGCTTTGGATTTTGGCTGTTGCTTTTTATCGGCAACGGACTTTTTTGTTTCGGCTTTAGGTGTTTCATTAGTTGGCTTTTCCTTATTGGCAGAGATTTTCTGCTCTAGCCTTTGAGGCTCCTGTTTGGTCGCTTCAATCTGTGGCTGTTCGGGAACATCTTCTGTTAGTGGATTTTCACCGTCAGCAGATGCCTCTTTTTTTGCTCTGTGGTTATTTCTTACCTTGCGGGCAACCTTTTTCGTAACGGTTGCCGTACCGCTTACAAGGTTTTCAGCCACATTTTTACCCGTTTCTGTTACCTTTTCTGTTGCGTACTGTTCAGGCGAAGAGTTATCATCCATTGAAGCATCTTGCTTTTCAGCTTCTTCCTCGGTTTTAGTCTTTGCCTTTGATACGGCAGATTTAGTCAAGGATGATTTTCTGCTTTGTGGATTTGGCGTTTGTGCATCCGCTTCTTTGACTTTTTCAATAACCTCACGGGTTTTAATATTTTTAGACATATCTATCACCCCCGTAATATTGAGTAATGATCTCAAATATGTTAGAATTCAAAAAAATAAGTATTATTTAATTTTTTCAAAATAATGAAATATTTTAAATTAATATTCGTCTTATTAAATAGAAGGACCTTCGAAAGGAGGCAACGTTTTGAACGATGCATCAATAATAAAACTGTTTTGGCAAAGAGATGAAGACGCAATATTAGAGTTGCAGAACAAATATGAGAAACTTCTTATGAGAATTTCTAATAATATTCTAAAATCCAAGGAAGATGTCGAAGAATGTATAAACTCTACATATTTATCTATTTGGAATTCTATACCACCAGAGCTTCCAAATGACCTTTGTGCTTATACCTGTAAAATAGTAAAACGACATTCAATAGACAAATTGAAATACATTCAAGCTGGTAAGAGAAATACAAACCTTACAGATTCCTTATGCGAACTTGAAGATTGTCTTTCTAAAACTGAAAGTATTGAAGACTTAATATCTGTCAAAGAACTCTCAAGTGTCATTAACCGTTTTTTACATACCCAAAATAAATTAGATTGCAATCTTTTTATTCGAAGATATTGGTATTGCGATTCTATAGAAGCAATTGCTGACTTCTACAATTTAAATGCCAAAACTGTTTCTACAAGGCTTTTTCGAACACGAAAAAGGCTAAAAAATTATTTAGTAAAAGAAGGGCTAATTAATGAATAGCATAGATTTATTTAATTCAATAAATGAAATTGACGACGACTTAATTGTCGCCGCCAATATCCCTCGCACCCACAATATAAAAAAAATGCAGATTTTTATTCCGATGGCAGCTGCATTTATAATTTGTATTTGTACAGGCTTGTTATTAATTCAACAAAATTCACAACGTATTATGGGAAACAATCCCCAAATATCTATATCCGAAAAACAAGATATTAAGTGTATTGGATTAGGCTTTTCACAGCTAGAAATTCAAGAATTTCTAGAAAACAACAGAGAAATCATTTTTTCTGTTGTTTGTGATGAATATGATTTAATCGACGAAGCAATTTTTATTTATACAAAAGGGTACCGACATGTTATATGCGGATCTGAAAACACAATCAATTTAGATACATTAACATTGCCTATATTGGTTAACACCGAAATCGTAGCTAATATTGAACTTATAAAAAGTGATAATGAAATTGCCTATACCACAAACATTGGTGGTGAAAAATGGAAAAATTACAATGATGTTTTAAAAAACAACCCATCAAGCGATATTGCTTTTGCTTTTTATGGAAATACCGGGAGTGAAGTTCTGATTTTACCAAACAATTCTGTTATTCCCATTACTCATAATGCAAATATAAATTTCAAAGAACAACTTGAATGGTACTCATTGTTACAAACCGAATACAACACACTATCATTCAGTGATTTAAATGATTCAAAAAATTTGTTTATCTTAAAGTAATTTTGTGATTTAAAATCATAAAGGAGTTGATACCAATGTTTTAAAATTCTATCATAAGCCCATATCAACCAACAAAATTATAAAGGAGGAAATCGTAATGAAAAAAAGAACCAAAAGAATCATATCAATTATTTTAACATTAATCATATCAACAACTATATTAATGCCTGTATCGGCAGTAGAATTGACAAAGAGCAACTCCATAACCAACAGTGATATTGTTAAAGCCAAGCGAACATTGTTACCAGATTTGATTTCAATACTCTTAGAAACACCTGAGGCATTAGGAATTTCTCCGAACGATGTGAAGGATGCAGTTATTGGTGATGATTTTAGCATATCACAGTTATCAGGAAGTATTCTTTCAGAAGTTAAAGACATCCTATATTGGCCCATAATTTCAAACAATCAAATTATAGCTTTAATAACTCTTATAAAATATAATGGTGAATTATCTGCATCTATAGGAAAAGACTTTTCTGAAGAATTAACAAATATGATATATGAAAATGAAGGAAACCTAGCTCTTTTTTCTAACGAACAAAATATTTACTGTGTTAACAACGAATCTGAAGTCAGCGAAGTGTTCATTGCATCTGATTTAGATGCAACAACATTCTCTACAACAATTCTTTCTGAAATTACATATGATTCCACTTGCAATAACAACAATGTAATATCTTATGATAATATACTAACAAGCACAGAAAACATTGCAGATTATTTAATTTCTAATGAAACACGAGCCACTTCATCATATCTTTATCTTACGGATTATCCCATTGTTTATCAGGGATCATTGCCAATTTGCTGGGCAGCGACAGTTGCTGCAATGGTCATCTACGAAGTATCTTCAATAAATAATCTTACTGCAACTCAAGTATGCAATGCTATAAATCATTCATACACCGGAGGCTCCAATGCTGATATTATAAACGCTCTTAATCACTATCTTCCAAGCATTTATGTTCCAACGGAATACTCAAGAGCAATGACAAAAAGTGAGATTCAAGTAATAATTAATAATAATGATCCTGCTTGTATGTTATCTCAAGATATTAATTCAACATCTAGACATGCAACATCTTTATGTGGTTATCGTATCTCTGGGTCATCTTTCCAAATTAGACTAATGGATTCTGCTTATGAGTGTTTTAAGTTTTCTACATATTCCTCAACAAATGGATTCAGATTTGCATTTGGCAACACTCAGTATGAATGGGATTCAACGATAAGGTTGATGTACAATGTATAAAAAAGACTTTCGTACTGTTAAATTGATTATATTATTGTCAACAACGTTAATATTGATGACGATATTGACAGCTTGCACATCTCCATCGCCTAATTCTGATGAACCTTTTAAAGAAAAAGAATCATATTTTACTGAAACTACCATTATTAATTCAACAACCGTTGTCACTAATAATCAACTTGTATACAATGATGATACAACAACTATAGTATCAACTTCATCAAATTCAGATTACGATTGTGAAAAAATTAAGATAAACACTCAATTTAACGAACAGAAAGGATTTGTGGCAAAAGAAATATCATCCGATGAAAGAAATGAAATAATACTGTTGTTAAACAGATTAAAGCTATCTTTGATTGACAAACCCCAAAGCAACCAATTCCCTATTGGCGGTGGAATAACAATGTATTGCTACAATAACAATTCTGTGGAAAAATATATTTTTTACACAAAAGATATAATAGAGTATAATGGTAATTATTATAAAGGTGATTCAACTTCATACAACAATTTGATTTCATTATGTTCGGAAATCCTATACAATTACTGAACATTTTAATTAAAGCCAGCATTAGAGCTGGCTTTAATTATTCGCCCATTTTAGTTGTCATCAACTTATAGAGCTGTGTGTTTTTAGGGAATTTACGCTCAAAGGGTACAAGGTCAGAGCCAACCTTAACAAGACCGTGACCTGCATCAACATTTGTGATGTGCTTCATCTGATCATCGCTAATCTGTAAAAGATTAGCAAGGTCATCTCTGTCCGTACTGCCTTGATTGAGCATAATAATAAACTCAGAGTTAGCGAGCATTGTTCTTGCAGTATGGCTCTGCATCATATCATCCACATTCTGTGTGATACCTGTACAGAAAGCACCGTACTTTCTTACTCGCTTCCAAAGAGTAAAAAGGAAATCAGCCGTGTACTGATGACGGAACAGAAGATAGATTTCATCTATGAAGATGTATGTTTCTCTGCCCTCTGCTCTGTTTTTGGTAATACGGTTGAGAATACTGTCAAGAACAACCAACATACCGATAGGCATAAGATGTGTGCCGAGGTCATGTATGTCATAGCACAGAAGTCTGTTTTCACTGTTGACATTGGTCTGCTTTGCAAAGGTGTTATGCGAGCCTGTTGTGAAAAGCTCCATATTAAGTGCAAGCTCCTGAGCTTCATCTTCGGGCTGTTCTTTAAGGTTTGCAACCAAGTCAAGAAGTGTGGGCGGTTTGCCCTTGTACTTTTTCTTGATATAGTTACGATAAACATTTGTAAGGCAACGGTCAATAATTGACTTCTGCTTACCGTCAATCTTGTCCGTACCTATAATCTGTTCAAACAGCGACATAATAAACTCTGATTTAAGAGCTATGGGATTGTCACCGTCTGCATAGTCTTGGTTAATATCAAGACAGTTAATGTGATTTTTACTTGTCGCAGAAAGCTGAACAACCTGACCGCCTAATGCTTCAACTAATGCTTTATATTCTCTTTCCGGGTCAATGATGATAATGTCAGCATCGGTAGTAAGGTGAAGTGTGGATACTTCTTCCTTACCCGTAAAGGACTTACCACTACCCGAAACACCGAGAATAATGCAGTTACCGTTAAGAAGCTCCTTACGGTTGACAACGATAAGGTTTTTGGAAATCACATTGACGCCCTGACATACGCCGCCCTTATGCTGAATTTCCTGCACCTTAAAAGGCATAAAAACAGCAAGGCTTTCCGTTGTGAGAGTACGCCTTGCGAGGATCTTATTCGTGCCTATGGGAAGCGTTGCGTTAAAGCCTTCCAACTGCTGAAATCTTAATGTGCCAATCTGACAGGTATTACCGCCTGCGGCTACAATGGTTTCAGTATCGGTGTTAAGCTGTTCAAGAGTGTCTGCCGTGTGCATAATGGTCATTACAACCTTAAACATCTTTTGGTCACGTGTCATAATGTCATCCAAGAACTCACGGATTTCCTTTCTCTGCTGCTCCATATCATAAGGAATGATTGCAGAAAAGTTGTTGTTGGCATTTTGCTTTCTCTGATAGTTTGCGATATTTGTTTCAATACCGAGTGCCTGCTTTTCTACAAACTTCTGTGCCTCCTGCGTTGACACGGGTACAATGTCAAAGTTAAAAATCATATTCTTACAGGAATCTGTAATTACACGGATGATTTCATCCTTGACATAAGAGGCATAACCTCTGACAAAAAGCACACGGGCAAATTTATCATCGACTTTGAAATAATCCCCCTTAAACTCGAAGCTGTCGGGAGATATATAGTCCTTGAAGCTTTCACCCTTTCGCATTGTGTCACGAAGGTCAAACTGATAATCTGTATCGTCATCAGGTCGGCAGAAATCGTGAATGATACGAAGTCTTTCTGTCAATTCAAGCTCTCTGCACTTTGAGCCTATTCGTGAAAATTGTGCGATTAAATCAGTACCGGCACGGTTAAAGTGTGCTCTTGCTTCTTCAACCGTTTTCTTCTGAATTGTCAGAGTAATATATTTATCCTGAACAATGGCACTTGTACTGTTAGCAAGACCAGTGAGCATTTCATTGATTTCACGGCGGAACACATCCTTACCGTCATTCTGTTTTTCAGTAAGCAGAAGATTATTAAGCTCTTCACTCTTTATTCTTCTGTTGATGATTGTAAGCTGACTTGAAACGCCGTTTTCAAGAGAATTAAGAATATCACTGTACTTAAAAAAGTCTGTTTCCTTATCCTCTTTACTTGCTACGGCATAGTTAATATCGGTAAACTTAAAGACTTTTGAATATCTGTCTTTACCGACAAGGAAAATGCCGTCGGGATAAACTGCTCTTAAGTCTATTGCATCCTGCACAGACTTTGGAACAGCCATACCGTCACCGAAGTTATCGCTTATTCCTACGAGGCTTTTCAGCTTTCCGAGTAAGTCGAACATCCTTATCACTCCTTTCTATTTCGTCATAAAGGTTTATTGATTTGAATTTAAGTTCATTCGGCATAAGGATTTCAGAGCGAAGGTAGGCAAAGAAAGCCTTTTCTGCTGTCATACCGTGCCAACTGAAAAAGCCTATTGCCGCAAAGGGTGCTGCACCCAAGATACACACCCAGCTCAAGGTTTCAATACCGAATAAAGGTTTGAGTAAAAAGTACAAGCCTACGGCAACACCGCAGGCAAAAATGGAAAAGATAAATTGACGAAGTGACAGACCGAAGTAGACACTTTCGGTATAGTCACCGATTTCACGGTTTATCTTTACTTCCAAAAAATCATCTCCTTAATTTTTAGGTGCTATAATTAGACGGATATTTCTCACAAAATATATTAGAATACAATTTGGTTAATCTTTTATAGCAGGTGATTATATAATGCTCAAGAACAATTTAAAAACTATACGAATGGGAGAATTTTATCTTACCAAAAGAGAGTTTTCAAAAAAACTAGATATTGCTGAACAACAATATTTGCGGTATGAAAGCGGACAATCTAATCCTTCTTTAGAAATCGCTATTAAAATATCTACAAAACTTCAAAGACATATTGAAGATATATGGTATATTGATAAAATTTAATTGGTTAGTTAATTTTTTTGTTTAATTAGTGTAATAATTTGATTAATGTGCATATTATGTATTGTAAGATAAATTACAGGAGGTAATAATATGCGAAAACAATTATTAAACACAATTAATGAAATTGAAAACAAAATAACTAAAAATAAAATTCCTCCCAAATTCAAGCGATTGGCTAGTTTCTTAATTGGAGTCATTAAAATTATCGATTTGTTTATTGCTATAACATATAGATTGATAATACTTTTATTTCTCGTGTCAGTTGTTCTAATTCTTTTGTAAAATATTCTTGTTATAAACCCATCATTTCCTTAACAACACGGTCAGCCATTTTAACTGTGCCAACAAGGACAATCATGTTAAAGATAAGCTCACCCACATAACTCCACACCTGATTAACAGCCGCCGCAGCTTCATCAACAACTGGCGGAGAATCTGCAAACAGAGAGAAGATTATACAGCCGAGTACAATAATTGCACCTTCCAGACAGACGGCGGTATATGACTTGATAAAGCTCTTACCAACCGATGAGGAAGGCTCACCTGCAAATGATGAAAGCGGAACGGGTGCAATGGCTGTATACAGATAAATTTTGAAAAATCTGCCGTACACGGTCATTATCATAACGAAGGACAGTACAGTAATAAAAAGACTGCCGATAAGAGTTACCGCCCACAAGGGTACGCTTTCCCAAAATCCGCAATCCTCAATGGCCGTTACAATACTGTCGGGCAAAACCGTCTGACTTACTGCACTCAATCCCGATGCCGCCATTATTTTTGATACAAGGCCCTGCACAATTTCAATTAACGCCACCATCAGCTCAAGACCGTAGTCAATGGATGCTTTGGCAAGTATAAATCGGATGAACATTTTGACCGCAATTTCAGGTCTTTTCATTTCCGCAAAGCTGCCGCAGGTTTTCATAACGCCGACAACAAAAAAGAGTACTAAAAGCGAATAACCTATCGCCTGTAATGCTCCGTGTATATCTGTTATGACATTCCATATTTCACCGCCCTTAAACTGTTCCGGGGACTGTGTTATTAATAGCCATATTTCGCTTAATTTATCGTTCCAAGTTTCAAGTGCTTTTTGCAAGTTTTGGACAACCCAATTACTTGATTCCATTGGATTCCTCCCTTCAAAGCAAAATGAGCCAGTTCCTTATCAGAACCGACTCATCTTGTCAATTTTCTCTTATTCTATCTAATTTACCGTTTTCTTTTTTTAGTTTTAACTGCTCTTTAATAAAATCAATCTCATCCAAAAAACAATTAAACACTCCGTTTCCCTCTACTGTATCAAAACTGTCAGGAATATACTCATCAAACATATCAAAAAGTTTTTCTTGTCGTAGTTCAGGCGAAGGATAATCAATGTATTCAGCCTTTTTACCAAATAGAGCATTATAAAAATCCAAGAGTTTAAAAAATTCAAGCATCATTAAGGGAGCTAAATACAAATATTCGTGAAAGACATCTAAATCCTTTGGTGTTTTGTCTTGCTTTTGAGCTTGAATCATATTAATTATCACTGTATATGCATATTTATCTGAATCAAGTTCTTCTTGATAGGATGATTCAGCCGTATTATTAGAAACATGGTATAATTCATGTGCAACTATAAAAGTCCAACTTACCCAATAAGCATCCATAGACAAATCTAAAATATTTTTAGGATATTTGCACATTTCGACTAATTTTTTAT
>JAZNIJ010000109.1:0-2729 GCA_045577455.1 Eubacteriales bacterium
AAAATACTTGCAATGCAGGACATGATAACAAAACCAATAATAAACCAAGGGAATATTTTTTTGATGCTAAAGTTTGCTTTGATGGAGCTATCATTTTGGCATGTTGCCTGAGCTTCTTTACGTTTCAGGTTGAGTTGGATAAATGCAAAGGTAATGACGGTTGGTATAATGGCGAGTGTTCTTGTGAGCTTTACCATTGTTGCAAAATCACCTGCACCCTCTGAAAAAGCATATCCGGTTGCTACAACGGAAGAGGTATCATTCACTGCTGTTCCTGCCCAAATGCCAAAGGCTTCATCTGTCATGCCAAGTGCTCTGCCCATAATAGGGAAAAGAACAATCATAGCCATATCGAAGAGGAAAGTGGCAGACATAGCATAAGCAACATCGTTATCATCGGCATCAATCGTAGGTGCGATTGCAGCTATGGCAGAACCGCCGCATATGCCTGTACCTGCTGAAATTAAATTGGATAATTTCCAGTTTAAGCCCAGTGCCTTACCGATAAAATACCCTCCACCAAAACAGGTCAGTAACGTAAAAATCATGACAGTTAAAGACATTTTTCCCACATGCAGTATGGTAGTGATGTTTAGGGAAAGCCCCAGTAATATAATGGCAAATTTCAATATTTTTTTTGAAGTAAATTTTAAACCATCTGAAAATAGGGTGGTGTTGTGTAAATAATGATTGAGGAACATACCGATAAACATTGCAATTACAGCAGAACCAATCAAGTGAATTGGCAGAATGTTTTCTATCCAGCAGGCAAGAAACGCAATTACTGCTGATAATATAATTCCGGGAATGTGTTTTAAAAATTTCATAATGGTCTCCTTTTGATTTTAATCCATATTGTTTATACTGCAATTGTGTGATAAAATCAAATTATCATTTATTATCGGATGATAATTTGATTTTATGGAGGGCGTATGCTGGATTACAGAGTATCAACATTTCTTACTTTATATGATGAAATGAATTATAGGCGCACAGCAGAAAGATTAAATATGACACAGCCGGGTGTCACACAGCATATTCATTATCTTGAAAATTATTATGGTGTGAAGCTTTTCGAATATAATGGTCGTACACTTTCAAGAACAAAAAATGCGGAACAACTTAAGAGATATTTTGACAGTATTAAAGTGCAGGAAAAAGATGTCTGCGCAAGCTTTTGTACTAATGATTTGGTTCATATCACAGTTGGAGCAACAAAAACTATTGGTGAATTTGTAATTGTTCCGGAGGTGCGAAGGTTTCTTATGACACCAAATTGCAATATGGATTTGTATGTTGATAATACAGAAACCTTGTTACATATGCTGGAACAGTCGAAACTGGATTTTGCAGTTATAGAAGGTGTTTTTGATAAATCCAGATATGGCTATCATCTTTATAAAAAGGAGTCCTTTGTGGGTATATGTGCAAAGAATCACCCCTTTGCAAATCGCGAAGTCACTTTAGAAGATTTGTTTCATGAAAAAATTGTTGTGAGGGAACCCTTCTCAGGAACAAGAATGTTACTGCAAAATGCAATAACAGACAGAGGATTTTCTTTGGATAGTTTCAAACAATGTACATCAATAAATAATTTCTCGGTTATCTGCGATGTGGTGGCAAATACTCATGCAATAACCTTTGCATATGAACCGATTGCAAGATGTCGTGATGATATTACAACGTTTACGGTTTCAGATTTTCAGATAAGTGGAGAATTTAATTTTGTGTATTGCAATGAGCATATTGCGAGGAAGAAAATAGAAGCTATATTTAATTAAAAAGTGAAGTGAAATTTCAGTTAGTAGGTGTATCGCCATGCCGACACTCACGAGCTTGCGCTTGTTCGTTGTCGCGGCGTTCGCCGTATGCATCTGAACTCGAATATGTCTGACTGTGAGCAAGCTCCCATCAGCCAATTCGGTTCATCTGCACATGGCTCAATACTGCGCGCAAAATTTCAGTAATACGCTTGCTTGAGATAGTGACTTTTCTACGATATACTCCTTCAAAAAGGAGTGTGCTCTTATGAGTAGAGATATTTATGACATTATCAACGATATGGCAGATGTATTAAATGCATCGCAAATACAGAAACTACAAGAGGTGCTGGTAAAACGGTTGTCTGAAAATAACGTATCTGACTATTTGCAAACAACTAATGCAGAATTTCTGGATATGTTTTTAGCAGCAAAGCATTTAGAAGGATGTTCTGACAAAACGATACGCTATTATAGGTGTAATATTGAAAAAATGCTCGAAACAATAAATATTCCGGTAATAAAGATAACAACTGAAATGCTACGAAAATATCTTGTAGAGTATCAAACGATAAATAATTGTGGGAAGGTAACTGTTGATAATATTCGTAGAAGCCTTTCCACTTTCTTTTCTTGGTTGGAGGAAGAAGATTACATTGTAAAAAGTCCAATGAAAAGAATTCATAAGGTTAAGACCGCAATTGTGATAAAAGATACTATTCCAGATGAGAAGGTAGAAATACTAAGAGATAATTGTAATAATCTACGAGATAGAGCAATGATTGATTTCTTGCTTTCGACCGGTATTCGTGTTGGCGAATTAGTTAGATTGAATATTGATGATATAGATTTTTCTGAACGAGAATGTGTTGTTTACGGAAAAGGTGATAAGGAGCGTAAGGCATACTTTGATGCAAAGACAAAGATTCATTTGATAAACTATATTGAATCAAGGACGGATGATAATAG
>JAZNIJ010000110.1:0-2851 GCA_045577455.1 Eubacteriales bacterium
AAGTTTAAAGAGTATTTCTTTTATTTTTGCATAATAAGTGTTGGGTATCTTTTGGGTCTTGGACTTTACCTTCTGACAAATGTGTGGATTTTAATTTTTGCAACGGGAGAAGTTGCCGCTGTAAGTTATTCCTTTTTTAAGGGAGGCATCTTCAAGCGAGACACGCGAAAATGCAGTGTAAAGCTCGTTGGAAAAAGCGTTGCAATGATTGCGGTGTCAACTCTTGCAAGAGACTGTGTTTTGCAGTTTGATAAAGTTATGCTTAAACAGTTGGGAGACGAAGGCGCTGCAACTCATTATCATGTTGTTTCTCTTATTGCAAAAACAATGCAGATGTTGATTTCACCAATAAATACATTGATACTTTCGTATCTTACGGTGAAGGATGCGAAGCTTTCCAAAAATGTTCTGGCAAAATTCTTTGTTGTGTCGGTTGTAATTGGGGCAGTTTTTTATGGGGTTTGCATTGTAGGAACGCCTATTTACATAAAGATTTTTTATTCCAAGCTCTACGATGAAATTATCGGTTATAACTATATTGTGAATCTTGGACTTATTATCGGATTTTTGGCATCTTTGTTTATGGCGTTGCTTCTCTCACAGGGCAAAACCTCAATACATACTGCGATAGAATGTATTTACGGTGTGATTTATGTTGCTGTTGCTTATTATTTCATAAACAAAAGCGGAATAATGGGTTTGGCTTGGGTTACGCTTGCCATGAATACGGTTAAAATGTTGTTCACTGTCGTATATTTGTTCTTTATTGTGGGAAAGAACAATGAAAATAAAATTAAAGAAAATAAAGCATAATTGTATATGAAAAGCATCCCTCTGAAGGTGATTTCCTTCAAAGGGATGTTGTTTTTGGAGATTATTTTTCTTTTTTCTTTTTGGAAGCAACGAGAGCTTGGTCACCTGAAAGGTACATAACTAAAAGTCCCAGCAGTATTAAGCTCGTTGTGACTTTTATTAAAATTGGAATAAAGTCTTTGTAGATAAAATCACAAATTGCAGCAGCGGTATCGCCACTAATGCATAATGCGGCAACATATCCGAAAAATGTAAGCCCACCTGCAAATAACGTGATAAGTATTCCGTATCCAAAAACCCATCTCAAAAACCATGCCGTTTTATCAATTATTATTTCGCCTTGAATTGCTTGTATTTTAATAAATTGAAGTTTCACACATGAAAATACATTATTTTAGAACACCTTTTCCTCATCAAATAGATTCATAATCATATTTTCACCGTCTGTATTTGTTATTTTAAGATTTGATTTGATATTTTTGATTGATTCGTACAGTTCTTTCTCATTGTTATTACAGAGATAAATTCTTGCAAAAACTTGATTTAGAGTTCCTTTGGCAGCCAAAGAATCTCCTTCGTGTTTTAATTGCAAAATGTAGAAGCAAGATGGATCATTTTTAACTGCATCAAGTCCTTCAATTTTGCCAATAGTTCCGTCATTTAACAGAACTACAACAACACAAGCCGGTTTTTTGAATCTTGCGTTATCATAATCCAAAAGATTGAAGTCTCCAAACTTTCCTGTTATGGCGAATTGTATGTGCATTTTTACTTGGCTTATATGATTTTGATGATTGATTTGCAGGTAACCACATCCTCCTGAAAGACGCAAACCCATTTCAAAAAATGTGATATTATCGTCTATGGCGAAACCTTGCATAAAGAAACTGCAGTTTTCCAATTTCAGGTCTGTAATCATTTTTTGGAGATTGTTGTGTATTTTTTGGTAGTAAATATCTAAATAACGCGATGGAAAGAAATAACCAACAGGTTGTGGAGCAAAGCCGGGTTGATCGTTGTTTAAAAGACGGTCTGCCATTGCGGACAAGCTAAGGACTCCGTTTTGGACGGTGAAATAAAGGTAAACATCATCAGCTTCTATGTATTCTTCGACAACTATTTCTTTACAGGTGGAGTGTTTCATTGCGATTTCTAGTGCTTCGGGTAAGTCTTCTTTTTTGTTACATACTGAAATGCCTTTGCTGCTATAACTGTCGGCTGGTTTTACTATTATTGGATAGCTTATTTTTTCCGGATGATTTTTATATAATTCCTCCGGTATATCCTTTACTGCATTTATATTGTGTTTTATGCAATTCTTTTTAAAGTGGTTTTTTTTCATTGTTTCGTCAAATTGATGTTCATCCATATAGTATGGAAGCCCGAGCGCTTTACAAGTTTTATAATATGGAATCAGGTTGATGTCGCAATATCCTGCAATTACCCCATCGATTTTTTCTTTTTTTCCCAATTCTATTAAAGCTTCAATATCTAATGTGCTTATATCATATGATTTGTCGGCATAAGATTTTGCGGGTGCGTTTTGAACATAATCTGTTACAATCGTGTATACACCAAGCTCCCTTGCGGCATCAATGATATGTTTGGAATGTTCTGTTGCCCCTAATATAAGAATTTTCTTTCCTTTTAAGTTTTCCATATTGATTTATACCTCCGTTACTATTAAACTTATCCTAATGTATAATGTCTCGAATTGTACAGCGTGCATTTTTTATTAACACATATTGATTATATACCAACTTTTTTTAAAAGTCAATATTTATTATTAAAAAGTATTGATTTTTAATATTTGTTATGATATTATTTAAGTAAGATGAGAATAAAAAGGTGGTGTTTATATGCTCATATCAATTGCTATCCCATGCTATAAATCTGAAAAAACAATTGGAAAGGTTGTAGAGGAAATTCGTTCTGTTTTTAAACAATCTCCCGAACACGATTATCAGATTGTATTGGTTAATGATTATCCTTTTGACAATACTTTTTCTCTGATAAAGAGACTGTGCGACGAAGATGA
>JAZNIJ010000111.1:0-11636 GCA_045577455.1 Eubacteriales bacterium
CGCCGCCCTGCGGCTAGATAGTCTCTCCTTCTCCGCCAACAAAAAAACGCACTTTTGTCTACCGACAAAGGTGCGTTTTTTGAATGATGTTTGCCTTCGGCAAATGATGTTGGCTTCGCCAATGATGACGGCTTCGCCTAATGATGTGTGGCTTCGCCACATTTTATGGAAAACATCGCATCATTGCGACCAACGGGAGCAACATCATATTTGCGAAGCAAATGCATCATATAGCCGTAAGGCGATGCATCATTGATTTTTGATGATATACAAGGCTGTACCTTGATTTATTTGAGAAAGTGCGGTATAATGAAATAAAGAAAGGTGGTAAGGGTATGCCTCATGGATATAAACGAGAATATAACGATATTTTTTATTTTCGCAAAGACCATTTCTGTCCCGAATGCAAAACAAAGCTGGAGAAAGTTCCGGTGTCAAAAGTGGTTAATTCCAGATCTCCTGAAGCGAAGGATTTCGATTTCAGCATGCCCGGAGGCAATTTTGCGATAGGCGATATTCAATTTACATGGGATGAATTTGAATGTCCAAACTGTAAAAAACACCTTACCGTTAATGAAATGAAAGCAATTGAAGGAATTTCACTACCTAAAAAGCCAAGTAAATTGAGAAAAATACTATTCTATATATTTGGCATTCTTCTTATCATTGCAGTCGCATTGATGAAGAAATATTTAAGTTGACCTTTTGTTCGCAATTACCTCGATTTTTGACCTTTTTACTCGTTTATAGCAACAAAAAACGCACTTTTGTCTACTGACAAAGGTGCGTTTTTTAAGTGATGTTTGCCTTCGGCAAATGATGTTGGGCTTCGCCAATGATGACGGCTACGCCTAATGATGTGTGCCTGACGGCACATTGGGGCAAACATCGCATCATTACGACCGAAGGGAGCAACATCATATTTGCGAATCGAATGCATCATAACGCACAAAGTCGATGTAGCATTTTACATCTTGATTATTAGAATAATAAAAACGAGCAAGGCGCAAATTGAATTATTTTGCTACAGCTTTGAAGCACAACTTCATTTTTTGTTATACAAAAGTATTGCATTTTATATAATAATATGGTAAAATGTTTTTAAGAAAAACAATATGGCTTAGAAAATACATCTAAAGAATAAACTTTTATTCGGAAAGGACTAATTATGCAAGAATTTTATCATCTTAAATGCCCTGAAGGAAGTATTGGAAAATATGTTTTCTTGCCTGGAGACCCTGGCAGATGCGAAAAGATAGCTTCCTTTTTTGATACAGCAGAATTTATCTCATCAAACAGAGAATATACCCTTTACACAGGAACAATTAACGGAGAGAGAGTTTCCGTTTGTTCAACAGGTATAGGCGGCCCGTCTTCCGCAATAGCAATGGAAGAGCTTGTTATGGGCGGTGCCGACACATTTATCCGTGTTGGTACTTGCGGAGGTATTCAGCTTGATGTTATCGGTGGAGATATCGTTGTTGCAACAGGTGCTGTAAGACAGGACGGAACAAGCAACGAATACGCTCCTGTTGAATTCCCTGCGGTTGGTGATTTCGATGTTGCTTATGCTCTTAGAGAGGGAGCAAGGAGAGAGGGACTCAAATGCCATATGGGTGTATGTCAGAGTAAGGATTCCTTCTACGGTCAGCATTCACCAAAAAGAATGGCAACCGCGTCCGCACTTCTTGAAAAATGGGAAGCTTGGAAACGCCTTGGTGTTCTTTGCTCTGAAATGGAAGCAGCAGCACTTTACACTGTTGCCGCAACATTGGGCGTGAGAGCAGGAGCAGTTTTCCAGGTTGTTTGGAATCAGGAAAGAGCTGATGCGGGTATGAGCAACCCTGAGGTTCACGATACAGAAGCTGCTATAAGAGCAGGTATCGAGGCGGTTCGCATTCTTATTGAAATGGATAAAAACAAAAAATAATTCTCTGGAGCGTTATTTAGGGAGATTAAGCATAGCTTTAGAAAATATTTTCAGAAGATTATAATAAAAATTGCAGTTCGGGTATCTTGAGAAATGCACATATCTTGCAATTTTTATTATGTATTGTATTCACAAAAAATTAACCTTTTGAAATGATTTTAAAAGTCGATTTCTATTGACAAACGATAATAAATGATATATAATTGATAAGCCGCATGTGTGGGGTTTAAGTGCGTAAGCCGCCCTGAGACACAGCGAGACATAAAAGAAAGTGAGGTGCTTTTCGTGTTTGCTATAATCGAAACAGGCGGAAAGCAGTACAAAGTTAGCGAAGGAGACGTTATCTTCGTAGAAAAACTTAATGTAGAGGATGGACAGACTTACGTTTTCGATAAGGTTCTTGCCGTATCCGGTGCTGATGGTTTTAAAGTTGGCGCACCTTTATTGGACTGCAAAGTAAACGCAAATGTTATCAAAACAGGCAAGGGCAAGAAAATCGATATCTATCGTTATAAGTCCAAGAAGAACGAAAGAAGACATATCGGTCACAGACAGCCATATACAAAGCTTCAGATTACCACAATCGAAGCATAATTTCTTTCAATGACAAGGGTTACTTTTTACAAAAACAGCGATAATGGTTTGTACTATGCCTTTGACATAAAAGGTCATTCGGGATATGCAGAGTCGGGTAGTGATATCGTTTGTTCTGCCATAAGCTCAATGACGATGCTTTTTGTTAAAATGATTGAGGATGTTGTTTCAGCACCTTACGATTTTCAGACAAAAGAAGAAAAAGCTGAGGTTTATTTCAGCGTGAAAAAGGATATTGGTAGAGAAAAGCTGTTGTCAGTTTCAAAAGCCATAGAGAGCTTCATAACCTGTATATCGTGGGTTGAAGAAGATTATGGTAAATTTGTAAAGGTAAACGAAAAGAACGTAAGAGTTTAATTCTACAGTATTAAGTTAAGGAGAGTATTGAAAATGATTAGATTATCAATTCAGTTTTTTGCTCACAAGAAGGGCGTTGGTTCTACCAAAAACGGTAGAGATTCCGAGTCCAAACGTCTTGGCGTAAAACGTGCAGACGGCCAGAAAGTTGTTGCTGGTAACATCATTGTTCGCCAACGCGGAACAAGTATCCACCCCGGTAAGAACGTAGGTCGTGGTTCAGACGATACCTTGTTTGCTCTTGCAGACGGTGTTGTTAAGTTTGAACATATCGCAAACGGCAGAAAAAAGGTTAGCGTTTACGAAGCTGTTTGATTAAAAAATGTAAAATGATAATTAGGAAGTGTGGAGGTATCATGCTTCCTAATTTTCAATATATAACTAAATTTCAAAAAATGATGTTACCCGTATAAAAAATAGGTTTTGAAATGTTTCAGAACCGTTTATAAAGAGAAGAATATCCGTAGGTAGGTGAAAGCAGTGATATTTATTGATAAAGTTAAAATGTATATAAAGGCAGGAAACGGCGGTAACGGAAGCGTTTCTTTCAGGAGAGAAAAATATGTTCCCAACGGTGGTCCTGATGGCGGTGATGGCGGTAGGGGCGGAAATGTTATTTTTGTTGTGGATGAGGGGAAAAATACCCTGTTGGATTATAAAAATAGAAGAAAGCATATCGCCCAGAATGGGGAAAACGGTGGTGGAAAACGCTTTGCAGGAAAGTGTGGAGCAGATTTGTACCTTCCCGTACCCAGAGGAACAGTTATAAAAGACGCTGAAAGTGGAAAAGTTATCCATGATATGTCCGACGGTGAGCCATTTATTGCCGCAAGAGGCGGTAAAGGCGGATGGGGGAACACCCATTTTGCAACTCCAACAAGACAAGCTCCCCGATTTGCCAAAAACGGAATTGAGGGCGAAGAAAGAAATATAATTCTTGAACTGAAAATGATTGCCGATGTTGGTCTTGTTGGATTTCCCAATGTTGGAAAATCAACTCTCCTTTCAAAAATAACAGCCGCTAACCCCAAAATAGGAAACTATCCCTTTACAACTTTAACACCTAATCTTGGCGTTGCTTCTGTTTACGATTCAACTTTTGTTGTTGCAGATATTCCCGGTTTGATAGAGGGTGCATCTGATGGATTGGGATTGGGGCACGATTTTCTCAGACATATAGACAGATGCAGGTTAATGCTTCACCTTTTCGATGCCTCGTGTGAAGATGGGGAAAACGCATTGGAAAAAATCAAAAAAATAAATTATGAGCTTGAAAAGTTCAATTTGGAGCTTGCTTCCCGTCCTATGATATTGGTTGGTAATAAACAAGATTCTGTTTATGATGAATCACTTCTTGAGGGCATAAAGGAATTTGCAGAAGAAAAAGAAATGCCCCTGTTTTATATCTCAGCAGTAACAGGTCAGGGCTTGCAGGAGCTTTTGGAATGTGTTGCAAATAAATTGAACGATTTGCCACCTGTTATCACATATGAAGCAGAGATTGATACGGAAATAACACCCGAAAGAACAAAAGAAACATTTATTGAGTTTAAAGACGGAGTTTATCATGTTACAGGAGAATGGATTAAACGCGCCGCAGGCGGTGTTTATTTCGATGACTACGAATCTTTCAACTATTTCCAGAAAATTTTAAAGAAAAGCGGTGTGTTTGATGCCCTTGTTGAAAAAGGCGTAAAAGAAGGGGACACAGTTGAAATTTACGGACTTGAATTCAATTATGTAGAATAGAGGAGAAATAACAATGATAAACCTTAAAAACGGATGTATATATTATAATGGTAGCTTTTACGAAAATGAAAGCACTTTGCCCGAAAATCTCAGAGGTAAGGATTACTGTAAAAAAACATTGGCTCACGGTATTCTGAAAAGCCATAATGTTGGAAATTCCGAGGAGCGTTTAAATATAAAATTTGATGCTTTGGCATCTCACGATATTACATATGTGGGAATAATTCAAACAGCAAGAGCAACAGGCCTTGAAAAATTTCCTGTTCCATATGTGCTGACAAACTGCCATAACAGTCTTTGTGCAGTAGGTGGAACAATCAACGAAGATGACCACGCATTTGGTCTTTCTGCCGCTGTAAAATATGGTGGAATATATGTTCCTCCCCACATAGCTGTTATCCATCAGTATATGAGAGAGTGCTTTGCTGCACCTGGTAAAATGATTCTTGGTTCAGATAGCCATACAAGATACGGTGCTTTAGGTTGTCTTGCAATTGGTGAGGGTGGCCCTGAGCTTGTTAAACAGATACTTTGCAAAACATATGATGTTGATATGCCGAAGGTAATTGCTGTGCATCTCACAGGCAAGCCAAAGCACGGTGTTGGCCCTCAGGACGTTGCGATTGCATTGATAAAAGCAGTTTTTGCCAACGGTTTTGTTAAAAATACAGTTCTTGAATTCATTGGTGAGGGCGTTGGCAATATATCTATGGATTACAGAATCGGCATAGACGTAATGACAACAGAAACAACCTGTCTTTCTTCTGTTTGGGAAACAGATGCACAGACAGAAAAATATCTTAAAAAGCACGGCAGAGGCAACGAGTATAAGGAGTTAAAGGTTTCAGGACCAACTTATTATGACGGAGTTGTTGAAATCGCTTTGGATAAGGTAGAACCAATGATAGCCCTTCCTTTCCATCCGTCAAACGGATATACAATTAAGGAATTCCTTGCAAATTGTGATGATATCCTTGCAGATGTTGAGAAAAATGCTTTGGATGTTTTTGGAGGTAAGATAGGGAAATTCTCTCTCCGTGATAAGTTTATCAATGGAAAATTCTGTGTAGACCAGGGTGTTATCGCAGGTTGTGCAGGCGGTGGTTATGAAAATCTTATTGCCGCTTCCGAAATCCTTAAGGGCAACACAACGGGTAACGGAGTATTTTCACTTTCTGTATATCCTTCAAGCCAGCCCGTTCACTATGCCGCAATGCGTGCAGGCGCAATGGAACAGTTGATGCTTAGCGGTGCAACTCTCAGAACCGCATTTTGTGGCCCTTGCTTTGGTGCAGGTGATGTTCCTCTTAACGGAGGGCTTAGTATAAGACATTCAACAAGAAACTTCCCAAATCGTGAGGGTTCAAAACCGGGTGAAGGTCAGCTTGCCGCAGTTGCATTGATGGACGCGAGGTCAATTGCCGCAACAGCAAGAAACAAGGGTGTGCTTATTGGCGCAGACGAGATTGATTATAACGATAATATTCCCGAATATGAATATAACCCCGAAATATATAAGGCAAGGGTTTATAACGGATTTGGTAACCCAAATAGTGATTCACAGCTTAAATTTGGCCCTAATATAACAGATTGGCCCGAAATGGCTCCTCTTACAGATAATTTGTTGCTTAAAATAGCAGCTTATATTACCGACCCTGTAACAACAACCGACGAGCTTATCCCTTCGGGTGAAACATCTTCCTTCAGGTCTAACCCCGAACGACTTGCAGAGTTTGCACTTTCAAGAAAAGTTCCTTCCTATGTTCCAACAGCAAAGGCGTTCAGAGAGTTTGAGAAAGCTCGCAGAGCGGGTGAAAAGGTTGAATCTGCTGAAATAGATATGGTTGTAAATGCACTTAACGGTAAAATATCAGACGGTGTTACGGGCTTTGGAACAGTTGTTTATGCATATAAACCAGGTGACGGCTCTGCCCGTGAACAAGCAGTTTCCTGTCAGAAAATCCTTGGAACATGGGGAAATATCGCTAAGGAATATGCAACAAAGCGTTACCTCAGCAACCTTATAAATTGGGGTGTTGTTCCATTTTTGTTCAAGGAAACCCTTAATGCAGAAGACGGAGACTATATCTTTGTTAATGGAATCAAAAAGGCAATAGAAAATAAAGCAGAAACCGTTGAAGCATTTATTGTTCGTAAGAACGGAAAAGTTGAAAAAATTGCTTTGGGATTTGCTCCTCTTTCAGATATAGATAGACAAATTATCCTCGACGGATGCCTTATAAACAATTACCGCAGATAATAAAAAAGTTTTGAGTTTTCCTGTTTGGAAAACTCAAAACAAAATATATAACAGAAGGGTTGCTTTAACAGCAAACACCGTTAAAAACGCTTTCAATAACGCGGTCAGAATCCTTTGGCGAATAAACCCAATGGTCAATATGGTCATCTGTAACAAAATAGTTGCATTTGGGGCGTATCAGTTCGGGAACAACGCAGTCAACTATAACAAGCTTTATTTTCATCTTTTCTCGGATGATGCTTTTAATGTAAACCGTTGCCAATTGCCCCGGGGTTATGCCTTCTTTGAATTCTGCAAGTCCTGCAAGGTTCGGAAGAAGCTCAACAAAAACTCCGTAGCTTTCAATGCTTCTTACAGGGCCTGATACTGTTTCACCAACAGAAAACAGCTTTGCGTTTTCTTCCCACGTGCCTAAAAGCTCTTTGTGGCTAAGAGTAACTCTTCCGCAAGAGTCGGCTTTGGTTTTAATAATAACTCTAATGCTTTGCCCGGGGTAGAATCTGTCTTTGGGATGTGATATCCTTGAAACAGACATGGTGTCAATGCTGAGCAGAGAAATAACACCGCATCCGATGTCTACAAAACAACCAAAGTTTTCTAAATGTGTAACCTTGGCATCAATTATGTCACCGGGAATAAGCTGTGATATGTATTGGTCAACGCACATTTTCTGCGCCTTTGCTCGGGAAAGAAGTATAAATGGGTCTCCCCGTTCACCAACGGTGATATCGGTTATAACAAATGAAACGCTTTTTCCAACCCTGCTTATAATTGCAACATCTTTAACGGGGTGTGGTGAATATACACATTCATCCGCGGGAATTATACCCTTAAAGCTACCAAGCTCAACGTGCAGATTGTGTTCGCTGTCGCAAAGAACGGCTCTTCCTTCCAATATGGTCTGGTCATCCATTGCTTTGAGCAGAGTTTCAATGCTTTTGGTTTTTGAAAGGTTTTGCGGAGTCAGCAATAGTTTTCCTTCCGGAACAAAAGTTGTTTTCATTTAATAATTAACGTCTTAAAGACGTAACCTCCCTTCGGATAGAAAATTTTAAATCATTTGATTTTCGATAACAAATGCTATCGTGAATTATTTGACTTTGTAATATTATTATTCAGGATATAATAAAAATATGACAGTCAGGAGGCATATTTATGTTCGAAAAATTACAGGGTATCGAAACAAGATATGTGGAAATAGAAGAAAAGCTCTCATCATCTGATGTTATGAGTGATATGGAGCTTTACAAAAAATATACTAAAGAGTATAAATCAATAAGCGAAATTGTGGAAGTTTTTCGTGCTTATAAGCAAGCAAAGAAAAATATTGAAGATGCAAACGAGCTTTTGTCTATGGAAAGCGATGCAGAAATGCGTGAGCTTGCAAAGGCGGAAATAGATGAGTCCATCAGCTTTTGCAACGATGCAGAGCAAAAATTGAAGGAGCTTTTGTTGCCTAAAGACCCTAATGACGATAAAAACGTTATCGTTGAGATTCGTGGGGGCGCAGGCGGTGACGAAGCGTCACTTTTTGCATCTGTTCTGTATAGAATGTATAATATGTATGCAGAATCAGCAGGGTTTAAAACTGAGCTTCTTTATGCAAACGAAACCGAGCTTGGCGGTTTTAAGGAAGTTTCCTTTATGGTTATTGGTGAGGGTGCATATTCTCGTTTCAAGTTTGAAAGCGGTGTTCACCGTGTTCAGCGTGTTCCCGAAACAGAAACTCAGGGCAGAATTCATACATCAACCGTAACCGTTGCTGTGCTTCCCGAGGCAGAAGATGTTGAATTTGAGCTTAATATGGATGAACTTGAAATAACAAGGCACCATAGCTCAGGCGCAGGCGGTCAGCATGTTAATAAAACAGAATCAGCAATAAGAATTATTCATATACCTACAGGTATTGTTGTAGATTGTCAGGACGAGCGTAGCCAGCTTAAGAATAAGGAAAAAGCACTAAAGGTTATGAAATCTCGTCTTTATGACCTTGAATGTTCAAAACAGGCAGATGCTGTTGCTTCTCAGCGTAAAAGTCAGGTTGGTACAGGTGATAGAAGCGAGCGTATCAGAACATATAATTACCCTCAGGGTAGGGTGTCTGACCACCGTATCGGTCTCACTTTGTATTACCTTGAAAACTTCGTTAACGGTAAGTTGGACGAAATGATTGATGCTCTTATCACAGCAGACCGTGCGGCTGCCTTGGCTTCAAGCAACGATTGATGTATAATGTCGATGCATATATTGCGGTGCCTTTCGGTTTTATAGTAATATAATAATAAATTAAGGAGATGTAACTATGAAAAAATTACTTTCACTTTTTTTGGTGTTGTCAATTTGCTTTACATTTGTTTCGTGTGTAACCGATGCGGATGTGTCAGATGTTTCAGTGGTGTCCGAATCGGAAGTATCCGAAAATGTCTCTTTGGACGGTTCAGATGATGCTTCGGAAGATATAAGCGGCTCGGTTGAGGGTTCGGAAGAAGTTTCCGAAAATGTATCTGAAGCTGTATCGGAAGAAACTTCGGAAGCTGTGTCCGAAGAAGTGTCCGAAGAAGTTTCAGAACCCGATCAAACTTCAACAAGTACACCTTTGCTTTATAAGGTAACAGACGATAAAGGAAATGTTACATGGCTTTTCGGTTCAATTCATATTGGCAGAGAGGACTTTTATCCCCTTCCCAATTATGTTTTGAATGCGTTTAATTCGTCAGATGCTCTTGCGGTTGAATTTGATATTGTTGCTTATTCAAAAGACCAGAATGCGGTTATGGAGTCTTTACAATTGATGGTTTATAAGGACGGAACAAAAATAACAGACCATCTTTCAAAAGAGGTTTATAAC
This sequence comes from Eubacteriales bacterium, assembly GCA_045577455.1. Taxonomy (GTDB): domain Bacteria; phylum Bacillota; class Clostridia; order Oscillospirales; family CAG-382; genus SIG653. The sequence goes on from JAZNIJ010000111.1 coordinate 9,739, forward strand.
GAAGCAAAGAAAATTTTAAGGGAAAACGGCTTGTATGTTGCGCCTATGGATTATTATATGCCTTGCTTCTGGAATTCTTTAATAAGTGAATTAGCTTATGATAAGCACGGTATTGTTATCGAAAACGGCGTTGATGAACATATGATAAAGATGGCTTATGACAAATCAAAGGAAGTTATCGATATCGAATCGGCAAATGAACAATTCCAAATGGAAGTTGATTTCTCGGATGAGCTTCAGGAAACTATACTTATCTCAACCATATTGACATACCAAACAGGCGTAGGGATTGATGAAGTGGATGAGATGATGAACGCTTGGAAATCCGGCGATGGAGAAACAATTATTAAAAGTTCAATAATGGCAACAGAAGGACTTACAGCAGAAGAAGCGGCTCTTGTTGAGGAATATAACAATGCTGTTATAGTTGAAAGGAACTTGAAAATGACAGAGTTTGCAGAAGACGCAATGGAAGAAGGAAAAGAAGTGTTCATTTGCGTTGGTGCGGCACATGTTGTTGGTGAAGGCGGTATGGCTGACCTTCTTGCCGAAAGAGGATATACGGTAGAAGAAATAGCGGCGTAAGTTTTCGCTTCAAGTAAACCATTTAAAAAAATCTGATAAAATTTATAACAAAAATATTGTCTGTGCTTATAAACGAATTCTTGTGATTAAGTCACAGTATTTGTTGCGTTATTTGTGTATAATAAAAATAAAAAAAGATATAAAAAAGATATAAAAAAGATAGGAGATCTTGTTATGAAAAAATATGTTTGCAGTGCTTGCGGTTGGGAATATGACGAAGAGGTTGGCTATCCCGAAGGCGGAATCGCTCCCGGTACCAAATGGGAAGATATCCCCGAGGACTTTGAATGTCCTCTTTGCGGAGTAGGCAAGGATATGTTCAGCGAGGAATAAGAAGTAAAGTAATAAAACTTAATGGGAAAGTACCAAATTAAAAATTCCTTTTTCGTATAGTTCTTGAAAATTTCCGTTCCGTCTCATACTTATGGAGTGAGATGGAACGGGAAAATTATTTTTCTGATTTTCAGTTTTAAGCTTTGTGGTTTTTAGTAGTTCAGGTTTTTAATTTATTTTTTGAGATTTTGAAAATTCTATTTTAGGGAAGTGAGTAGAATTCACTTTGGAAATTTTCGGTTTAGCAAGTTTTTTTTATATTTTTTCAAAAAGGTATTGACAAACGTATTTAAACATGTTATAATAACTATCGCTGTGAGGGATTTGTGCCGGAGTGGCGGAATTGGCAGACGCCCGGGACTTAAAATCCCGTGAGGCTTAAACCTCGTACCGGTTCGAGCCCGGTTTCCGGCACCACCTTACTTTTAAAGTAAAGTGAGAGGAAATCCTTCAAAAAAATATATATCGCGGAGTGGAGCAGTCTGGTAGCTCGTTGGGCTCATAACCCAAAGGTCGTTGGTTCAAATCCTTCCTCCGCAACCAAAACGAAACAGTACCCTAAAAAGGGTGCTGTTTCATTTTGGTTAAGAAAAGATTGAAGAAGCAAAAAGTAATGAGACCAACGAGCGTGCTCGTTGGGTTAGCGAAGCAAAAACGCCACAGTGTGGCGTTTTTGAGAGCGGTGTCACCCAAAGTGGGAGTTTTGAAGTCAAGCTGTGCTTGACGCACAAAACGACCAACGACGGTGACTGGCGCGAAGCGATAACCCAAAGGTCGCCCCACAAATACCTTCCTCCGCAACCAAAACAGAAAAAGCAGATGCGAATGCATCTGCTTTTTCGTTTTGGTTGCATCCAAGCCGAAGACTTGGTATGTAATCCGCGTTAGCGGAATGTAATCAGTTCGCTTTGCGAACTGTATGGCATCAAGGCGCAAGCCTTGTATGTTCTTTCTTCGGCTTGATTACATACCACCTGCGG
>JAZNIJ010000112.1:0-25670 GCA_045577455.1 Eubacteriales bacterium
TGACGGTATGTTAATTGTTGATGCGCCCGATACAGCAAAGTTACAGATCGTGTTGAACGGCGTTGATATTACCAGTAAAACCTCTGCGGCTTTGTATATCCTTGAAGCAGATAAGGTGTTTGTAACACTTGCAGACGGAAAGACAAATACACTCGTAAACGGTGGAACCTTTACTGCTATTGATGATAATAACATCGATGCCGCTGTATTTTCCAAACAAGACTTGACCTTCAACGGATCGGGCACTTTAACAGTAACCTCTCCTGCAGCGCATGGTATCGTCTGCAAAGATGATCTCGTGTTCACAGGCGGAACTTATACTATAAATTCCGCATCTCACGGTTTGGATGCCAACGACAGCGTGAGGATCTCAGGTTCAACAAAGCTTACCGTTGATGCAGGCAAGGACGGTATTCACTGTGAAAATACCGATGATGCCTCACTTGGCTTTATTTATATTTCTGACGGCACGATGAATATCGAAGCCGAGGGTGACGGTATTGCCGCAGGAGCTTATGTGCAGATTGAAAACGGTACCTTTGATCTTCTTATCGGCGGTGGCAGCGAAAACGGTTCTAATGCATCCTCCGGTAACTACGGCGGATTTATGGGCGGCGGTGGTCGCGGCGGAATACGACCGGGTGGCTCACAAAGTTCAACCACCACGACTGATGAAAGCAGTACCAGTATGAAGGGCATTAAAGCTGCCAACAGCCTTTTGATCAGCGGTGGTACTTTTAAGATCGACTCTGCCGATGACTCTATCCATTCGGATGTTTCCGTTACAATAAACGGTGGAACTTTTGAAATTGCATCGGGTGACGATGCCACCCACGCAGAAGAAACCCTTACGATAACGGCAGGATCGTTCAATATTACCGAAAGCTACGAAGGCTTAGAAGCGCTCAACATTGATGTTAAGGGCGGAGAATTTAAGATAGTTGCCAGTGATGACGGACTTAATGCCGCAGGCGGAACGGATTCCAGTGGTACTACCGGCGGCAGAGATGGTATGTTCGGCGGAGGTCACGGTGGTGGCCACGGTGGTATGGGCGGTGGAATGTCCTCAGGTAACGGAAGTATTGTTATCTCCGGCGGTAATCTTTATGTAAAAGCATCGGGGGATGGACTTGATGCAAACGGAACGCTTACGATATCGGGTGGATATACCATTGTTATAGGGCCTACACAGGGCGATACCGCAACGCTTGATTATGATAGAAGTGCAACAATTACGGGCGGTACATTTATCGGCACAGGCGCTTCTGGTATGGCGCAAACCTTTAGTGAATCCAAACAAGGTGTGATAGCGGTAAGTGTTGGCAATCAGAGTGCAGGCACGAATATTATGCTAAAAGATAAAAGCGGTAAGACAATCATAACCTATGCACCCGAACTCTCCTTTGCTGTTGTGATACTCAGCAGCCCCGACATCGTATCCGGCGAGACCTACACTATTATGGTAGGTTCTGAATCGGGAGAATTTAAAGCAAGTTAATATCGATAAATTGGAATTTATCGAACTGAAAAATTTTTTGAAAAATAATAAAAAATCGCTATTTTTAGCTCTTTTTTTGAAAAAAACAAAGTGGCATCTAAATGGTTCGGAACAGCCAGAAAAAAGACCTTGTCTTTTGACAAGGTCTTTTTTCAATGAAATAAATCCCTAATAGGATTTATGAAATATGCTAACGCATATGAAATAGCTGATGCTATGAAATACGCTACGGCGTATGAGGGATTTATTTTATTTCACTTTCTGCGCCAGCAGAAAATTTCATAATCCGTGAGGATTATTTCATATTGTGTAGCAATATTTCATTTAATGTGTTATATTATTTGCAGAAGTGGTATTTTTGAGGGAAAATAAACTTGTAGATTTATCAATGGATTTTTCTGTAAAAGTTATGAAACTATGTGAAAATATAAAAGGTCACTACTCACTTGTTAATCAATTAGAACGTTCAGCAACTTCTATTGGTGCTAATATTCATGAAGCCAATTATGCTCACGGAAAATCCGATTTTATTGCTAAATTACAAATATCTCTCAAAGAATGCTATGAAACTGAATATTGGATCGAATTGTTTGTGAAGGCTGATTTAATTGATAGAGAAAGCGCAAAAGATTTATACAATCAATGTGGTACAATCCGCAGAATATTAATCGCCTCTATTAACACCGCAAAGGAGAATAAAAAATGAAAAGGACTTGTATGAACTGTACAAAGTATCACGCAAATCTGTCGGATAACGACGGTTCATTTCATATTCACGATTGGTGTGAACAATGGAAAACGGCATTAGATGCCTATGCATTAGCAGATAAAAAGGGGTATGAGTGCCCGTATAACAGTGATTTGGAAACCGGAGAAGCTTTTTGCTATATGTTTGAAGCTGTTGACACACCAAGTCACCCGGATGAATGGTTTGACAAAAATAAAATAGAAAATGAAATGAATGCAAAAGGAAATGAGCAATAATTTGCTTGGCATCTGAATTGTTCGTAACAGCCAAACAAAAGAAGATAGCCAATAGGCTATCTTTTTTTATGAGAAAGTTGTTGTGGATTCGAAACATTGAAGTAAAAGATTAATGTTATACAAATCTATCGATAATATAACTATCTCTACAAAATCCGTTTATACAGTAACCCACCCGTCACATATTGTGACGGGTGGGTTGTTCAAAGCAATAAATTTATTAGTTTTTACCCTTCTGTTGTTATTGACAGACAATTATAGCTTATGGTGCTCGTTGCGTATGTGAACGACCATTTATAACCACTCAAAAAGTTTTTCTTGATCTGTGATGATTTGTCGGTATGAAGAACAAGGTTAATCAATTCCTCAGAATCACTATTGAATAAGTTCGGTTTTGATGAGAATGAATTTTCATCTATTTGAAGCCAGGTAAATTCCGCACCGGGAGCAGTTAACTTTACAGTTGCACCTTCAGCAAAATTGTTTGGCATTGTTGGTAAATGGTTGAAAAGATCAACACCTAATGCAGTTGCCTTTGGTAAATTAACATATGTTATTTCAGCATATCCGTAACCAAATGCTGCCACTCCAACGGCGGTTGCCTCCGGCAAATCAATAACGGAAAGAGCCGTTTCAGAAAATGCATACATTCCCACTGTCTGCACCTTAGGTGCGTAAAGCGATGATAGGTTGCAACATTGGTCAAAAGCTCCCTCGCCTATATACATTGCATCAGGAAGGCTGATAGATTTAAGCTCCGGCACAGTTTCAATTCCACCTGCAAGCACAAAGCTATCAGGCCCAAAGGCTATACCATCTGTCATAGCACCTGTTTCATCCACATAAATGTTATCCGGTATTGTGGTTACACCGGTAATAGTAAGATTAATGCTTCCATCAGCTACATTATCGGCTTCACATATTGCACGGCGTATAGCCGTTATTAAATCAGCAGATGCATTTTGTGCCAACGGTACAGTAATATTTTCATTTCCTGCCGATAGCTGTGATGATACAAAATTGTAAACTTCTGTTGCAGAAGTATATACAGTAATGTCAGTTTCAATTGTTTGTGTTTCGAGACCGGTGGAAACAAAGGTTGCAATTATCAGATTCCCACTATAGGAAGCCGTAGCAGTCTCCGTTACATTATTGCCACATTGCTGACAAATACCTTCCGCTGTGCAGTAAGCGTTGTTACCCGACCAGGTGTATGTTACATTGCTGAAGTGATGAGAGGTTGCGGGAATTATACCGACACATATCTGTGCTTCAAATATTTCATTTGTAAATGTGGCAGTGTATTCTCCCTGTCCGTCTGCCTGACAGGTAGCCTCACATAAAACATAACATTCGCTATTAACTGTTTCCTCTGCCTCTACTACCGAACAACCACTACAAGCAGATGTAGCCGTACAAGAAGAGAAATCTTCTGCCCATACATACTCTGTTTCATAAGGGTGGTCGGTTTTTGAAACAATTTGATTTTTTGTTGTCGTTCCCAATACTGCTTCCTCAAAGGTGGCAGTGTGCTTTATTATGCCTGTCACCGTGCAGGTTGCCTTTCTGGTTACTGTAGATGCAGCTTCAACAGTAGCACTTGTTTGCTCCCCGCCACAACCAAGGCAATATGTGGATGCGCTACAGGAGGAATAATCATCTGCCCACACATATTCAACCTCATCATATAGATGTTCTATATACTCTTTTTCGAAAGTACATGTCTGTTTTTCTAAAGGTGCTTTAGTAAAGGTTGCAGTATATGCTACCGTACCTGAGCTTAAGCAATCACCAGCTTCAATGGTGTAAACACTGTCAACTGTCTGATAAACTCTTCCACTATTACATCTGCTACACACTGTTACTCCGTTGCATGTAGAATAATCGTCTGCCCAGGTATATGTTATTGTGTCATACTTATGACCAAGCGCCGCTATAATTTCCTCATGATTTTTAGTTTCAAACGAGGGGTGGGTAAATGTTGCTGTAAATAAGCATTTGCCACTTGAAAGGCAGGTTGGTTCTATTGTAAGCTCTGCGGTTGATTCTACAGTTTCACTGACCTTGATTGTTTTACATACTGAGCAATATGATGATGCTCTGCAGGAAGAGAAATCCTCACTCCATGTATATTCTGCCAAAATTGTTCCATTGCAATCGTTGCAGCCCTGTGATCCATACTCAATATCAAAGGCGACCCAATCTTCATCATCCACTACACCATCTGAATTAAGGTCGCAAGCTCTTTTTTCTGCGGTTGTGAGCTTTGTGGGGTTTTTAATTGATTCCTGAATGGCAGCAATATCTGCTTCCTCAAAGGCTACTCCATTGAAATCAATATCTCCGATATCATAAACGTCAATTGTTCTGTGGCCGTTGATCACCAAACTCATTAAAGCAGCATCTAGAACATCTATAGCACCATCACCGTTAAGGTCATATTTTATAATTTCACTATACTCAGCTGTCCCTGTTTGCTCATGCCCATCTGAAACCACTTGATTTACAAGCTCCTGATAGTCAGTAACCTCAATTTCCCCGTTATTGTTTATATCACCAAAATTTGATACGGAGTACCCTGTTGTGCCGTTGGAGCCAATAACCTTGTGTACCTCATTATCTGTCAGAATCGGATAAGCGTTTTCGCGATTACTCGTCTGTCCCCAGACCATAGGAATCTCGCCGGTCTCTTCATCTGCAGTCTGAACAGATTGTAAAATATATGCAAGCTCACCACTTGTAAGCTGCTCTTTGCTTACTGCTTCAATACCAACATCTGAATCAAGGACATCATAATTTTCCGAATAGGTGTTGTGACAACCCACACCATTTTTCAAAATGTTTTCGCTATCAAATGCACAGTTTTCAAGATAATAGCAATTTTTAAATACTGATAGCTCTGATATACCACCTGCCACGCCACCTACATATTGTGGTGCAGTAACATTACCTATATTGTAGCAGGCTTCTACACAGATAACTGCTTCTTTATCTGCATATATATGACCACAAATGCCACCGACAATACTCTCTGTGGCAGAAATGTCTCCGGTGTTATAGCAATTATGAATATACAACGGATGTAATGTAGAACCACAGATACCACCTGCCTTGCGCAATGCAGTTACCTGACCTTTATTAAAACATTTTATAATATCAACATCAGTTGCTTCAGATAAGCCTACTATACCACCGGCAACAATCGATTTTGCATAAACTGTTCCTTCATTACTGCAACCGGTTATCAGATTTACCTTTGAACTTACATAACCGACAATACCACCTACATAAACCTCACCTTTTACTGACCCGAAGTTCTTGCAACCTGAAATATCTGATGAAGCGATTTTACCACAGATACCACCGGTGAAGCCATTTGATGCAGGAGACGCAGTAATTTGGGAAGCTATATTTCCCCTATTGGTACAATTATTTATGGTGGATAAATATGCTGAGCCACAAATACCACCGGCACTGTCGCTCTTGACCTCCACACAAGCAGAATTGACACAGTTCTCTATAACTGTATTTTCAGCATATGCACATATTCCGCCTGCCCAATATTTAGCTTTGAAATAAGAATCTGCTATTTTCAGATTTTTTATGGTAGCACCCTTGCAATAACCCAAAAATCCCACACACGTATTGGTAGTAGATGTGTAATATAAGCCAGATATTGTTTTTCCGTTTCCATCAAAAATTCCACCGAAGTATTGTTCACTATCGCTGCCTAAAGGTGTCCATTTTTTGTAGTTTCCGCTTACAAGATTACCATTTAAATCAAGAACACCCGTATTATCAACAATATTATCTAAAAGAACGATGTTTGGTGATGAATCCATCTCCAGAAGTTGTGCAAGCCAATATAACTGACCTGCATTACCCACACCAAAATATCCTATATAGCAGCTGGTTAATCCGTAGTCCTTATAATTGGATTCGGTAATTTTCACACCGGATTCAAATACCGTGCAATCCGGATATGTACAATAACCATTTGTATAAATATGGTCATGGTTTTCTTCAACAGGAATATTGGTATAAATATTGTCAATGTAGTAAACTCTCTCACCTTCAAAGGTCGGATATAATTGTGGTTCATCGCCTCTGTCAATATTCTGATACCAGACAACATCGCTATGACTTTCATAGCCGTTTAATGCAAAGGTGATTTCTCCACTTGCAAACTGTTCATTTGTTACACCAAGAGAATAACCCTTTTCATCACCTATTTGCATTTCGTACTGTGCGGTGCCATACCAGTTCCATCCTGTTACTGCTGTTCCGTCAGTTTTTTCAGCAGATCCGAGAAGATAAAATGAATCGGTAAGCTGACCATAATCTCCGGTCAAGCCTGTAATAGCACCCACATAAAGCTCACCAACAACTGTTCCCAGATTATATGTTTTTGAAATAATAGCTGTTAACAGATAGTCTTCATGCCCGAAACGGCCGTGCAGACCCACGATGCCTCCCACAAATGTGTTGCCGGTAACAGATCCGGTATTATAGCAACTTGTTAAAAATACCTCTTGAGTGTATATTAGATCAAATTTGCCAACAATACCACCTACACAGCTTTCTTCAGCGATAATTGTACCATCGTTACGGCATTTTGTGATATAACCCTTATTATTAAGTGAACCACAGATGCCACCAACAGTCTGTGGAGCGCAAACCGTACCTTTATTAACACAGTTAACAATTGAACCGGATACTGTGCCACAGATACCACCTGCAAAGCTCTCGTCAAACGAACCACAATCTGTTATTGTCACATTGCCGTTGTTCACACAGTTTTCTATATAGTTATCGCTTGACAAGCTTCCTGTTATACCACCGGCATATAATGCGAGCGTGTCCGCCTCTGTTTCGTCACATACATATATATTACCATTATTTTCACAATTTTTTATTGTGACATATATTGCAGGGACAGCACAAATTCCTCCGGCCTTTTCGGTACTGACTATTGTGGCATAATTAACGCAGTTTTCAATGTATGTGCGACCACCGGTAATTGTTGAATCGGAGCCTCTATGCATAATTGCACATATACCTGCCACATTGTTTTCGCCTTTAAAATAAGAATCCTTCAAGGTCAGGTTTTTAATACAACTATCATACCGAACATAACCAAACAAGCCTATATTACTTTCCGTGGAATTATTAAAATACAAGCCGCTTATACTGTGATTGTTACCATCAAATGTGCCTTCATAATAGCCGGAGTAATCCTCCGTTTCTTCAACAAGGTAACCTATAGGCTGCCACTGGGAAAAATCTTCATGATTTTCAGAAAGCTCACCTGATTCTGTAAGAACATTTTCGTTATCTACGATATCTGCAGTGAGAACAGCATTCAAATGCTCCTCGCCCTCGTAACTACCTACAAGATCTGAAAACCAGTAAAGCTGACCTGCATTACCTATGGCATAATAGCCTGTATATTCATTTGAAAGCCCGAAGTCAGATAAATTATTTTCTGTCAGCATAACAGCAGACTCGATGTTGTCGCAAACCGTACAAAAGCCATTCACATACTCGTGCTCGCAATCAACGGACGTTGCCAACGCACTCACAGGCAACACGGAGACAACCAGCATTACAGACACTGCAAGTGCAATAAAACGACTCTTCATCTTTTTTACATCCATAACAATACCTCCGTTAAAGTTTTCACATTCTCATCATAGCACTTTAACTATAAAAAATCAAGCAGCGACTATTTTTTTGTGCGTTTTCCACACAAGCACTTATTTTCGCCATGGGAATTTTCGCTTTGAGTTACTGCTAAGTCAAAGACTATCTTATAATTTCCGGACAGAGGAAAGAAGGTTGTACCTGACACCTTTCATGTTGGTGAAATACATACATTGTTTTGCATGCATCATTTCGATTTTTCAGATTTAGTTCAAATAACATTCCTTACTCCCCATCTCCCCCAACATTTCACAAAACCTCTTGCGAAAGAGTGGTTGCTCTTGCGTTTTTGCTTTTGTGAGGTATAATTGTAATTATACTGAACGCAAATATCTACGAAAGGAGAAATATTTATGTTCGACATTATCGGAAAGCACAACAGTGCAACAGTTTACGCCAAAACCGTGGATAACGAATCATATTCTCAGGTTATGGCAATGTGCAACCTTGAAGAGCTGAAGGATTGCAAAATTAAAATGATGCCCGATATGCACGCCGCTGAAGGCTGCACCGTGGGAACATCCATAGCCTTCACCGACAAAATTAATCCTTCCTTTGTGGGAAGCGATATCGGCTGCGGTATGCAGGTCTATAAGCTCAGCGACACCGAAATTGACTTCCAATCCCTTGACCGTTGTGTGCGAACCTACATCCCCTCCGGAGCTGCGATTCACGAAAGAGCCACTGCAGGAATAAAACAGATTTCTTTAAATGACCTTTATTGTCAGGATATGCTTCAGCAGGACATTATTTCCCGTTCATTCGGCACTCTTGGTGGTGGAAACCACTTTATTGAAATTGACAAGAGCATGGACGGCCACTATTACCTGATAATCCACTCCGGCAGCAGACGCCTTGGTAAGGATGTTGCTTTATATCACCAGAAGGCTGCATACTTTGCTGCCAACGGTATCTCTCCTGAGGAAGCCTTCAGAAGGAAATTGAGAATCGGTGATGTGGATAGTAAGCTCCAGCCGGGCAATTGCTTTTTGCAGGGTGAGCATCTGGAAAGATACCTTCACGATATGAGCATTGCTGTGCAATATGCAGAGCTTAGCAGAAAGCAAATGGGCGAGGTACTCATCAACGAGCTTGGTCTCACAGTGCAGGACAGCTTCACCACCATTCACAATTACATTGACACAGAAAGCAAGGTGCTTCGCAAGGGCGCCGTTTCTGCCAAGAATGGCGAAATTCTTATAATTCCCATCAACATGAGAGATGGCTGCCTTATCTGCAAGGGCAAGGGTAACCCCGATTGGAACTCCACTGCACCTCACGGCTCTGGCAGAATGATGAAGCGCTCCGATGCAAAGGTAAGCATTTCCTTGGAGGAATACAAGGAAGCAATGAAGGGCATCTTCACAACCTCTGTCAACGAATCAACAATTGACGAATCACCTATGGCATACAGAAGCATTGAAGATATAATTGATGTGGTTGAGCCATCTGTTGAGATAATCGATATCACAACACCTGTTTATAACTTCAAGGCAAGCAAGGGCATCGTGGATGAAGAAACTGCTGACGGTCAGGACTGATGCATATGAGTTATATACAGACGCAGCAATTATGCTTCTGTCCTGAGAATCGCCTTGATTCAATTATTGCAACACAAACAAAGCTTAAGAAAAACGCTTAGTTCTGAAGAGAACTAAGCGTTTTTTGGTAATACTTTTAATTTAGATTTTATCGATAGAATTTTTTTTCTTATCTTTCATATTTTTAATGAATCTCTTATAGAATTCTATTCTTGCTTTCATAAACCAGAATCTTCTTTTAATGTACGGAACAACAAGTCCGGAGAAAAGTGCACCACCAACAGACGATGAGGAGCTACCTGTTGAATTCCAGCCGTCTTTTCCCCCATCGATTGCCGCCTGTAAAATCTCGTGCTTGTTTCTGAATTTATCTTTTTTGTACTGGAAGGGGTCATCGCTTCCTGTGTATAAGGCATAATTAATCCAATATGCCGGGAAGAAATCTGCTTTGTATGTTGCATAGGTCATTATTATGCCGAAAGGAAGGTAAATTCCCATTGTGCAGCATGTTGCAAAGAAGGTGAAAATTGCTGACATAACAGTATGAAAAATAACAAATGACTTCTTATGATATCTTTCAAGGCTGCTATCAATATCGCACTGCTCTAAAATGGTACGGGCAAACTCTGCTGATGATTCACTTGAGGCTAATGTCAACAAGCTCAATGCCTCATTACATCTTTTTCTTGCTGTTTCGATATCCTCCAATGTCAAGAAGCCCGGTGTTGTTTCTCCGTTAGGGTTTTCAGGATCATTTGGTATATCAACAACCAAATCAACACAGGACTCAACTAAAACCTCACCCAAACTGTTCTCGAGAACAGTTTTTTCAGAGGCTCTTTCAATGAAATATCTGAATTTTTCAATTGATGCCTCTGTTCCCTGAGTCTCAACAAGAATTCTTGCAAGATCACTCATGTAGTAAACATTTTCAGGGTCTATCTCGTGAGCAGTTTCGAAGCACTCCTGAGCCTTTGCAAACTCCTTGTTTGTGGCTAACGCATATCCATAATCCTCATAAGCATTTGCAAACTTATTGTTTATTGCTATTGCTTGCTGATATGCATAGTATGCGCCGGGGTAATCCTCAGCAGCCCCTTTGGCTAAAGCATTACAGTACCACGCAATTTCACTGGAAATATTTCTGTCAGAAAGATCCTGAGCCATCTTTATTGCTTCAGCAGTTCTGCCACAATCCACATAGTCTAAAATAGTGGCTGCATTTTGCTCATCCTGAGGGCTGAGCTTAGTTTTGATAAATTTAAATCTGTATGCTCCGATACAGTAAAATTCCTCATCTCCAGGTGTTGTCTGAACCATTTCAGAGGAAGCTGTAGCCTGATTAGGCTGATCTGCTTCCGGTGCCTGGAAAACCGGCTCTGCCAAGGGTGGCTGCTCAGTTGTATCTGTCGGCTTAAAAATAGGCTCCCCCATAGAAATACCTCCAACATTATTTTCGTTCATTTATATTACCTCCTTGTATAATAAAAACCATATTCACACTGCTATCTGGAAAATCCTCTTTTTTTTGCTGAATGTTCATAAACAGCGTCAGAGTCTTCATCCAGAATACGCTCAATTTCGTTGTATATTTCACTTAAATATTGCAAATTGACTTCAATATTTTTCAGGCTTTCGAAATATTCTCCCATAGCTCTGCTTAAATATAGATCTGCAACCTTACCTTGCCAATTATCCTGCAAAAGCTCGCGCTCTCTGACAAGGGCAAGCACTCCGTCTCTGATCGTGAAATCTGCCATAATCAAACCCTCTTATAACCCAGAAATGTGGATTTAATATGAGATAATTCCTCCTTGGCTTTCTCGCTGCCCTTTTCTGCTGCAGCCTTATACCATTTAACAGCCTCGGTTATGTTTTTGCTCATATTTACAGTTCCTGCCTCGTAGATCTTACCAACCATAACACCGTCATCGGCAATGCCTTCGCTGAAGCTCTTTTTAAAGTAATCCAACGCCCTGTCCCTGTTGTCTAACGAAAGGAAATAGTAAGCAAGCTTTGAATATGCATCCGGTATGCCACCGTTTCCGGCACTCTCAAAAAATCTGATGCAATTATTTTTCGTGAGAATTGATGTCTCACCTTTTACAGCAATGCAGCCTAACCTATATTTTATTTTCGCACTTTCGTCCTCAATAAGAATGTAGTAATTTGCTGCCTTTTCATCATTTTTAGGAACAACAACGCCCTCATAGTAGCAATCTGCAACATATTCGCAATCAGCCCTGTTGCCCACTCTGTTTGAAATCATTTGTTCAATTAAAGTAATTGCCGAAACCGGATCGGGAGTGCCACCCAAGCCCTTTCTGTAAATATCCACCAGCATTTCACAATTCTCAAAGATATTTTTTTCTCGCCAGGATTTTTCAAACGATTTTTTTGCCTCCTGATAATTCCCCAAGGCATAGTGAACTGCTCCCAGATATGCGTAAACGTTATCTACCTCTTTACCGAACCAGGTGGATCTTTCAAGCCAATATTTCGCTTTTTCCAGATCTCTCGGAACATTTTTTCCCTCGTAATACTCAATTCCTAAAAGGTATTGAGACCTGTCGTTTCCACCATCTGCTGCACGGGTAATATAGCTAATGCCCAATTCCGCATTTTTCTGCAAAGGATATTCAAATGCATACAGTAAATCCTTTCCGATCCAATGCAAAGCGTAAATATCGCCCTTCATTGCCGCCTGCTTACAGTATCTGTATGAACTCTCTATGTCCTTTTCAACGCCCTCACCATTAAACAGTATGGATGCCATAATAAATTGGGCAAAGGGTCTGTCATATTGATCGGCTGCCTTCTTTATGTACGAAATACCATCTCTTACATCAAGCATATCGGAATTAAAATATAAAAAACCGATGTTCTCATGAAGCCTGCCCTGGTCAACAGATTTGTCACCAATGCAATCAAAAAAGTACTTCAAAGCAAGCTGTGGATTACTGTCAGCCTCATCCAACGCAATAGCCTCGGATGCCCTCTTATAACCTTTTTCAGAAAGAGCGTATAGCTTCTCTCTCCTCTTTCTCCGATCAGAAACCAGCAGACTTGAGAATGTGTATGCCTGTGCTTCGGCATATTCGCAATCTTCATTTCCCATAAGTGCACCCATGTGGTTTAAAAGCAAGCTTTCATAACCAAACACGCACACACCATCATTTTGCTCAGCTTCCAAATCGTTTTTTGCTTTAAGCAATATGTTAATATCTCCAGTTTTGGCGAATTCACCAACCATCATATTACTATCTCCTGTTTATCAAATCCAAAAATCTTCTAATAATTGAATTGTATGCACCGGATAATTTATCCTTTTTTTCGGAGAATTCTTTCATTTCTCCCTTAATCACTCTGCCCTGATCATCCACTTCCTTGAGACGTCTTTCACATTGCTGCAATGTGGTTAAACGAGCCTCCAATGCTTTGCATTCTCTCGCCAATTCCTGAAAACGCTCAAGCCTTATGTGAGCTTCCTTGGAGGCCTCAGCAACGGGGGTACGGTTATTCATCTCCGCCTTTATTTCCATCAACCGTCTCTGGCACATCATTTTGTTTTCTGAAACTCTGTTGGCAAGCTTATTGCAATCTGAAAAAGCTTTTGAAACATCATTGCTTACTGTCTCATAAATCTTCTCCATTCTCCGGGGATGCTCCAGCAAAACGTTTTCATCAACAACAATATCTCTACCCATATTAATCTGCTTATCTTAACAAATCGCCCATTTGTCTTATATACTCAAGCAATGAGCGATTTAATGAGCGCATATCCTCGATAACATTTTTTATACTGGCAGATGCTAAATCCATCTCGCCGGCAAACTCATTATAAGCCATGTCCTTGAATGTATCTCCGAGATATTTAAAGCCCATATCAATGTTCTCTGTTTCGGTTTCCATAATGTCAGCCGTTTTCATTAGGGTATCGGAAAACTTATACGCTGAATCCAAATTTAATCTGTTACCCATAAATATACCTCTTTCTCCGTTTATGAATGCTTAAAATCTGACCTTTATGTCCATTTGCTGTCTTGCTTTCTTTTCAATCTGGTTTGCAAGCTCATAATAAACATCCACCTGAGAAAGGAACTTTTCACAGTCAGCATTTAATCTTTCAATGCAGCCCTTGCAGTTACTGTCTAATTCGCTTTCATAAAACGAAGCAGAGCCCTGGACACCTCTCATTAAGGTTACCATGGTTGACGCATATTTTTTAGCTCTGGCAGCAAATCTGAGCATTTCCTCCGGATCTCTGTCAATATATGCCATAACTATTTCTCCAATCTACTATTATATTTATCAATAACCTCATCACACGGCAAAACATAAGGTCTGATGGTTTTAGGAATTTTGTTTCCTGAATAAAACACAGCTGTTTTCTCATCTGCACTGTTAACAAATGACGAAACTCCAAATAAATCATAGGAATCATCTGTTGACATCTTTAATCCAATTCTGTATTCATAGTTATCAACATTGGAGATTTTCGCCTTGAACAGACTTTTAACGGTATTGGAAACCATAAAAGAATATTTATTATTTTCCGGACCGTATTCCTCAAGCTTTTTGATAATAGAACGACAATCATCATAGGTTAAGTGATTTATATCCTTGTTTTTCGGAGCCTGCATCTCCTCATTAACGCCGGAGGATTCCAGGCTTGCCAAAACATTGCTGAGGAAGTCAAGAGGATTTTCTCCTTCCTTAATTTCCAATGGCTGACTATCGGGTATGTATCTGTCAGAGCTTTCATAATCCTCCTGCTCCTCATTTTCCTGAGAATTAAGAAAAATCAGGTTGTTAAGCTTGTTTAAGCCATACCAGAAATAAATTTCTCTACTATCAAACGAAGGTCTTATTTTCTTTAAGCTGTCTATGCATTTAATAACATCATCAAACCCATAGTTCAGAATCAGCCTATCGCTTTTAATCTTTCTCAGCAAGCCGTAAAGCCTCTGGCTGTCAGGAGAATTGATGTCAACTATCGAAACGAAAATCTTATTACGGGGGTCAACGAGCATACCCATAATGCTTGTTATAATCAAGGATTCTCTCAAATCGTCATCTTCACCAATAATCATCACATTGTTTCCTGCCTCACAGTCAAGAGTGAAAACAAAGCTGTCAGCAAGAGAGGTCGGTGCACCCGGAAATACGGTAAGCAGCTCGCTTTCAAAGGCCTCTCCATTATCAATAAATTTCGACAAAGGATGCTTCTGCTTTTCAAGCACAGAATATCTATCGCTGTTTTTACAAATAATTTCGTCTCTCTTAACGTAACCCGACTCGATGCTATTGTTTATTAAATCAATAATCTCATCTCTGTAGGGTTCTGTAAAAAGAACATTAACCTGCTCAAGGGTATATGGTGGTCCCGATTGGGAATTGCTTATTTTTTTATAAATCAATTCACCCTGTCGCAAATATTTGATTTTATTAAAATCAACCTCCTCGTTTGCTGACAAGGACAGTGTTTCTTTAATTTCAAGCACATCCTGGTGCTTCATGCTCAAACGACATCCGATCTGCGTTCTTGCCTTTTCTGTAAGACCATTCAAGCCTGCAGAAATTGTCTGTGAGCAAAACAGGAAGGACATACCCATAGCACGCATTTCAGACAGAAGGTTTTCAAGAATTTGCTTGTAATTCTTTTCGCCCATGTACCCTGCAATTGCCTGAGTCATATTGTGAAATTCGTCAATTACAATCAGCAGTCTCGTTATTGATCTGTTTCCAAACTTCGCTCTGTATGCCTTAAAGTCCTTTACCTTCTCAGCAACGAACAGCTTTTTTCTTCTGTCATATTCGCCCTTGATAAGATCTAACAGACCCAATGTGAAATCAACAGAATTATCCTGACCAATAACTGTTATGTGAGGTGTACGCTTATTAACATAATATCCAAACTCAACAGCTTTATAGTCGATAGCCCAAATTTCAACATCATCGGGGTGATAATTTATCATTACCTGATTTATTATCGCGTGCAAGGTTACAGATTTACCTGAACCGGTGGAGCCGGATAACAGAGCGTGAGGTGTAACATCTCCGATTTCAAGGTCAACAAAATTCTTGTTGGCATCAAATGCGAAAGGAATTTTAAGCCCCTTGGTGGCATCCCTTGTGAACAACTGAAGCTTATCAATGTCATAATGAGATTTAAAGTTTGTGTCAACCTTTTCAATTGCATTGAGCTTGGTTTCCAGAGCCTCAAACTCTTCATCACTGAATCCGGCATTCTCTGTTTTTAACCTTACGTTCATTCCACATAAGCAAATGTATGATTTTCCCTCTTTAAAAGAAATGTGGAATTGATTCTCCGTAGGTGTAAAACCAATATGCGACCCTTCATTGAGTAAAAAAATGGAGTTAACAGCCGAATTCTCTGCATTGTTCAAAACCTTTTGCAGTTCACTATTGCTGTCGGAATAATTAATTCCCGCAGTGTCACAAAAAACAGCAAGGGTTACAGGCAATGGCTTTTCTTCTGAAGCGTTGAAATCATATACAGACTGATATTCACCTTCAAGCTTCGCAAAATTGCTTTCAGTTATATCATTGAGCTCTTTAACCATACGGCTTATAGCTGCATCATTGCTGCAAATGCCTTTTCCGAATAAATCGTTCTCACCAATAAGATTAATAAACCTGCCGAAGCTTTGACCACCCTTTTCTTTATCTGCACATCTGCATTTTACATATCCTTTAGGAGATGATGACAGCAAGGAAAACATAATGTACTGAACTAACGCTTCTGCCTTGGCTCGAGACTCCTTATCTGTTGTTATAATCATCGAAAATGGTTTTTTCACATTAAATTCCAGCGGATATTCCAGTATATTTTTAAGAGTTTTGAGCTTGAAAGCCTTGAAGGACTCAGCATAGCTCCGATCGCCGGTTTGAAGATATCTGTTATACTGACCATAGGTTAAAAGATTCAGTATATCGGTATCCACTGCAAAGGAACACTTTATAGGGGCATCAATCTCATATGTTACTGCATCCGGGAAAATTTCAGAAACCATACGGTTTGTTATTATTTCAAGCATTTTTGGGTCTTCAACGTCATCCTTCAAATCCTTATAGGAGCGAGAAAGAAGATTCAATGTGTTCACATATGATATAAATGTCTTTAAATCCATCTCGTTTAACGCAATTTCGCCAAAATTGTCAGCCATATAATACCTCTGTCAAAAAATTTTTATGTCCTGAATTTCCCCATCAAGGAAAATTTCCTCAGTGAATTTAAACGCTTCTTGTTTTTTGCAAAAAGCATTTGAAAAACTGAAAATTCTTGATTTCTATAATCTTTAAATACTTCTATATACTAAAATATATCCCTCAAAAATACAATTCTCTCGCAGAGTACTATTTTGTATAACCCTCACCTTCGTTTTTACCAAAATTATTAAAACCGAATTTTTCAAGTGCCTTTTTTCACATCACAAAACCCAGCCTTCTCCTCTTGACAATTTCAAAAAAACAATTTATCCTTTAAGTCATAATGTCCTTTTGTGGAGGGGATAAATTGGAAAGAAAATGCCCTAAATGTGGAAAAAAGCTTCCCGAGGAAGCTTCTTTTTGCTTGTTCTGTTTTACAGATATAGAGGATTATAAAAAAACCGGAAAAAGCCCTGTTGCTTGTGAAAAACCATCACGAAGGGCCGGCTTCTTTTGGGGAAAAATTAATAAAAAAGCTCTCTGCTACGCAAGTATTGTATTTGTTTTTCTAGTAGCTATGTGTGGTTGCGTTTTGGTAATGAAATCAATGAATTTATCCGACAAGCCCGAAGCAGAAAATCAATTAACCGTTGTAGAGGAAACCTCTTCTGTTGCCGTTACTGATAATTCAGGTGAAGCTGTTACCAATGAAGAGGGCGAGCAGGTTTTTGAAATTATTGAGGTAACCAAGCTCTATCCTGTCTCTACAACCGAAAAGCAAGGAATCTTTGATAAGCTTGTTGATTCATTAACAAAAAAGCCTGAGTCAAACGAAAACAAAAATGATAAGCCCACCGACAACACCGGTGCAGCCTCAACTCAAAGCCACCAGCAAACAACCGAGGAATATGCCACAAGCACAAGCCCTTTAACCACAGAAACGACTGGTGACACAAAGCCCTCTACAACCAATACAACCGAGGTAAAGACTACTGAAATCACCACAACACAAAGTGGTTCTTATTACTTTGAATATGCTCCTCAGTATTCTTCAAGCCCCGACGGAAATATTGCCTTAACAAAATATGTGGGAAATGCTACCGTTGTTACAATTCCTTCTTACATTAATGGTAAGAAGGTTGCCGCAATCAACACCGATTGCTTTTTAAACGACAGCCGAATCAAGGAAATAAATTTTGACGATAGCTCCACATACACCGTTTTGCTTCACAATCACTGCTTCAATAATCTCTCCTCTCTCAACAGAATTGTTTTTAATAACAAGGGCTATCATATAAGCTCACCTTTTGCTTATAACTGCCCTATCACTTATCTCGGCAAGGGTGCAGAGAATCAAAACAAGCTTATAGACGGTGCATATTATATGGGAAACACTTTCCTCTGGTTTACCGCCCACCCCTCTTACACAACACTCACCTTACCTGCTTGGTGCAATAAAATTGACAACGCACAGAATCTTCACGAATGCTCTAATCTTCAGGTTCTGAATATTCATAAAAATGTTTTAAATATTCAAAAAAGCTCAATTTATTATGGTGACGGTTTACGAGAGATAAATGTTGAGAAGGGGCATCCTGAGGTTTTTTCAAGTGATGGTGTTCTTTTTTACAAAAGACTGTCCTCCGACTCTCTTTATAACTGCGTTTATCCTTATAAAAAAACCGATAAAACCTTTAAGCTGCCCAATAACTGTTATCTCTCCATGGGAAAAGGCTCAATTTTCACCACTAACGCTTACCTTGAAGAGCTTTGGCTCCCTGAATCAAGCTGTTTAAAATCACCGGAAAACAAGGATTTTTACAACATCTGCTACCCGAAGCTTAAAAGAATATATATATCTGAAAACCATCCTCAATACAACCAAATAAAAAGCACCTTTAATGGCGAGCTGATTGTCAAAGATTTTTAAAAAAGAGGTATTTTTATGGCAAAAAAAACAGAAGATTTACTGAATCAACTAAACTCAAAAAATAAAAGCTATGATGAATATTTATACGAAAACAACGAATGCTTTCTTGAAAATGATCTATCCAAATTATGGAAAACACTCATTAAAAAAAGTAATATGAAAAAGGCAGATATTATCAACAGGGCTAACATAGGCTACACCTTTTTTTATGATATTTTAAAAGGGAAAAAACATCCATCAAGAGACACCTTGGTGAGAATCTTTCTCGCCATGCAGCTTGATATCGACTCCTGCCAGGGAGTCCTTAGGCTTTATGAGTGGTCTGCTCTTTATCCTAAAATCAAACGTGACAGTATTTTGATTTATGCTATGATGCACAACTATACTCTTTCCGAAACGGAAGAGCTGTTAGAAAAAAATGGAGAAAAGGCTTTGAAAAACCAATGAGCAGTTACGGAGATTTTATTGAAAAAATAATAAAAGATGAGTATAAGCTGATATCAGTTTTTAAAAACGACGAGACAACTCAGATAGAACTTTTCTCTCACAAGCAAAAAGGAAACAAGGTTATTAAAATTCTTTCAAAAAACAGAAATGACCACATTTTCAGAAAGCTCAGAGGCTTAAAAAACGACCATCTCCCTGCTATTTTTGAGGTCTGCTCTTGCGAGGGGCATTTATTAGTTCTTGAGGAATTCATTGAAGGTGAAACCCTTGAAGAGGTATTAAGCAAAGCAGAATTTTCCGAAAAGAATGCAATCAACTGCATTTTAGATATCTGCGACACTTTGAATTTTCTTCATAAAAACAGAATTATCCATAGAGATATCAAGCCATCTAATGTTATAATAACTCCCGAGGGAAAAGCTGTTTTAATTGATTTTTCTGCTTCAAGAAGCATAAATGATGAAAAAGAACAGGACACAACCAATCTGGGAACAGTAGGCTATGCTGCACCAGAGCAATTCGGCATTTCTCAATCTGCCGCCCCAACAGATATTTATGCGCTGGGCGTTATGTTCAATGAAATGCTCATAAACGCCCACCCTTCAATCAAAATTCCTCGTGGAAGATTAGGTAAAATCATTAAAAAATGTACCGAAACTCAGATTTCGGAAAGATATCAAAATATAGATGCTCTGATTTCTGATTTGAAGCGATATAAAAAATTCAAAATTTAAAATGCTGATCCTACCTACGAAAAAGCAATAATGCTGACAGCTATTCATGTGGAGCTCAAATACGATGCTCCAAAAGACAAAAACCCAGAATAATGAAAAGACCTTGTCAATATGACAAGGTCTTTTGTTATTCGCTTTTTTCGCTGATTTTATCAAGAAACAGCTTTGCTGCACACATTCCGTGGTCCTTTGCTCTCACAAGATATTTATAGGCTCTGTCCTCATCGGCAATGCAGCCTCTTCCGTAGTAAAGGAACACACCAAAGAGGAATTCACCCTCCATAACGCCCTTCTTTGCTGCAATTTCTGCATATCTGCAAGCCTCGTGATAGTTTCTGAAGCCCGGATTCTGGTACAGCAGTGCAAGGTGATATGCCGAAAATGAAACGCCCTGGTCTGCTGCCTTCCTGTGATAATGAATAGCTTTTTCAATATCCTGCTTGACATAGCCATATTCATACATGAGACCCAGTTTATACTGAGCCTCCCTGTTCCCCATATCTGCAGATATGGTAAAGTTCTTTTCAGCCTCATTAAAATCCTTAGGGAAATCACCCACGGGGGTAAAATATAATCTTCCCAGCTCATGATAAACCTCTGCACTGCACCTGCCTGAGGAAATTGCGTGCTGGAAATAAAAGGCTGCCTTGAAATAATCAGGCTTAGGTGGATTTTCAAGTACACCGTTTCTATATAACATTCCAAGCTGGAACTCAGCCTCGGGCCACTTGTTGCTTGCTCTTCTGTATAAATCTGCCGCCTCGTGATATTTACCGTAGCTCATATAAAACTTCGCAAGACCATTTATGGCAACGTGGTCTCCCTGCTCAATAGCATTTGAATAATACTCAACAATAGATTCATAATCAAAATCACAGCCACAGCCACGGGATCTCAGGTACGCTGCCTCTCTTGCAGAAAAGCCGCTGTTGTTTTTTGCCTGCTCGTGATGTTCAAGAGCAATTGCATATGATTGGGGCCGTCTCGGCATTACACCGTGATAATACATCTCTGCAATCATTGAATGTGCTGCATCTCTGTACTCGGAATCACCCTCTGCTAACTCCTCCAGCAGCTTATATGCACCAAGATAATTTCTCTCACAGCCCCGGTCTGTGCCAAGCAAACCGTAAAAATGAAGAACTGCCTGCTCATACTTTGCCTTTGCAGACTGTGAATTTTCCCCAGACAAGGCGTCTGTGTAATCCTCATCAATACGTCGTTCAGGGCTGCTGTTATATGTATCCCTGTGAACATCCTTCTTTTCAGGTCTTGTGCACATCCACTCAAGCAACAGCTCCAAAGGAGATTTGGTGTGAGGCTCAACCATATTTATGGAGTCCTTATCGGGAAGAAACTGCAGATCCTCGGGCATACTCTCCTTATCCTTTGGCATAATTACCCCGGGCATCAGAAGAGGAATAATATTCTTATTATTTTCATAAGCAATAAGAAGCTCCTCCCTGACCCAATCCACCTTTTCGTGTCTCATAAGCTGGTCAAGGCATGGCTGTGTTACCACAAGGAGAAAATCCTTGCAGGCTTCAATGGCTTTCCTTAATCTATCAGGAAAGCTGCCTGCGTGCTGTTCATCGGGATTGTAATAAACATCATAGCCCAGAGCCTTCAGCTCACTGCTGAGCCTGGCTGCAAAGTTTCTGCCCTCGCCATCATTTTTATAGGATATAAAAATATCTTTGTTTTTCTTCATAAAGCCCACCAATTAATTATTTTTTGGCATACCAGCCTTGGTTCTTTTGCATATAGAACTCATACGCCGGTGTGCTTTTCACATCACTGACGAAGCTCATCCAGCCGTATCTGCGTGATTTGGGGATGTATTTCTCATAAACCTCAAGGTTTTCTGTTATGTCCACAATCATCTCAACCATTGCAAGAATTTTATCAAGATTTTCTGTGTTTTCATCCACAGGTTCACCGTCATAAACATACTTGCGAAGCTCAGGATTATCAATAAGAATTCTGTCAATTTCAACTGAATTTGCAACAAAATTCTGATATATCTGGCTGTTGATTGTTTCTTTGAGATTTATAGTCTGATAAATTAAAGCGATAACACTTGCAACTGAAACAATTGTGGCAATAATATTAAAAATATCCATGCTTTCCCCTCACATCATATCTGTTGTGCTAAAACCGGTCAGAGGAAGTGTTACTTTTTCTCCTGACCTCTGACTCTTGTATATGGCAAGAATTGTTTCAACTGCACGCTTGCCTGCATACAAATCTATGTATGGACTTCTGTTTTCCGACACTGCATTTTTAAAATCAAGAAAGAGGCTTGTGTGTCCGTTTCCGTAAACATTGGGAGCCTTTTCCTCAATGAAGCGTCTGTCTTCATCTGCCTCCTCGGGCTTTCTGAATTGCCACACATCCACTGTGTTTGCACTCAAGCCACCAAGACGCACCATGCCATCCTCACCAAAAACACAAAGGGTTTCTTCAAGATTATCCACAGCATTCACTGTGCCTTCAACGGTTGCCACAGCACCATTTTTGAAGCTGATAACAGCAACGCCTATATCCTCTGCCTCAATGTAAGGGTGATACTGATTTTTTGCAACGCCATATATTGACTCTATCTCGTCACCAAAAATCCACCTTAACAAATCAATTCCGTGGATGCACTGATTCATAAGTGCACCACCGTCAAGAGCCCATTTGCCTCGCCAATCGTCCTGCTTATAATAGCTTTCATCTCTGAACCAACGCACATGAATGCTTCCGTGAGAGAGCTTTCCGAAGCGATTGTTATCAACTGCTCTTTTAAGCTCCTGAACAGCAATGTTAAAACGATTCTGGTGACACACGCCTGCCACAACACCTGTTTTTTCAGCAGCAGTAATAATTGCATCTGCCTCAGCAATGCTCATTGCCATGGGCTTTTCCACAAGGAAATTCACGCCCTGCTCTGCACAATAGGTGGCGATTTCACCATGTGTGCCACTGACGGTTGCAATGCTGACAAAATCCACCCCTTCCTTTTCAAGAAGCTCCTTATAGTCAGCGTAAATACTCACATTTTCAAGATTCTGTTGCTCTGCGAAGGCAACAGCCTTATTGTAATCAATATCGCACAGGGCAACGATTTCAATCTCATTGCTTTGTGCTGCCTTAATATGGCTTGGGGCAACTCTGCCACAGCCGATAAGAGCATATCTCATAATCTCACACCCAAGATTTAAAACTTTCTCCAGACCATTTTATCCACAACACCTGTGTAGCTCTGAATGATTTTAACAACCTTTGTTGAAACATTTTCCTCAACATAATCAGGTACAGGGATGCCATGGTCACCGTTTCTGTTCATTTCAACTGCTGTGTCCACAGCTTGAAGAAGGCTCTTCTCATCAATACCCGCAAGAACAAAGCAGCCTTTGTCAAGTGCCTCGGGACGCTCCGTGGAGGTTCTGATGCAAACTGCCGGGAAGGGCTTTCCAATGCTTGTGAAGAAGGAGCTTTCCTCAGGGAGAGTGCCACTGTCTGAAACAACAGCAAAGGCATTCATCTGAAGGCAGTTATAATCGTGGAAGCCCAGTGGCTCGTGCTGAATCACTCTCTCGTCAAGACGGAAGCCACTTTCCTCAAGACGCTTTCTTGAACGTGGGTGGCAGGAATAGAGAATTGGCATATCATATTTCTCTGCCATCTTGTTAATGGCACTAAAGAGAGAATTAAAGTTCTTTTCAGTGTCAATATTTTCCTCTCTGTGTGCAGAAAGGAGGATATATTTACCCTTTTCAAGGCCGAGCTTATTATGAATATCACTTGCTTGAATGCTTGAAAGGTTATTGTGAAGCACCTCTGCCATGGGAGAGCCTGTAACATATGTACGCTCCTTTGGAAGGCCACAATCTGCAAGGTATCTTCTTGCGTGCTCGCTGTATGCAAGGTTAACATCAGAAATGATGTCCACAATTCTTCTGTTTGTTTCCTCGGGAAGGCACTCATCCTTGCAACGGTTACCTGCCTCCATGTGGAAAATGGGTATGTGAAGTCTCTTTGCACCGATAACACTCAGGCAGCTGTTTGTGTCACCAAGCACAAGCACAGCATCGGGCTTGATTTCTGCCATGAGCTGATATGACTTTGCAATGATATTACCCATTGTTTCGCCTAAATCCTTACCAACAGCATCAAGGTAAACATCAGGGTCTGCAAGACCTAAATCCTTGAAGAAAACACCATTGAGATTATAGTCATAATTCTGTCCGGTGTGAGCAAGGACTGTGTCAAAATACTGTCTGCATTTGTTGATAACAGCAGCAAGACGAATGATTTCAGGTCTTGTGCCAACAACAATGAGAAGCTTTAGTTTTCCGTTGTTTTTAAACATTTATACCACCTCAAAAAATATCAGGCTGAAGATACTAAAGATACTGCCCCGAGCACTGAAAACGCCCTGTGGGCAATTTTACTATAAGTAAGTTTGAGAGAAAACTGTTCACAGTATGTTTTCGGGCGAGTGGTGCTGTATAACAATACTGCCCCGAGCACTGAAAACGCCCTGTGGGCAACTTTACCATAAGTAAGTTTAAGAGAAAATTGTTCACAGTATGTTTTCGTGCGAGTGGTGCTGTATAACAATACTGCCCCGAGCACTGAAAACGCCCTGTGGGCAATTTTATCCAAACTTAAACTGTTTCGAAGAAGGTGTCGGGCTTATCCTGATCAAATTGCTCATTCGCCCACATAACTGTAACAAGATCTTCTGTTTGGGAGAGATTTATAATATTGTGAGTGTAGCCGGGAAGCATGTGCACTGCCTGAATCTCTTCGCCACTCACATAAAATTCAAGAATTTCATCAGTTCCGATTTTTCTCTGCTGAATGAGACCCTTACCGGAAACCACAATAAAAAACTCCCACTTTGTGTTGTGCCAGTGCTGACCCTTTGTGATGCCGGGGTTGCTCACGTTAACGGAAAACTGGCCGCAGGAAGCGGTTTTGAGAATTTCTGTGAAGCTGCCTCTTGCATCGCAATTCATCTTAAGCGGAATGCTCACCTTATCCTCAGGGAGATATGAAAGATAGGTTGAATAAAGCTTTTTGGCAAAGGAATTATAAGGAATCTCGGGCATAACAAGGGTTTGGCTTTGATTAACAAAGCTGTCAAGCAACTCAACAATCTGACCGAGAGTCACTTTGTGGGTAACGGCAAAGCTGCAGAATTTGCCGCTTTTGGTTTCTTTGCCTTCAAGCGCATTGAGCATTTCATCAACAAAATCGTCAATGTAGAGAAGCTCAAGCTCAACCGAGGGGTCGTTAACGGTTATGGGCAAGCCGTTTGCCTTGTTGTGGCAGAAGGTGGCAACGGCGGAGTTATAGTTTGGTCTGCACCATTTGCCGAAAAGGTTTGGCAAACGGTAAACAAGAGCTTTTGCGCCTGTTTCTTTTTCATAATCAAAGAGCATATTTTCAGCCGCAAGCTTGCTTTTGCCGTATTCAGAGCCTGCAAACCTGCCCTCAAGCGTTGCCTGCACAGAGGATGAAAGCATAACGGGGGCTTTGTTTTCAGCCGCCTTCAAAGCGTTAAGCACAGTTTCAAGCACGCCGTAATTGCCTGCAAATTCGCTCTGCTCTTTGGCTCTGTTAACACCTGCAAGGTGAAAAATAAAGTCAGCCTTGCGGCAGTATTC
>JAZNIJ010000113.1:0-7651 GCA_045577455.1 Eubacteriales bacterium
TACAAGTACAAGTACAAGTACACTGAACACTTTTTAACAGGATTAACAAGTGTTAATGCTGGGACAAACTTTTTGGAAAAAAATCACAAAATCACCATAAAATCAAGAAAAAGTGAAAAAACAATCTGTATAAAAGAGGGAGAGTAATTCACATTAAAGAGTTAAAACAATTTGTCGTAAAGAGTTGAAAACAATCTGCTTATCTATTGACAAAAAAAGCATACTGTGATAAAATAGTTGCACGCGCAACTATTTTTGTTGCAACATAGATTTACTTTGAAATGCAGGAGAAAAATATGCCTGAAATAATGAAATGCCTTAATAAAATAAGCAGAGCGCAGGGAATGTTCAGAGCAGAGATGATGAAAAACGGCGAGCTTTGT
Source organism: Eubacteriales bacterium (assembly GCA_045577455.1). Taxonomy (GTDB): domain Bacteria; phylum Bacillota; class Clostridia; order Oscillospirales; family CAG-382; genus SIG653. The sequence continues at coordinate 384 of JAZNIJ010000113.1, forward strand.
TCCCATCATCATTCTTTTATAATTGCAATTTGCAAAAATCCGGGAAAATCCCAAGAAGATATAGCAAAGATGCTGTGCCTTAATAAAAGTACAGTTGCAAGAACCATTTCCTATCTTGAAGAAAAAGGATATGTAACAAGAAAGCAGGATTTAAACGATAAACGGCAGTTTTCTGTTTTTCCAACGGATAAAATGCTTGATGTGTTTTCGGAGGTAATTGGGATATCGGCTAAATGGAATGAGCTTATTTCCGCTGATATTCCCGATGAGGAGCTTGCAGTTTTTTTTTCTGTGCTTTCAAAAATAGAAGCAAATGCAACTGAGGTTATAAAAGAGGTGAGTTTGAATGAGTTGGGTTAAGCGAATTCTGATTCCCCTGAAAGGGCGTATATGTATAGGGCTTACTATTAAAATAATCGGAACGGTTGCAGAGCTGTTTATTCCTTTTTTGCTGACGCATATTTTGAAAAATGTAATTGAAACAATGCAGGTTGAAAAAATAGTGTTATATGGAGTGCTTATGGCAGTTTGCGCAGTTATTGCCTGCATTGGTAATGTTGTTGCAAACAGAATGGCTGCAAAAACAACAATGATTTTTGCAACGGAAATGCGCCACGAGCTTTTTTTGAAAACCCTTCTTCTTTCTGCAAGAGATACGGACAAGTTTACAATACCATCTCTTGAAGCAAGAATTACAACAGATACATATAATGTTCAGAACTTTGTTGGTGTGATGCAAAGGATGGGTGTTCGTGCGCCAATGTTGCTTTTGGGCGGTACAGCAATAACATTGTTTATGGATGCACGCCTTGCGCTGGTTATGATAGCAATTCTTCCGGTAATATTCTTTGTTGTTTATGGTGTGTCAAGAAAGGGTGTACCTCTTTATACGGATGTTCAGAAATCTGTTGATAGTATGGTTCGTGTTGTCAGAGAAGATGCTCAGGGAATAAGAGTTATAAAAGCGCTTTCAAAGAATGATTACGAAAACCGTCGTTACGATGTTGTAAATTCCGACCTTTGTAAAAAAGAGGTGAGAGCAGGAACAATTATGGGCGTTGTAAACCCAATAATGACAATGCTTATGAATGTTGGTATTGCAATTGTTGTTGCTGTCAGCGCATATCTTGTTGCAAAGAACATATCTTCATCTGCAACAGTTGTTGCGTTTATGCAATATTTCACCCTTATATCAATGGCAATGATGTCTTTATCAAGAATGTTTGTGATGTACACAAAATGTGCCGCATCTGCAAGAAGAATTTCCAAAGTTATGGAAAATAAAAAAGAATTTGGAATAATTGAGGACGATGGAAAAGGGGACAGCGCATATCATATTTCTGCTGAAAATGTAACATTCTCATATCGTGGAAAAAAGAATAATTTGGAAAACATATCCTTCAAGCTGAAAAAAGGTGAAACCTTGGGAATTATCGGTGCAACAGGTAGTGGAAAAACTTCGATTGTAAAACTGCTTCTGAGATTTTACCCCGCTGACAAGGGAATTATTCGCATAAACGGAAAAAATGTACTTTCATACAGTGATGACGAACTTGCAAAAATGATTGGCGTATCACTGCAAAACGGATTTTTGTATGCAGATACCATAGAAGAAAATATCTGCTTTGGGCGTGATATATCCCACGAGGATGTTGTAAGAGCTGCAAAAATTGCTCAGGCAGATGGATTTATAAACGAAATTCCCGATGGTTATTCTCATATGCTTTCGGCAGGTGGCACAAACCTTTCAGGAGGTCAGAGACAAAGAGTTTTAATTGCAAGAGCTATTGCCGCAAAACCCGAAATCCTTATCCTTGATGACTCATCATCTGCTCTCGACTATAAGACGGATGCCGCTTTGAGAAAAACAATAAAAGAAGAAATGAAAGATACAACCCTTATAACCATTGCTCAAAGGGTAAGCTCGGTTAAGGATTGCTCTCACATAATTGTGCTTGAAAAAGGAAAAATAATCGGTTCGGGCAATCATGAATATCTTCTTGAAAACTGTGCCGAGTATAAAGAAATAAGTGATTCGCAGATGGGGGGTGCTTTTGTTGACTAAAAATGAAAATACTTTTCAAAATGGCGAGCAGCAAAAGAAAAGCAAAAAGGGAATTGCAATTCGCCTTGGAAAATATGTTCTTTCTCAATGGCATCTGTTTATCCCTGCGATAATTTTAACATTACTGTCTAACCAGCTTTCCCTCATGGGACCTATGTTTTCGGGAGAAGCAATTGATGCAATTGAGCTTGAAAGCGGAGTTAATTTTGACGGCGTTTGGGAAAATGTTTTTAAAATGATACTTTGCTATGTTGTTTCCGCAATACTTGCATATGCTCTTGCTGTAATTATGGTTCGTCTTAGCCAGCGAATTGTTTATACAATGCGAAAACAGGTCTTTGAAAAGCTAAATACACTACCTGTAGGTTATTTTGATACCCATGCAACAGGAGATATTATCAGCCACTTGTCATATGATATAGATACAATAAATGCAACTCTTTCCAATGATTTGGTTCAGGTGATGACAAGTATTTATACAGTTGTTGGCTCGTTGATATTTATGTGGAATATTTCAAAACCAATGATTGCAATTTTTGCTATAACTGTTCCTGTTTCAATCTTTTTCACAAGATACCGTTCCAAAAAAGTTCGACCTCTGTTTCGTGCCAGGTCAAAAAAATATGGTGAACTTAATGGATATGCCGAAGAAATGCTTTCGGGTTCAAGAAGTATAGCTGCATATGGCAGAGAGCAGGTTATCTCAAAAAGATTCGATAAACATAATGAAGAAGCAATGGATGCATATTATAAAGCGGAATATAATGCGGCTTTGCTTTTTCCAAGTATAAACTTTATAAATAATATGTCTCTCACACTTGTTGCGGTGTTTGGCGGTATTCTTTATATGTTCTCCCAAAATGAAAAAGTCCTTTATGGGTCAATTTTCTTTATGACATTGGGTGGAATTGCAGAATTTGTTCAGTATTCAAGAAAGTTTGCAGGCCCTATAAATGAATTTTCCAACATTCTTCACGAGTTCCAGTCTGCATTTTCTGCGGCGGAGCGTGTTTTCCGAATCCTTGACGAAGAACCCGAAAAGCAAGATGATGCAGATGCAGTATCTCTTTCGGCGGTTGAAGGAAATGTGGAAATTAAAGATGTTACTTTTGGATATACCGATGATGTAACCATACTTAAAAATTTATCCGTAAGTGCAACAAAGGGGCAAACCGTTGCAATTGTTGGCCCAACGGGGGCTGGTAAAACAACGATAATCAACCTTTTAATGCGTTTTTATGACCCAAATAAAGGTGAAATAAAAATGGAGGGTATTAAGGCAATTAAAATAAAGCGCTCCGATTTACGACTTGCATATACAATGGTACTTCAGGATACATGGCTGTTTTACGGAACTATTTTTGAAAACATAATTTATGGCAGGGAGGATGCAACTGCCGAAGAAGTTTATGAAGCGGCAAGGGCGGCGAAGATAGATTCTTTCATCGAGGAGCTTCCCGACGGATATGATACTATGCTTTCCGATGATGGAGTTAATATTTCAAAAGGTCAAAAACAGTTGATAACCATAGCAAGAGCATTTTTATCAAAAGCACCAATGCTGATTCTTGACGAAGCAACTTCAAATGTGGATTCACGAACAGAAATAAAAATTCAGGATGCAATGACAGCGTTGATGAAGGACAGAACCTGCTTTGTTATAGCTCACCGACTTTCAACAATTCAGAATGCAGATACAATTTTAGTTGTTAAAGACGGAGAAATTATTGAGCAGGGAAACCATGCCCAGCTTTTGGAAAAAGGCGGTTTCTACAGCACACTTTACAATTCTCAGTTTTCATAAAATTTTTTGGGGGTAACGGCTTTTCGTTGCCCCTGTTTTCTTGTGCAACAGCTTTTCATTACTCTGTTTTTGCATGATGGTTTTTCAGTGGTTGTTTTCTATATAAGTTTTTACTTCGTGGTGAAGATTATTACATTGTTATATAATTAAAACAGCTATAGCGGAATTATCTGTCGCTATAGCTGTTTTGTGTCTTTATCTGTTTTTTAGAAAATTACTTTGCAAGGAAGGTTATTTCTCCGATGGATGCAGGAATTCTTGCGTATTCATCTGAGAATCCGTCTCCCTCTGAAACAAAGTTCGGAGGGCCGTATGCCCAGAGTATTGTAGGCACGCAATGGAGAGGGCCAAATGTGTTTCTCCTTGAGTTTACAAGGGTAACCTTAATGTCAAGCCCTTCTTTCACAGCTTCGGTTATGTCCGCTGTCCATGGCTCCCAAGCAAGAACGGTTTTTTTGTTGCCGTATTCAACATTGGCAACAGAACCGCTTGCGTTTGGAACTTTTATAAATATCTGCTTTGCATTTGCATCAACCAATGGGAGATATTTTTCTTTTGGAATAATTATAGTTGTTCTTGCGCCATAGAAAGGAAGAGCTTTTTCTTCCATACCTGAGAGAGGGAGAGTTTTTGGCAACTCAACCAATCTTGACTCACCTGCTTTTGCAATAACACCAAAGTTACCAACAATATAAACCGATTCAATGTTTGAAATTCGTTTAAACTCTGTTGTTGCCGTAATAATGTTTTTGCCTTGCTTTATGGCGGATTTTGGAATTTCCATCTTTTTAAATGCGTTGTCAACCCAGAAATCGTTTTTATTTTTGTTTTCCAGCTTAACACCGTTGCAATAATAATTCCAATGCTCGGGGCGTTCACCTGCAAGGTAAATTGTTTCCGTTGGAAGAACATCAATATAGAACGGATATTCAAGTGTTACATTGCCCAAAGGTGCTTTGTATTTGTTTTTTGCAAACCATGGCTGGAGCATTTCACCGCCTCTGCGTTCAATGCCAAGTCTGTCTCGAAGCTCGTTGTCAATTTTAAGCACTTCTTTCAAGGGCGAGAATTCAGCATCGTTATCAACTTTTATTCTTGCATAGTCAAGAACGCAAACATTTGGTTCTTCCAATTCAAACTCAAATTCGCCTTCAGACAGTTTTCCTGTTTCTGTTGAGGTTTTAATATCAAAAATGGGAAGCTCCTCTTTGTTTTCTGCAAATACAAGCATAACGCTTTGAACGGCATCCATATCAATTTCAAAGATAATGTTTCCGTTTTCAATCTTTGCCGGATATTCGTATCTGCTTCCGCTTTCCATATCCCAGAATTGAAGCTGATAATCGGGAAGTGGTGCTGAGAGCTTAACTTTTCCTGCAGGGTTATCTCTGTCTATATTGATAAATGCATAAATATATCCGCCATCAATTTTTCTTGCCTGAGCAAAAACGGTTTTCGATGCTTCGGATTTTATGGGGCAAATATCATCTTTAAGGAGATATTCCCCAAGGTTATTAAGAGAAACTTTTTCGCCATCTTCTGCCAACTTAACAAAAGCATCTGATTTGATACCGCCAACATATGCAGGCACATCATCACAGAAAATAACGCGACCACCGAGAGATACAAATTCTTTAAGAATATTGTATGTGGACTCTCTCAAAGTTAAAGCGCCTGAAATAACAACCTTTTTATAAGGGCATTTTCCAACATAAAGTAAAGCACCGTTTTCGGTTTTTTCCAAACGATAATTTTCTGCAAGGATCTGTTCTTCCCCATAGTCAAAATCAATTCGGTTTTCTGCAAGCTGGTGGAAGGTTTTTGCATATATCCCTTCAATGCATCTTACATCTTCATCTCTGCATTCAACCCAATTTGCCCAGTTTATATGAGCAATACCCCAAACGGATTCTATGGGGCTTAAAACAAGGGTGTCGCAAATGCTCTCACCTTGGGAAATCATAAGTCCAAAACGAGCAAAATAACTTTCAACAAAGTTGTAATCCTTCCAATATGAGGATTGATAAGAAATACTTGCAGGATAATCACGCTTGCTTTCCCCTTCCATTGTGTACCAAGAAAGGTGAGGGCAACGGAGGTTTATACCAAAGAGAGCTTGCCAATCTCCAAGTGCCTTGTGTGAACGAAGGGAATATTCCCAACCCGTACATCCGTAAAGCTCGGAAAGAAGCCACTTTTTGTCAAACTGTCTTGCAACGGATGAAAGCTGTTTTGCAAGCCAGTATCTGTTGTTCTTACCTGTAAGCACATCAACGCCCGGAGCTTCCATGTTCAGATAGAAACGCATCAACGAACCGTTTGGAGTAGTTTGTGAGGTAAGAGAATCTTCGTGAAGGACATGACCTGTGAAAACAATACCGTTTTCTTTGCACCATTCGTTGCAAGGTACTGCAAAACGCTCGTTGAATAAATTACAGCAAAGGTCAATATAATCAATTCTCACTTTTTCCATCTTTTCTTCGTTCAAACGATAAAAAAGTCGTGGCAAAAGAGGAATTGGGTTATATCCATATCTCTTTTCAAATTCTTCAAACAAATCGTCTGTCCATGAAATAATACAACTGCGAACACCGTCATTTTCAAAGGTTTTAGACATTGTTTCGCCTCTGTGTGGCTCATCGGTAAATATACCCTTTATGCTTTTTCCGAATCTGTCCCCACAGCGTGATTTGTATTTTTCGTGTGTAAGCTCAATAAATCTGTCAACGGCTTTTCGGCTCATTGTGTCTATGTATGTGTTTCCGTTATAGTTGGAGTTTGGCTTGTCGGGAACAATTTTGAAATAAATAACCTTTCTTTCTCCATCTCCTTTTAGCTTTTCAAAAGCTGTCTCAATGTTGTCTCCTTCTTTTATTGGGGCAAAATCTGACATTGTGATTCTGTCTTCTTTTAAAAGAATAACGAAAGATGCAATCATATCTTTGTCCCACGAGAATTTTTCCAAAGATGTTTCAAAGAGGGAGAGGGATTTCATTCTCAATGATTCGTCTTCTGAAACCATTCCGCCTGCGCTTCCGCTTGGCCAACGGTCTTCATCGTAAAGCCATGTTTCAAGTCCGTCTGCCTCGCCTGCATCTGCGGTTACGTTAATTAAATCGAACCATTCGTCGCCTAAATATTCGGTTGAAAGTCCGCTTCTTGAATGCATAAAATATCCGCCAAAGCCCATTTCTCCCAAAATCTTCCCTTGGCGTAAAAGCTCTTCTTTTTCGAGCTCACCGTTCCACGACCAGAATGGCTTTCCGCGCCATACTGCAGCGGGGTTTTTGAATATGCTGTGCAGATCCTTCAGCGACATATTTTACCCTCCCGTTTGAGTTTTATGTAATTATTAATATCTGCTGTAGAAATTATAACATGCTTTGTCGGCACTGTCAA
>JAZNIJ010000114.1:0-40660 GCA_045577455.1 Eubacteriales bacterium
AAAACCAAAACAGGTTATTCAACCGATGCCGAGGTTTTAGAGTGGTTAGCTCCGTATCACCCAATAATAAACGAAATTTTGCTTTTCAGACAGTTGTCAAAGCTAAAAAGCACATATGCAGAAGGGCTTCTTAAAGTTATCTCCGAAGACGGTAGAGTAAGAACCACTTTCAGGCAGACTTTAACTCAAACAGGGCGTTTGTCTTCAGCAGAACCAAATCTGCAAAATATCCCTGTAAGAACAGAGTTGGGAAAGGTTTTCAGAAGGTTTTTCATTGCAGATGAAGGAAATGTGCTTATTGATGCAGACTATTCACAAATAGAGCTGAGAATATTGGCTCATATTTCGGGTGACGAAACTCTCATAGAAGCGTTTAACAATAATGAAGATATCCATACAATAACCGCATCGGGCGTGTTTAATGTGCCGTCTGAAGCCGTAACATCAGAACTGAGAAAAAGAGCAAAGGCAATAAACTTCGGTATAATATACGGTATGTCGGATTTTGCTCTTTCAAATGAAATTGGAGTTACCGTTAAAACCGCAAAGGAATATATAAACGATTATTTTGCAACATATCCTGGTGTTTCAAATTACCTTGAAAGTGTGGTTGCTTCTGCGTATGAAAACGGATATGTAACAACCCTTTTCGGTAGAAGAAGGTATATATCCGAGCTTTCATCCCCTAAAAAAACAATGCGTTCTTTCGGTGAGCGTGTTGCAAAGAATTCTCCAATACAGGGAACTGCTGCGGATATAATCAAAAAAGCAATGATAGATGTTGCAAACGAGTTTGAAAAGCAGGGTATGAAATCGAGAATCATACTTCAGGTTCACGACGAGCTTATTGTAGAATCCCCCGAAAACGAAAAAGAAAAAGCGAAGGAAATTTTAAGGCAGGGTATGGAAAATGTTTATAACCTTTCTGTTCCCCTTGTTGCAGAAGCTGTATGTGCAGAAAATTGGTTTGATGCCCACGAATAAAACAGATAATGAGCCACATTGAAATAATCAATAAATAAGGATGGATATAGATATGACTGAAATGGAAAACGGCTTTAATCCCGAAGTTGCGGAAAAAGCGTTAAATGTTAAAAGAAAAGATACTCTGCCACCAAAAGCGGCAGAGCCAAGAATAGATTTCACAGGGAAACTTGTTGACCTTAAGGGAAAAAGCGCAAGAATGTTGCTTGTTTACCCCGATTATACAGACAGAGACCTGAGAGGGAAAATGACAGGGGGAAGCTATAGCGAAGGACTTGCTTCCATATCTGCAGTTTTGAAACAGGGGGGACACTCTGTTGAGCTTCTTCACCTTTTGTTCCTTCATAAAGAGGAAGAATTCAAAGAAAAGCTGAAAGCAAAGGGTGAGTTTGATATAATCGGATTTTCCATCCGTACAACTGCATTTCCCGACTGTCAGACATATATTAAGTGGACAAAGGAAGTATACCCCAATGTGTTTATAATTGCAGGCGGATATCATTGTACCTTAGTTCCCGGTGATGTACTTGCTGCAGATGGGGTGGATTGCGTTTGTATCGGTGACGGCGAATATGCAGAGCTTGAGCTTTGCGATGCAATGAGAGACGGTAAGGACTATTCTGCCGTTGAAAGCTTGTGGTTTAAAAATCCCGACGGTAGCTTTGTGAAAAACCCTGTTCGTCCTCTTTTCCCTGACCTTGAAAGGTTGCCAATACCAGATTTTGATTTGTTCGATTATGCAAATCTGGATTCCGTTAAGGTAAATACCGCTATTGTTATGATGAGCAGAGGTTGTTTCTATAACTGCACATATTGCGGTAACAGCCAATTCAGAAATGTTTATCCAAATAAAAAATATTATGCTCGTTTCAGAAGTCCCGAAAACGGAATACTTTATCTTAAAACCTTGCTTTCCAAATATCCAAATATTCAGTATATCAATTTCAGGGATGCTATTTTTAATATGTTCCCCGAATGGTTTGATAAATTTATTGAAATGTATAAGGAAGAAATTCACCTTCCATTCACAGGAAATATCCGTTTTGATATCCTTACAGAAGACACTGTTCGCCGTATGAAAGAAGCAGGATGCTATACCATTGATATGGGTCTTGAAAGCGGAGACCAGGAAATGCGTTTCAAGTATCTTAAGCGTTATCAGACAGATGAAATGATGATAAACTGCAGTAAGTGGTTTCATAAATACGGAATTGCACAGCTTACCTATAATATAATCGGCTTGCCCCACGAGGATATCCATAAGGCACTTAAAACAATAAAGCTCAATGCTAAAATGGAATCCGATAGGGTTATCCCAAATATTTTCTATCCATATCCCGGAACAAAGCTGTATGAAACTGCAAAAGAGGCGGGGTATCTCCCCGAGGTTATCTCCCCCGATTGCCGTGTTCCCCTTGTTCAGGAGCAGTTCCCCGAAAAACAGGTGCTTTTCATTGAGGCGTATTTCTATCACTTTGTTAAACGTTATAAGTGGGCTTATAAAATGCCGGGATGGCTTGGCAGATTATATGAAAAGAATCTGGATTTCAGAGTAACTTCAAAATGTGTTCCATATGGAGCTTATGTATTCCTTCACGATGTTTATGCAAAAATCAGAAACTTCTTTAAAGATATGCTTGTTGACCATATGCCAAAGCTCTATCTGAAGTTAAGAAAAATGAAGCATAAGAAAAAGGCAAGGGATACAAAGTAATATTTTAATTTAAGGAATGTATTTATGCTTTATGTAATATCAACCCCAATTGGGAATATGCAGGATATGACTTTGAGAGGGATAGAAACCCTTAAAAGCGTTGATTTCGTTGCCGCTGAAGATACAAGAGTTGGCGGAAAGTTGTTAATGCTTTTGGGTATAAAAAAGCCACTTGTAAGTTATTATGAGCATAATAAATCATATAAGGGCGAGGAAATTGTAAAAAGGTTGTTGCAGGGAGAAACCTGCGGACTGATTACAGATGCAGGAACTCCTGCCATTTCAGACCCCGGTTCTGCTTTGGTTGCAGAATGTCACGAAAAGGGTATAAAGGTAGTTCCAATACCGGGTTGCTGTGCTGTTGCAACTGCAATAAGCGTTAGCGGACTTCAAAATAAAAGGTTTATTTTCGAGGGCTTTTTGTCGGAAAATAAAAAGGAACGCTCCGATGCGTTGGAGGAATTGAAAACCCAAAAAAGGGATATCGTTTTCTATTCACCCCCTCATGGAGTTTTAAAAGACCTTAAGGATATCTTTTCCCATTTCGGAAACAGAGAAATTGCAGTTTGCCGAGAGCTTACAAAACTCAATGAATGTATAACCAAAACATCTCTAAAAAATGCAATAAAAATGGTTGAAAATGGTGATATCCCCCAAAAGGGAGAGTTTGCTTTGGTGGTTTCAGGTGCAACCGAAGAATCCGTTTCCGATTTCTGGAAAGATATGTCAGTTGAAGAGCATCTGTTGTATTATATCAATATCGGCTATAAAAAAATGGATGCAGTTAAAGCAGTTGCATCCGATAGAAAAACCCCTAAAGGTGAAATATATAACGTTTCGTTGAAGCTGTAAAAGTGTTTTGAGTCAAAAGACATAATGTTTCGTTAAAGTATGAAAACTGTTAAAAGGCGAAATATGAAATTTTTCGTTAAAGCTGTAAAAGTGTCTGTTTTAATGGAGATGGGGGACAGTATATAATGTGCGAGACGAAATACAAAAAACTAATTGAGTATATTGCTTGGTATACAATATTTGTTTGCACTGAATTTTTATTTCACTACAGTATGTTATATGCTCAACAGCAAAGTCAAACCGAGTTCTTTTACAGGAGAATTTTTTCCTCTGATGTTGCTTGCTTGATTTTCTTGGTTGCTTTTATGCTATATCCATATGCAGTTTGGAAAATAATTGAAAAATTGATTCTGAAAAACAAATTAAACAACAGAGAGAAAATAGTATCTTGGCTTTATGTAATTGTAATTGGGATTTTGGCTATTTTGGCACAAATGTTTTGTGGTGCGTTTTCTGCCGTTGCGTCTGGTTTTGTATACAAGGAACATTCCTTTACCACAAATACAATTATGTTTTTCTTGTTAATGGGAAGGACTTTTGCAACTATTGTTTTACTGTCAATCAGAGCAATCGATGGCTTTTTCAAAGCTCGTAAACTCAAAAAAATGGGTGTATAGAATCAAAGTAAGAGGCAAATATGGAGTAATGGGAAAGCAACGATTTTCGTGCTTTCTCATTTTGTATAACGGAAAAACTCATTTTAAACACTGTCTCATCTGTTAGGGGACGGTTCTCTGTCTCCTTTTTCGTTGATAATAAAGGCAAATAACATAGACATAAAACCATCCAAAACCACTGAAAAAGAGGGCTTGGACAGGTGAGACAAGTGGCAGTTTCTGTCTCCCTTATTAAATTCGTATATCTCTATATTTTCAGCCAAAACAAAATATGGTAAACAAAATATATCTGTTTTTGTTGACACGGTGAAATCTCTATGGTATAATTTCTTTGGAAACAGATGTTTTAATTGGAAAATTTCAGACACAAAGGAAAGGGAAGTATTATGTACAAATATAGAACCTCGGGCGTATGCGCCGCAACAATTCAATTTGATTTAACCGAAGATAAAAAAGTTACCTCTGTTAGCTTTAACGGAGGATGTAACGGAAATCTCAAAGCAATATCAAAGTTGGTTGAGGGTATGAAAGCAGAGGATGTTATACGCCTACTTAAAGGCAACACCTGCGGATTTAAATCCACATCCTGTGCAGACCAGCTTGCGAGAGCGTTGGAGCAAGCATTGCAGAATCAATAAAATTGGTGCATTGGAGCAAGCATTGCAGAATCAATATAATTTGTGCATTTGGAAAGGTGATACAGAATCAATAAAAGTGGTACATCATTGGAACAGGTAATGCAGAATCAATAAAATTGGTGCATTGGAATAGGTAATGCAGAATCAATAAAATTGGTGCATTGGAGCAATCTTACAAAAACAATGTATTGATTTTGGAAAGAATTAAAGTGTTTCAGAACTGATTCCATTAAGGTGGGATGATAAATGAATTCAAACAATAAACTTGATTATGCAACAATAGCAAGAGAATATTTTGCAAGTAAAAAAGTTTTCAGATACAGAATGAAAAAAATCTCAGATATGACCGATGATGAGGTAATTGAAAAATGCCACTGGTGGCAAGAAGAAAATAATATGGTTGATGATTATTGGGAGTTTGTTCATTCGTTTGAAAAATGATATAAATTAAGTAAAAAGTGCTTTAGTTTTTGGCTATATGCACTTTTTTATTTTGCAAAGGGATTCTGTTATTTAAAAGTTTATATTTCTTCTTAAATATGAACAAATATGCTTTTTGAGTGCTAAAAAGCGAAAAAAACACCTGTTTTTTATGTTTTCATATGTTGTTTCAATTTTAAATTGCTCATATACTAAAATGTGGGTTTGAAGATTTGCTCTTGCCTTGGTATTATTTTCGCATATTGTTGGAGAAACGCAAACAAGGAAGGGTAATAAAATGAAAACAATTGAAAAGAACAGAATGATACGCACTGAAACGAGAGAGATTCTTGATTTTTATGTTGAATATACATTAACGGAAACGGAGAGGGAAGGCAGACCTTCTTACAATATTCATCTGTTGAAAAAATGTGAAAACGGTAATACCGAAACTGCATCGGGTATAGATTTTCATTGGAACAAAGAAAAAGCAATTGAGATTTTTGAAAAGATAGTTGTTGGCTTGGTAACACCAATCTCTTTGGAAGATGTGCTTGGGGAGCTTTTATAGTGTATTATTCATAGAAACCTTTTGGCTTGGTAACGCCAATTTCATTGGAAGATGTGCTTTACGAACTTTTATAGTTTATTGTTACCGAAAACAACTATATTTAAATCAAAAACTTTTTATCTGAACACAAAACATCTTTATGATAAATTTGGAATTTCTCCAAAATGCAAAATCCGAAAATCTGAAATTCCTTTAAAAATGCAAAATCCGAAATCCATTTTAAAATGTAAAATCCGAAATCTATTTTAAAATGAAGCAAAACCTGAAATTTATTTAAAAGCTATTGACAACGATAAAAATAAATGATATAATAATAAAAAATATTAAACCGTTGATGCGGAGATAAAGCTGATATATGGCTATACAGAGAGCCCGTGGTGCTGAGAGTCGGGTTAGAACCAGATTAGCAAATGGACCGCGGAGGGTGCAGTCAAAGCCGAAAGGTGAGTATTCTGCAACGCTTGGGCATGCGTTAATTGTCTGGGGTATGTTTGTATCCTGAAAGTGCGCATGGTAGTGCGAATCAAGGTGGCACCGCGGATAAGTTTTTTATTCGTCCTTGGCAGATGCAATTTTCTGCTAGGGGCTTTTTATTTTGAAATTCAAACAACGTTGAAACGAGGAAAACAGTATGGTGCTTCTTACGAAACGATGGCGATAATCCTCTTTATAGCAAATATTGTGCTATACCCATATTACAAATTTGATTATTTTAATTAACTTAATTGAGAGAGGAACAAAATATGAAATTTAACGGAATAGACTTCGATACATATCTTAAATCATACCCTGACAGCAAAGGATACTTTGGAAAATACGGCGGATGTTATATCACCCCAGAGCTTCAGAAAGCTATGGAAGAAATAACAGAAGCATATTTCACCATTTGCAAATCTTCTAAATTTATAGGTGAGCTTCGCAAAATCAGAAAAGAATTTCAGGGCAGACCAACACCAATATCATACCTTGAACGCCTTTCCAAATCCCTTGGCAATGTTCAGCTTTATGTTAAGCGTGAAGACCTTAACCATTCAGGCGCACATAAAATAAACCATTGTATGGGCGAAGCATTGCTTGCAAAATATATGGGCAAAAAGAAGGTTATTGCAGAAACGGGCGCAGGTCAGCACGGTGTTGCTCTTGCAACAGCAGCCGCATATTTTGGCTTGGAATGTGATATCTATATGGGAACTGTTGATATAAAGAAACAAGCTCCCAATGTTGCAAGAATGAAAATCCTTGGTGCAAATGTTGTTGAGGTAACTCATGGACTTGCAACTCTTAAAGAGGCAGTTGATGCGGCATTTGATGCATACAGCAAGGAATATAAAGATGCAATTTATTGTATCGGTTCAGTTGTTGGCCCTCATCCATTCCCAATGATGGTTCGTGATTTCCAGAGCGTTGTTGGTATAGAAGCAAGAGAGCAGTTCCTTGAAATGACAGGAGAGCTTCCCGATGCAATAGTTGCTTGTGTTGGCGGCGGTTCTAACTCTATGGGATTCTTCTCTGGCTTCCTTAATGACCCTGTTAATATTTACGGCGTTGAGCCACTTGGCAGGGGAACGGCGCTTGGCGACCACGCAGCGAGCTTGATGTATGGCGAAGAAGGAATTATGCACGGCTTTAACAGTCTTATGCTCAAAGACGAAAACGGAGAACCGGCACCTGTTTATTCTGTTGCAAGCGGTTTGGATTATCCGTCAAGCGGCCCTGAACACGCATTCCTTCACGATTTGGGCAGAGTTAAATATGATGTTATCAACGACGATGAAACAATAGATGCATTTTTCACCTTGTCCCGTCTTGAAGGTATCATTCCTGCAATTGAAAGCTCTCACGCTGTTGCATACGGTATGAAGCTTGCAAAAACAATGGGCAACGGTTCTGTTCTTATTAACCTTTCAGGCAGAGGTGATAAGGATATGGACTATATTATTGAAAAATACGGTATAAGATAATAATCTTGTAAATACAGGGAGATGCCTGCTTGGGGCATCTTCCTGCTGTTTGATAATTAGCGTAAGATAATATAGCATAAAATAAAACAACAGGGAAACAATATGGAAAAAACAATTTCAGAAGAAACACAAATTCAAAACAGCCAAATGGTTGTTGTTAAAGAATATATAGAAGATATTGGCGTGGATATGAAGTATTCCACAGAGGATAATTTTACAGGTCATGTAATTTATAATTTTTCCGATGCATTGCTCAGATACGGAACTGTTAAACGCCTTAAAAAAGCTCAGGAAATATTTAAGAAAAACGGTTATAAGCTCAAAATTTGGGATGCATACAGACCTGCTAAAGCACAGTTTACGATGTGGGAAATATACCCTGTTGACGGCTTCGTTGCCGACCCGACAAAGGGCTATTCAAACCATACAAGGGGAAACGCTGTTGATGTTACCTTAACTGATTTTTCAGGCAACGAGATTGAAATGCCAACGGGCTTCGATTGTTTTGACGAAATGTCTGCATACGATTATAACGCAGAAGAAAACTGCGAAAAAACCAAAAACGCACTTTATCTCAAGGAAGTTATGGAAAGCGTTGGGTTTTATCCATGTACCTCGGAGTGGTGGCATTTCAACGATATAGACAAATATCCCCCTGAAGATGATTTTGTTGGAAATTCAGAGGTATAAAAGCAATTCTTTGCTATGAAAATGCAAATAAATGAATCAAGGTGTTTGAAATTAAACTCAAATAAAATCTCAGAATGTTTGAAAGCAAACTTAAATAAAAGAATCAAAGTATTTGAAATCAAACTTAAAGTGTGAATGTGTTAAAATGGGTTGAAATTTCAAAAAAATATGGTATAATACTATATAGATTAAAGAAGGGGGAGTGTGAGGGTGAAAAACAAAAGAACTATAATTTCCCTGCTTGTCGTTTTTGTTTCTTTGATTCTTGCCGTTGTTGGCTATATCCTTCTGCCTCAAAGAGTTTTTGTTGAAATTTCCTTTGATGATGCTATTCAGAAAAGTGATAAGATTTTTTCTTTGATAATACCTTTTCTGATTTCCCTTGTTGGGGCTTTAATGTATTTAAATTTTGGAAAAATAATGAAAAAAGAAGTTTCTGCTGATGATTTAAAAACGGGAATAAAATATCTTGTTCTTTCCTTTTTGGGAACTGCTTTGATGATATATCTTCTCGTTAGAAATTTGCTTTTTTTATAATGAATAAACACAGATGTATTTAAGGAGGCACTATGTCTGGCTGTAATCACGATTGTGCATCGTGCACACAAAAATGTGGAAAAGAAGATTTGCAAGCGGCGTGTAATGCAAGTTCTTCTGTAAAAAATGTATACGCTGTAGTTAGTGGAAAGGGCGGAGTTGGCAAATCCCTTGTAACATCACTTTTAGCTGTTAATATGAACAGAAAAGGTTATAAAACCGCAGTACTTGATGCGGATATAACAGGCCCTTCCATCCCAAAAGCATTTGGTTTAACTGAAAAAGCAACCGGTTCTGAAAAGGGAATAGACCCTTGCCTTTCCGAAAACGGCATAAAGGTAATGAGTGTTAATTTGCTTCTTGAAAACGATACAGACCCTGTTGTATGGCGTGGCCCTGTTATTGCAGGAACAGTTAAACAGTTCTGGACAGATGTGTATTGGGGCGATGTAGACTATATGTCTGTTGATATGCCTCCGGGAACA
The DNA here is from genome assembly GCA_045577455.1 of Eubacteriales bacterium. GTDB lineage: Bacteria > Bacillota > Clostridia > Oscillospirales > CAG-382 > SIG653. Next base: position 9,470 of record JAZNIJ010000114.1, read on the forward strand.
GGTGATGTTCCTCTCACTGTTTTTCAGTCTTTGCCAATTAAGGGTATTATAATTGTAACTTCTCCTCAAGAGCTTGTTTCAATGATAGTTGCTAAAGCTGTAAAAATGGCAAATCTTATGAATATCCCCGTTGTTGCCATAGTTGAAAACTATTCTTATTTTGAATGTCCCGATTGCGGCAATAAGCATTATATATACGGTGAAAGCAAGGTTGAAGAAATTGCAAAAGAATACGGAATTCCAACCGTTGCTAAAATTCCCGTGTATAAACCCCTTGCTTCTCTTGAGGATTCAGGTAAGATTGAGAGCTATGAGGGAAATTGGCTTGATGAAATATCTTCTGAAATAGAATAATCAGTTTTATTTGGGCTTGTGCGTTTTGCGTGCAAGCCCTTATATTGTGTTTAAAAATATAATTTGAGGTCAATAAATGTATATAAATTGCTATAATATTAAAAAAATAAATATAATGCATTAAAGAACTGGAAAAATGCATCAAATCTGTTGTTTGTAAGCGATTTTCTATTGACAAAAAAACGATTTTATGTTATTCTATATATGAGGATGGGTATATATTTGCATATGTAATGTGCAATATTCACAATTTTATTATACCCTTTGCGATACAGAATAATTTTTAAATACATAACAATATATTTTGTATAGTTAGAATATTCGTGTTCCGTGGAAAAAGGAGGGCTTATTTTGAAAAAAAGGTTAAAATTTCTCGTTCTGTTCCTTGTGTTTGCAATTTTTATAACGCTTGGAATGAGTGGATTATATGTAAACATTTATAATTCAATTTGTAATCTTTTGGGTTTTGAACTGAAAGAAGAAATTGTTATTGTTCAAAATGTTTCTGCATATAGCAGTGAAACGCTTCAAATGGCAATAGAAAATGTTGAAAGCGTTAATATTATGGATTTAACCATTTGCAATGATATTTCTTATAGCGGCGATGTTTTAGAGTCCAAAGATATGTCTTGCAAGGGTTCAAATGTGTTGTATCTTGACCTTAACGAGCATAATTTAACAGTAGATACGCCACATTCAAAAGGTATATATCTTGAAAAATCCACATTTTATAGCGTTGACAATGTTGGCGGCGGGCGTATGGATGTGGAAGCGAATGGTACAGGTTTAACATGTAAAAATTTAGTTATAGAAAGCGGCAAGGTAACGTCTAAGGTTGTTCAAAATCCGAATTTTGATGGGTCTGAGATTCTTTATGGTCCTGAGATTCCTGATGAATTTGAAACTCCTGTTTATACCGATGAGCAAATTAAAGATATAATTGAAGATTCAGATTATTTCAAGTATGTAGATAACCCACTTTCTGCGGATGATGTTTATGAAGATTTGGTGGGAGAATCCTATTCGGGTGAGAAATTTAGAGAAGGTTATGGAGATGGTGTTCGCTGTTTAGATAATGCAACAGTAGGTACCCAATATTCTAGGGCTTTTTTAGACTGTCGTGGGTCTGCCAGCAGTGAAGGTGGTGTGTCTCTGACAATGTTTAGAATGCAGAAGTATTATAGCGGTATTCGCGTCGGTTCAGAGGGCGATCTTAATGATGGCACGTTGACTGTTTGGCATAAAGATACTGAATTCCGTGCATTGGGTGGAATGGGTTTATTTGCCAATTCTGTTTATTTTTATGGTGGCAAATGCTATGCGTTTGGCGGATGTGGCTATTACAACAAAGAAAAAGATCCAAAAGGAGATCAAGTAGGCCTTTATTTTTCAGATCCATTTGGTATGGACGGCAAATTGATAATAGGGGCAGATGCAGAAGTACATGTAGCAACTCCAAATGATACTTGCGGTATTTTTACATATTGCTGTGATGAGGTTTCAATTGCGGGTAAACTTTATTCCGGTTGTAATGAACCCGGCTATTATACTAACAATGGTAACATAGTTTTTAGTCAGGAAACAAATTATTTTTCAAGCGAATATGCTGAGGATAAATATTTTCTTCAAGATAAAGGGCTTGCCGTTGATATTGGAAAAATAAGGATGTCGGGAAACAATGCGGAAGTATTCATTCTTGCTCGAGGGCGTGCTTTGATGGCAGGTCAAGAAGTAAGTGGTTGGAATTCTGAAGAAACAAGTGTTTGGGAGGGAGGCAATGGTTGTATAGACGGAAGATATGGTTCAACTACTGGCTGGATTTCAAAAACTGTTGCAGATCAGATAAGAGCCAGAACTCCGGACAAAGACCTCAAGGAGCAATTATCCCATGCCGGCACTATTGAAATAGATGATGGAGCTTTCGTAATGATCCAATCATATGGAGGAAGTAATGACTGTAATGACAGTATAGCTGTATATTTGGCAGGAGACCTATTTGTCATAGGCGGAACAGCCGATAAATTAACTAAAGTATATTTGCTGGGCGATACCCGAAGTATGAAACTTTTGCATGCTAAGCTCTATGTCAAAGAGGGCGCATTTGTGAGCGCAGATGTAACAGATAAATGTGCCGTTGATGGCACATATCTTAAGAGTATATCGTGCTCTATCGACCTTGTAGCACATTCGGCAAAATTAAGTGGAGCAAGAGGCGGAGGTCTTCGCGTTGAAGGAGGAGGCATACTGGAAGTTGAGCATTGGGGATGGAATAAAGGTAATATTTACGGAATATATGCCGAAGGAGATGTAAAGGTTAGAACTGGCGGAACATTGCGCGTTTATTGTAAAGATAAGAATAATAATGAAGATTATGGAAGCGTTGCTGTTCTAACAAAGGAGAGCTCATTTATAGAATCCGATGCCACTGTTCAGCTCTGGTCAACCGGCCCTGCTCTGCGGGTAATACATGATGATTATAATCTGGATATAAAACGTGATTTAACAATAACAGGTGAAAATACATATTGTTCTTTTGTTTCGGGGAAAAAACGCCAATATAACTACTGTGCACCACTATCGGTCAATGGTTCGCTCACAATTGTAGATGCAGAGGTATACGCCGCGTTAGAAGAGGATAGCCATAGAGACAATGAAGCGGCTTTCAGTGCTAAGGATACAAGTATCTCAGGCAATGCAAAGGTTACCTTTAATAATGCAGGTAAAGGCATAACTGCATATGGAAATATATCTATTAGTGGTAACGCATCATATGCATCAAGAGGGGTTAAGTATGGTATAAATTCTCCTAATGGCGGTTCTGTAAACATTGGTGGCAATGCAACTATAAATATACAATCAGACTTTGATGGAATCAACTGTGCCAGTAGTGTTTCAATATCTGGAACTCCTAAAGTTAGTGTATCATCTTCTTCGAGCGGAGGCGGCACGGGAATCTGGGCTAAGCAGTCTGTAACAGTAAATATGTCAAATGGTGGATACCTTGGCATTTCTGCGGTTGGCGCGGATTACGGAATCTATACAGAAATTGGAGATACTACCATTAAAGGCAGTGGAACTGTAACTGTTGAAGCAAAATCAGCAGGTATTCATACCCCAAAAAATGTAAAAATAACCGCAAATGAAGGTGCAGATTTCTCCTTTTTCGGTTCAAGCGAAGATGGCATCCGAGCTGATGGAAAAATTGAAATAGATGGTACAGAAGGCAAGGTTAATTGTTACGGATATCGATACGGAATTTACTCATGTGGTACTAGTGGAAATAATGTAGAAATCACCGGCTCTGTTAATCTGGTTGCAGATGGTACTTATGGTGGCACTAACTCCGTTCTTTCGGGAGCTTCATATGTTTCGGGCTATAAAAAAGGAGATGGAACGAGCGGTTTAACTGTTTCAAATAACAAGTCTTATAATACATTAGCAGAATATGCAATAGACAACGGCGGGGGATTCTACTCTGTTATAGGTAAAGAAGGAACAAATCATCTTATGGCAGCAATAGGTGAAGAATACGTCAGTGATAAAGATAATATTATTAGACGAGCCGATATTGTTAGCAGAGTTAATCCAACAGGCGGGCCTGAAGAAATATGGTATTTTGAGTATTTCCCTGATGGAGATTCTAATGGAAATTATAAAGGTTCATTTAAAATACAGAACTATTTAACCAAAGAATATATCTCTGTTCACGGCTCGAAACCCTCTGTAGGTGGAAGAATAGTAACCAAGGCAAATCCCAGTTCTAAACAGTCTCATTTCTATATTTTGCATGCGTCTACGATGCAGGTTGTGGAAAACGGGGTAACAAAGACAATAGCCCGAGGTCCCGAGTATAATGGATATGTTATCGTAAGCGTACTTAACGATAAGGACCTTCCTGTCAGCGGGGGGGAATATGGAGTTGATTTCGGAAAGTATTGCTTAGACTCTAATGGGACTATTGGAGACAAGGTATCGGGATGTTACGGAACACAGCAAAATGATAAAATTAAAATACATCTTTGGCCTAACGACGATGTAAGCAAAAAATATAACGGAAGTCAAATATTTAACATATGTCCAATTGTAGATTTTGGAACAGTTTTCACCGCAAGAATTAAAAGTGTGTATAAGAATAAATATCTTAATTTCAACGAGGGTAAAAGTTCATTCTTTTTCAGCGATAAAGAAAAGGATTTGTTCACTTTAACAAAGGATGCGACTGAGCTTTATCCCATGGCTTATGAAATTAAGAATTCAAGTTGTCTTGATGTCAGCGGAGGAGTATTTGCGAATGGTACGGCCGTTTCCGCTTATAAAGAAGACAATGATTCCGCTAGCCAGCGTTTCAGAATAGTTTATTCTTTATATAATGGAAATTATTCTCTTCAGATAGTAAAGGGTACATTGATTGTTTATGTTAGTAGTAGCGAAGCAGCTATGCGTTTAGTAGACCCACATTATGAAGATATAAAAAATGATAAATTTGAATCCCGAAGAAAGTTTTGCTTTGAGTTGGATAGTCCATATACATTTTTAATGGATGGAAAAAGCAACAATGCTAAAACCTATTATGATGCTATGTTTCCAACGGATATATTGCATACAAAAACAACCATAAACGGAGAAACATCGAAGGTTGTTACATTAAAGCTAACTCTCACAACTGGAGATGTTAACAGATTCGTTTTAACAACAGCTTTAAATAATGCAGAAAATGTTAATCCAATGAAGTGGGAGTTGTTTGAGAGTGAATCATCAAAAATAGGCAAGTCAATAAAATCGTCGGAAAATACCGGATATAACCCGATGTATGCAGGTGATAAAATAGTTGTTGATTTCACTCCAAGTAACAAGAGCAATAATGTTTATTATTTGGTTTTGTATTCACAACCTAATGCACCTTTTATTGGTATTCAGGAAGTGTCCTTCTATCAAAGAAATGTTGCACATGATAATTCAGCGGGAATAAGATGCACAAACCAAAACTCAAACGATAAATTAAACTGTATAGATATTCAAACAAGTGGTGGAACCGTTTATGTAAAAGGGCTGAAATATGGCATAAGAGCATATACTGAAGTTTTCATAAAGGGAACCGGTAGTACATTTGCCACCTTGTCCAATGTTAAAGTATATGGAGTTGGAAGTACAGGTATTGCTGTTGTTGGTCCAACAGGTGTTACAACGGAAAACTGCACCTTAATTGCTGAAGGTGAGCAGCAAGGTATAACATCCAATGGTTATATAACAATTAACGCTAACTCAACCATTGATGCTATAAGCAAAAATCCAGCAAATTATGGCATTACCACATCGGTAACAACAAAAGGTGTTAAAATTTCTCCAAGTGCATCTGTAAGAACTGTAGGTAAAAAATACACTCAAGACGCTCAACCCACTGAAAGTATAGGTTCTATTTCTCCTGCTCCCGTAAATCTAAGCGGCGATGCTATTTATGAGGTTCAGTTCCATTATGCAACTGTCGAAAAAAGAACTATGTCCTCTCGTAAGTATGAGCAAGATTATTTTACAGCAATGTTATACAAAAAAACGGCTTCAACGCCGCAATATAGCACATTGGCAAAAAATTATCAACAGTTTGCAACTTATTACGGATTAGGGCATAATGATTCTGTTAGCCATTATTCATTGTATTTCTTCTTGCCTGCATATGGCTCGGAATCAGAAGGGTATATAAATATTGTAGAAGGCAAAGATGGCAAAACAGGTGCCACACCGTTCTATGTGGATTATGGCGTCTCAGGTTATAATAAGGTGGACGAAAAGACAGGTGAGCTTATGTTTACCGCTAAATATGATATGCCGGGTTATAATCAAATTTCAGACAGCTATATAACATCCGCAATTGTTGTTGGAGGAAGTGCTCGAGTTGATGTTTATCCTTTGGAAGCGTTCTATCTTGAAACATTCCAGATGTCAGCAAACGGAACTTCTCTCACAACAGAAGATAAAAACAAATTGGCAACAGCCCTTAGCTGGTCTGATAATGATGATTATTATACATGGAGTGAGGTTAAATACTTTATAGAGAATATAATACCCTCAGGTCAAACCGTATCTGTAAAGGTGTTAAAAAATTCTCTTGCGTTCTCAACAATAACCGTTCCAACAGGTGTTACTGTTAATCTTACAGCAGATTCAACTGTAAATGTTGCGAGAGCAGCTGTAGATAGAAATATAGAAATATCTGATGGTGTTTCGTGGTATGATATTCAACTTGGTTATATTAAAAACCCACAGGGTGGATATTATCCTCTTGAGGGTGAAAGCGGAGATAAAATGCTTCCCGGTTACGACAAGATTAAGCACTTCTATGCTCCTTCTGAATTACCCTATATTAACCCAGATGGTGGTTCGGTAAACCCAGATGGTAATAATGATAATGATAATGGTCTTAAATTACCTTTGTTCCACTTGGAAAGAGATGCGGATATAATTATTAACGATAAAGTTAATTTTGATGCCGTAGGAGTAGGGGCTTGGTAGAACTAAACAAAGTATTATGCTTATTAAGCAGAAATAATACAAATATCTGTAGTAATCGTATTTGTTATTAACTTGCTTTTTAAAGCGTATGAAGCAATTGTTTTATGTAACTAAAACAGGGATTTTGTACAAATAAGTGCAAAATCCCTGTTTTTTAGAAATCCAAAAGTTTGTTATCAATCCATATTAAAATCAATATGTTTGCAAAATTAACTATAAAATTGACTTTGAAAATTATCCGTTGTTTGTTTCCAAATAATATCATAAGTATTGAACATAAAAATAATGGATTTATTCAATAGATATTGCCCTAAGCATTGAACAAAAAAGATTTATTCAATAGATATTGCTATAGGCATTTAATATAAAAAGAATTTTTAAGAAATATTGCCGTAAGTATTGAACATGAAAATAAATATGTTATAATAAGGTAGGTTTAGTTTAAAATTGGAGGAAACAAAATTGAAGTTTGTAACAAGCTGTCTTTTTGGACTTGAAAAATTTGTTGGAGAAGACATTGATAAATTAGGATATAAACGATTAGAAACAATGGATGGCAGAGTAACCTTTGAGGGGGATATCAGTGCCGTTGCAAGATGTAACCTTAATTTCAGATATTCCGAGCGTGTTTATATCCATCTTTCTGAATTTAATGCCTATACATTTACAGAGCTTTTTGATAATGTTGAAAAAATACCTTTTGGAGAGTATATTTCTGTTGATGATGCTATAATTGTAACAGGTAGCTCTGTGCGTTCAAAACTGTTTTCTATTCGTGATTGTCAAAGCATAATCAAAAAGTCCATCCTTAAATCCCTTGAAAAATATTATAAAACAACTTATTTTCCCGAAACAGGCATTAAAAAGAGAATTGAATTTTTTATATTCAATGATAAAGTAACTATAATGCTTGAAACCTCAGGAGCACCATTACACAAAAGGGGATACAGACCGTCAGCAGGTGTTGCACCATTGAGAGAAACATTGGCTGCAACAATGGTTAATATATCTCGCCCCAGAGAAGGCGTTGCAACCGTTGACCCATTTTGCGGCTCGGGAACAATTCCAATAGAAGCGGCTCTTATGAGCATAAATCGTGCTCCGGGGCTTTTAAGAAAATTTGATGCAATGGATTTTTCTTTTGTTCCTAAAAAAATATGGAAAGAAGCTGTTGAGGAAGCAAAGTCTCTTGAAACAGAATGTAAAACCGAAATTTTTGGTTACGATATACTTCCCGAATGTATAGACCTCGCAAAAGAAAACGCAAAGCGTGCGGGGGTTGGTGATATTATTAAGTTTTCTGTTGCCAATGCAACCGAGTTTTCACCCCCATATCCCGATTGCAGAGGAACAATTGTAACAAATCCACCATACGGAGAACGAATGCTCGAAAAAGCAGAGGCAGAAAAACTCTTTCAATCCTTTGGTAAGGCAGTCAGAAGCTCTGTTCCCAATTGGAAAATGTATATAATAAACTCTCACGAAGGGTTTGAAAAATACTTCGGTAAAAAAGCAGATAAGGTGAGAAAGCTCTATAACGGTATGATTAAATGCTATCTCTATCAGTATTTTAAGCCATCTGCAAAATAATAAATAAACCCTTTTCTAAAATTTTTTGTAAATCGACATTTTGCAGGATGATATTGTTAAAAAAATGTTAAATTTAGCATTCGCCACTTGATTTTTTGAAATAATAATGGTAGAATCAACCATGTAATTAGCAAACAAAAAGGTTGAGTGCTAAAAATGTAATGCTTTTTTAATTAGTTTTGCATTGCTAAGTGCAAATCAAAGTTTGTCTAAAAATAGGAAATAAAACAATACATAAATACAGGAGGAATTCAAATGAAACTTAAACCTTTAGCAGACAGAGTAGTTATTAAAATGACAGAGGCAGAAGAAACAACAAAAAGCGGCATCATTTTAACAGGTGCAGCAAAAGAACGCCCACAGATAGCAGAAGTTATCGAAGTAGGACCTGGCGGACTTGTTGATGATAAAGAAGTTGTTATGTATGTTAAAGTTGGTGATAAGGTTGTTACCAACCAATATTCAGGAACTAAAATTAAATTCGATGGCGAAGAGCTTATTATTGTAAAACAGAGCGATATACTCGCAATTGTTGAGTAATAAAAGGAGGAACATACTATGGCAAAAGAACTCAAAAACGGAATTGAAGCAAGAGAAGCATTGCTCAGAGGTGTTGACCAATTAGCAAATGCAGTTAAAATAACAATGGGCCCCAAGGGCAGAAATGTTGTTCTTGAAAAGAAATATGGCGCACCACTTATAACAAACGATGGTGTTACAATTGCAAAAGAAATTGAGCTTGATGACCCATTTGAAAATCTCGGTGCACAGCTCGTTAAAGAAGTTGCAACAAAAACAAATGATGCAGCAGGCGACGGAACAACAACTGCAACACTTTTAGCACAGGCATTTATCCGTGAAGGTATGAAGAATGTTGCTGCTGGTGCAAACCCAATGGTTATCAGAAAAGGCATCCAGAAAGCAGTTGATGCAGCAGTTGCAGGTCTTTCCGAAATGTCCAAAAAGGTTAATGGATTTGATGATATTGCAAGAGTTGGAACAATCTCCGCTGCTGATGAATCCATCGGTGAACTTATTGCAAACGCAATGAAAGATGTAACAGCAGACGGCGTTATCACAGTTGAAGAAAGCAAATCTGCTGAAACATTCCACGAATGTGTTAAAGGTATGCAGTTCGACAGAGGATATATTTCCCCTTACATGGTAACTGATACAGAAAAAATGGAAGCTGTTATTGATGATGCTCTTATTCTTATCACAGATAAGAAAATTTCTTCAATTCAGGAAATCCTTCCATTGCTCGAACAGATAGTTCAGGCAGGCAAAAAACTTGTTATCATCGCAGAAGATGTTGAAGCAGAAGCACTTTCAACTCTTATCGTAAACAAGCTCAGAGGCACATTTGTTTGCGTTGCCGTTAAAGCTCCCGGCTTTGGAGACAGAAGAAAAGATATGCTTAAGGATATTGCTATCCTCACAGGCGGTGAAGTTATCTCCGAAGAATTGGGTCTTGAACTCAAAGCAACAGAAGTAACTATGCTTGGTAGAGCAAAGCAGGTTAAGATTAACAAAGAAAATACAATCATCGTTGGTGGCGCAGGCGACCAGGATGAAATCAAAGCAAGAGTTGCTCAAATCAGAGCAGCGGCAGAAGTTACAACTTCTGAATTTGATAAAGAAAAACTTCTTGAACGCCTTGCAAAGCTTTCTGGTGGCGTTGCTGTTCTTAAGGTTGGCGCAGCTACAGAAGTTGAAATGAGAGAAAAGAAACTCCGTGTTGAAGATGCTCTCAACGCAACAAGAGCTGCTGTTGAAGAAGGTATTGTTCCCGGTGGTGGAATTGCTTTCGTTAATGTTATGGACAGAGTTGAAAAAGTTGTTAAAGAATGTGAAGGCGACGAAAAGACAGGTGCAAGAATCGTTCTTCGCGCTCTTGAAGAACCTGTAAGACAGATTGCAGAAAATGCAGGTGCTGAAGGTTCTGTTATTATCGAAAGAATCAAGAACTCCAGAAAGAAGGGTTGGGGATACAACGCATACGAAGAAAAGTTCGTTGATATGATGGAATGCGGTATCGTTGACCCAACTAAGGTTACAAGAAGCGCACTCCAAAATGCAGCTTCCGTTGCTTCTATGGTTCTCACAACTGAAACAATAGTTGTAGAGAAGAAGGAAGACGCACAGGCAGCGGCAAACGCAGCAGCAGCGGCTGCATCTATGGGCGGCGGAATGTACTAAACTTTTTCTTCACGGTTAAAATCGCCCAGAACGCACAAAATGCCAAGTTTATTCATTGTATTTTTAAAGAGAAAGTTTATCTCAATTCGGAATATGTTAATCATAGGAAAGAAAACGGCTCAAACGAGCCGTTTTCTCTCAAATAAGGGCATTTTGTGCTTTGAAAAAACTTCACCTCTCGCTGTACGCAGGTACAGCTTCGGATTCAGTTTTTCCAATCTGAACGATTTTTCCTCGTGAAGTATAGGCGGTTGAATTATCATTCAACCGAAGGAAGCTTTGCTCCGCAAAGCAACGGATTTTAAGGTTAAAATCGCCCGAATTTTACGGTTAAAACCGCCCAGAACGCACAAAATGCCAAATTTATTCATTGTACTTTTAAAGAGAAAGTTTATCTCAATTCGGAATATGTTAATCATAGGAAAGAAAACGGCTCATCTGTGCCGTTTTCTCTTGAAATAAAAACATTTTGTGCTTTGAAAAAACTTCACCTCTCGCTGTACGCAGGTACAGCTTCGGATTCAGTTTTTCCAATCCAAACGATTTTTCCTCGTGAAGTATAGGCGGTTGAATTATCATTCAACCGAAGGAAGCTTTGCTCCGCAAAGCAACAGATTTTATTGTTAAAATCGCCCAGAGCGCACAAAATGCCAAATTTATTCATTGTACTTTTAAAGAGAAAGTTTATCTCAATTCGGAATATGTTAATCATAGGAAAGAAAGCGGCTCAAAAGAGCCGTTTTCTCTCTGAATGAAGCATTTTGTGCTTTGAAAAAACTTCACCTCTCGCTGTACGAACGTACAGCTTCGGATTCAGTTTTTCCAATCTGAATGATTTTTCCTCATAAAATTATAGGCGGGTGAATTATCATTCAACCGAAGGTAGGTTTGCTCCGCAAAGCAATGGATTTAATGGTTAAAATCGCCCAGAGCGCACAAAATGCCAAATTTATGTTTTTGTGATAAAGATATTGTTTTACTAATTCGGAAATTAGCAAATATAGGAAAGAAAACGGCTCAAACGAGCCGTTTTTCTGTTATGTATTTATTGTGAGTTATCCTACTTTACAAACATTGAGTTATCTTACTTTACAAATATTAAGTTATCTCAAACTATAAACATTGAGTTATATCAACTTGCTAATATTAAAATTTGCAAACCTAAAACAGTAATTTGTCTTCTCAACCAATACCGTTATCCTATGATATGCTTTGCGGTTTTTACCATAAGGGCGAATGTATCTTCATAAATAGGGGATGGGAGGTTACTCGTTGGTGCGGTTTCAAAAGAAAATACACCGTTAAAGTTGATATCTTTTAATGCTTTTCCAAAAGCACTCCAATCTATTGTACCATAATATGGAAGCTGATGATAGTCGAGCTTCCCGTCGTTATCGTGAACATGAAGCACTTTCAGATTATCCTTAATTCTCAAAACTTCATCGTGAAGACTAAGCTCGGGGAAAACATTTACATGACCTGTATCAAGGCAAATACCTGCTTTTTCATTATTAAGTGCTTTGACTAAGTTAAGTATTTCTTCAGGTGTTGCAATTGAGAAAGAAGTCATCGGCATATTTTCAATGCATATGGTAATGTCGTAATCCTCTGCTGTTTTTATCAGTTTTGAAAAAAAGTTATAGTTGATTTCAAAGGTTTCTTCTCTGCGGTTATCCTTCAAATCATCTGTATCATATGGCATCAAGGGATGAATAACCCAATATTTTGCACCTAAGAGGTAACAAGCAAGAATTGACCTTTGCATCTTCTCAAAGCGTTCTGCTCTGTCTTCTGTGGTAAAGTCAAGAGGAGGGCAACGCCAAGGACCATGGGTTTGCCAAATAGTAATTCCTGCGTCCTCTGCCAATTCTCTTTCTTTCTTTAAAATTGCTTTAAGCTCACTTTCGCTGCTTGTGTATATTTCGCTTTCTGTACCCATGGTGTTGAAATCAAAACAATCAAAGCCACAGCTTTTTAAAACCTTGTATTTGTTTTCTCCCCAACGGCTACCATGTGTTGATATTCCTATTTTCATATAAATCTACTCCCTTAAATATTATTCTGAGTAAAATGCATTTTTATTATCAGACGATTAAACACATTATTTTGAAAAATTTATTGTTATGTGCTGAAAATCATTTTTTAAACTAAAACTACACCTTAGTTATGGTTATGGATTTAATAACAGGTTGATTTTCGGCAGGAATTGTTCCATTTCTATCAATCGGTCTTGCTGCTTCGCAAACTGCATCAACAACATCCATACCCTTTGTAACAAAGCCAAAAGCGGCATACTGCTCATTAAGGTATGTGCTATCCTTATGAACTATAAAGAACTGCGACCTTCCGCTGTCAAACTGTGTTCCTCTTGCCATGGATATAGCTCCTCTTACATGGGAAATATTGTTGTAATATCCATTTTCAGCAAATTCACCTTGGATTTTTTCGTTTGAACCACCTGTACCATTTCCCAATGGGTCTCCACCTTGCATCATGAAACCCTTAATAATTCGGTGAAAAGTCAATCCGTTATAAAAACCGCTTTCTGCCAATTTCACAAAGTTATTAACTGTGATTGGTGCAGTTTTTCCATCCAAAGCAATGGTTATATCACCATAATTTTCAATTGAAATGGTTGCATAATGCGTTGCTGTAACTTCTGTTACCCAATTATCAATGGAAACAGGGCCGTCTGCTTTTGAAACAGTTCCCATTTCATCACTCTGATTTTTGTCTGTTTCGGTTTCGCTTGACTGACTTTTGTCCGTTTCGTTTGCAGTTGTACTTACATCTGCCTTGCTACCGTCTGTAAATTCCTTTTTTTCTTTGGCACAAGAGGAGATAGTTGCGCAAAGTGCCAGCGCTAAAAGCAATGAAAATCCTTTTTTCATTTTATTTTCACTTTCTGTTTGTTAATATTTTATGCCTTTTGATAACTTTGGTTTTCAAAGAGGCGTGTTTTTGACTTAAATTATTCAAAAAACGCTATTGATTTACTTAATTATTGGCATAATGTAATTATTGACTTGCTTTAATTATTTACAGAATGTGTCTATGTTTTTTTACAGCATTTATTCGTTGGTTACATAAGGGAAGTTTTAAAAAAACATAGACCTTTATCGGAAAATACGGTGTTTAAAACATAAATCACTAAATTTCTTTTTCGAAATCTCCGTCTGTGCAGTAAACTTTGTATAAATCAGCACCGCTATCCCATTTTACACCCTTTTTAATTGCATCCCATTGAGATTTTGTTCCACTATATGTGATTGTTTTCAATACCTTACAGCCACTAAACAAACCATCGTTAAACGATTTTAACTCCGTGCCGATTTTAACGCTTTCGAGAGATTCGCAGGTTACAAAGGCATAATCCCCAATTGATGTAACGCTTTGTGGAATTGTAATCTCCTTCAATGCTTCGCAGTTGTTGAACACCCTGTTCCCCAATGAAACAAGATTGTTTGATAAGGTAATATTTGTAAGGGTGTTACATCGTTCAAAGGCATTTGCTCCTATTTGGGTTACGCTATCAGGAATAACAATGTTATTGATTATACCGCAAGCACCAAAAGCATAGTTGCCGATTGAAGTAACTCCACTGGGTATTGATATTGTTTCAAGGCGTCCGCACATATAAAATGTTTCGTTTTCAATTGACAAAATACCCTTTGGCAATGTTACGCTTTTAAGAAAGCTGCAACCTTTAAAAGCGGCTTTTTCAATTTTTGTAACGCTGTTGGGAATTTCTATTTTTTCAAGGGAACGGCATCCCGAAAAAGCAAATTCTTCAATTGTTTTTATGTTAGTTCCTAAATTAAAAGAAAGAACGGAGCTACAATATTTAAACATTCCCTGAACAATGGAGTCTATACCGTTTCCAATAGATACAGACGATAATTTGTAACAGCCCTTAAATGTATCCTTTCCTATCTTTACAACAGAATCGGGGATAGTTACTGTTTCGAGAGAACCGCACCAGGCAAAAGCGTTTTCACCAATCGATGTAACGCTGTCTGGTATCTCAACGGTTTTTGCCGATGAACAAAATGAAAATGAAAAATCGCCAATAGAGGTTACCCCTTGTTCAATAACAATTTTTTTAACCTCGGTATAGTTTGAAAAGGGCAATTTTGTGTCAAGACATCCGTCTCCCATTTCTCCGTTGCCCATTACAGTTAATACATCGCCACTGATTTCCCAGCTAACATCACCGCTTGACCCATGGTTTGAATAATACCATAATACAATAACAGCAATAATTAAACTTAAAACCACAAGGGAAGAAATGGCAATAATAACAGCTTTTTTGCTTGGCATTGATTTTTTTTCTGAAGCACCGGTGTCGTTTACAGAGATTTTTTTATCCTTGCTTTTGTTAAAGCTCTTGCTTTCATTAGCATTGTTTTTAAACATAACGAATTTATTTAAATCACCAAAAGATAATGTGTTTGAAAAAGCCATTTGAAATCTCCTGTTGGCTGTTTATTTTGCAAATAGATGTTTATTCTTCGGGAGGTAATTCTTCAATTTCTTTTCTTCTCACCATACCAATAACTTTAATCTGGTCTGAGGTGAAGGTCTTAGCCGGCTGTGCTCGGTCGGCATCCATCAATTTTACTTTAATTTTTCCATTGAGGAAATTGCTCTCGCAAATAACACCTTTTCCGTTTGGTGTTTCAACAAGTGAATCCACTTTGGGGAAGGTTGCATATTCCATTTCGTAAACCTTTTGTTCAAAGCTGAGACAGCACATAAGTCTGCCACAGTTTCCTGATATTTTAGAAGATGTTAAAGAAAGGTTTTGTTCT
The DNA here is from genome assembly GCA_045577455.1 of Eubacteriales bacterium. Classification (GTDB taxonomy): domain Bacteria; phylum Bacillota; class Clostridia; order Oscillospirales; family CAG-382; genus SIG653. Next base: position 24,931 of record JAZNIJ010000114.1, read on the forward strand.
TTTGCCATCTTTATTGAAACCTGTGCAAATTCCGATAAGAATTCCTTGCAACAAAAAGGTCTTCCGCATATACCAAGTCCTCCAAGGAGCTTTGCTTCATCACGAACACCAATCTGCCTCAGTTCAATTCTGGTGTGGAAGATACTTGCAAGGTCTTTAACAAGCTCTCTAAAGTCAACTCTGCCGTCTGCTGTGTAATAAAAAATCAGTTTAGAGTTGTCAAATGTATAGTCAACATCAACAAGCTGCATAACTAGTTCAAAAGCGGCAATTCGTTGCGGCCATATTTTTTTTGCTTTTTCTTCAACAAGTTTGTTTTTTTCGTATTTTTCGTCATCTTCCGCTGTTGCTTTTCTTATAACGCATTTAAGGTCAGCAACAAGCTCGGTCATTCTCACTTCTTTGTTTGGCACTGAAACAAAACCGTATTCCTCGCCACGACTTGTATCAACAATAACCTTGTCATCAATGGAAAACTCCATATCCTTAGGGTCGAAGTAATATGTTTTTCCACCGTCTTTGTATCTGACACCTACAACTGTAACTCGTTTGGAAGGGTCATACTGTTCGGGAACATCGTTTGTAACTTCAATGCCCTTGTTTTCAACTTCGCTTCCGTGAATTATTTCGTATAAATCAGCAACCGTATTTTGTTTTTTGGGCTTTCTCTCCGTTTTTTCCTTGCCCTTATTCTTGGTAGCGCTTGCGTTGTTTGATGATTGCTTGCCGTGAGTTATTTTTGCTCCGTTTTTTCTGTCTCCTGTAGGTTGTGGCTTGCTTTCGTGCGGAGCGCTGTCGGTTGGTGCAGAAACTTCGGTTTCATTATGCTTTGCTTTAGAATCCTTTAAATGTTCGCTGCCGTGATTGTCATTATGATTCTTTTCAAGCTGAGGTGCAGAAGATTCTGCGGCAGATTCGTTTGATTCTTCGGCATCAACATTTGTATTGGGCTTAGCAGAATCATTGGGTTTATGACTGTGTTTTTTCTTTTTCCAATATGGGTTATATTTTTTCTTTTTCTTTTCTTCCATGCTTTTCCTCGCAATTTATAAATTTATTAAAAAGATGTTTTATCCAATTGAGCTACATAACTTTGCAACAGCAACGGTATAATTTCCGTTGGCTTCCAAAGCATCAATAACTTCTTCAATTTCGTCTCCGATTTTCAAAATATAAGAGGTGGAATTACCGGAAAACTGCATTGCTGTATTTTCTGATAAAAAGCAAAGCTCTTTTCCACCCTTTTTATATAAAACCGTATCTCTCACGGCATATAAGCACAAGCTCAACATTCTTATGGCGTTTTCACGCTTGTTTTTAAAAGAATTCAATAGCTTCGCCGCCATATACGGACTTTTATTGCCAAGCAAATATTCCGAAAGCTGAAAGGCAGAATTTCTTTCTTCTTTTGCGCCTTTTTCAAGCATCTTCACGGCTTTTCCGTAAAATCCATCCGATAGTTTTACGGCAGAATCTATATCTTCTTTAGTTTCCTTTGGATATTTCTTGGATAATGCCAAAGCAAGCTCAGATTTATCCATGGGCTGTAGGGTGAAAACAGATGCTCTTGAAATTACCGTTGGAAGAAGTGCTTCTTTGGTCTCCGTTAGAATAAAGAAAACAACATATTCAGGCGGCTCTTCAAACCCCTTAAGCAATGCGTTTTGCGCTTGCACTGTCATATTTTCGCAATGCTCCAAAATGTAGATTTTCTTTTTTCCTTCGTTTGGAGGAATGTTTATATTTTCTGTTATGCTTCTGACAGTCTCAATTTTAAAGGATGCACCTTCGGGGGAAATGAAGTATATATCGGGATGAGATTTCATATCTGCTTTTTGGCAGTCTTTGCAGTTGCCACATGGCTCTCCGCCACATAACAGGGCTTTTGCACAGTACAAAGCAAAATCTGCTTTTCCCGACCCTTCGTTTCCAACAATTATATATGAGTGGGAAACCTTTTTATTTTTTATCAAAGTTAAAAATCTGTTTTTTAAAGGACGGTTAAGCTCCATATAAATACCTCCAACATATATAATAACACATTTTTTTCTATTTGAAAAGGGATTTTTGAAAATTCTTCAAAAAGATTTATGTATTCTATTGTTTTTTTTCTTTAGAGATGTTAAAATATACGATAGGTGATTTCAAATTTTTGAGCTATGTTGGTAAAAATCTATATTACCTACATAAAAAGCATATAAACGAAGGTAATTACAATGGAAAATTTTGTTAAAATATTTCATATGGCGGATGCGCATTTAGATGCACCGTTTTCAATTTCATCTCCTTCTGAATCTGAAATAAGGCGAATTCAATTAAGGGGAGCTTTTTCATCGGCTGTGTTATATGCCAAAAGTGAAAAGGTGGATATTTTTCTTATATCGGGAGACCTTTTTGATGCAAGATTTGTTACAAAGGATACTGTTGATACCGTTATAAGAGAGTTTGCATCTTTCCCACAGTGTAAATTTTTTATATCTCCCGGAAACCACGACCCATATAACGATGCTTCTGTTTATAAAAATATTATATTCCCTGATAATGTTCATATTTTTTCAGGTTCAAAAGAGGCGGTTCGTATTTCAGAGCTTGGCGTAACTGTTTATGGAGTTGGTTTCACAGGACCAGAATATATAAGCAGTCCCGTTGTTGGATACGGTAAATTGGATAGGGAACAAATCAATATTCTTGTTTGCCATGGAGATGTAGGTGGCTCAAAGCATGGCCCTGTGTCTGTTAATGAAATTGCATCATCGGGATTTGATTATGTTGCTTTGGGGCATATACATAAGGGAACAGAGGTTCTTAAAGCGGGGGAAACATATTATGCATACCCTGGCTGTCTGCAAGGCAGAAGCTATGATGAAACAGGTCATGGAGGTGCTTTCTGCGGTATAGTTGGAAAACGAAAAGTACAGCTTGATAAAAAGTTCTTTTCTAAAAAGCACTATGAATGGATATACTGTGATATATCAGATGCAGAAAATAAATCGCACGCTGTTGAAATTCTCAGAGATGAAATAAGAAAATTTGACAGCGATACTTCCCTAAGAATAACTTTAACAGGAACTGTAAAAACACCAATTATCATCCTTGATAAAGATTTTGGGGAAAGCAATGCATTGCCATACAGGATAGAAATAGAGGATAAAACAGTTTTAGCTCCCGATTTTACATCAATTGAGCAGGAAAATACGCTAAAGGGAATGTTTTATAAAATGGCTTGTGCGAAGCTGCAAAACGCCAAAGGAGAAGAAAAAAAGTTGCTTGAAGAAGCGTTAAAGTTAGGGCTTGCTTCTCTCGATGGGAGAGATATTCCATTTAAGATGTAATTTGTAAATTGCCCTGTTTTAATTTAAAAAATTGCGGGGATGCTTAATTGAAAATCAAGATTTGAAGTCTGTTTCTTTTGATATTATTGGACTTCGGTTTTGGAGGAAATATGAAAGTTATAATAGAAAAAGCGGAAATAACATCCTTTGGATGTATCAGTAATAAAACATTCACTCCATCTGCTGGAATGAATAGAATAAAAGCGCCAAATGAAAGCGGAAAAAGTACATATGCCGCATTTATCAAGTTTATTTTTTATGGTTTTGGAACTTCTAAAAAGGAAATTATGGATAGCGACAGGAAGCTGTATTTGCCGTGGGACACATCCTGTGCATCGGGAGCTGCTGAAATTCTTGCTGATGATGTGAGATACAGAATAGAGAGAAAATTTGCACCTTCAATGAGAGAAGAAGTTTCTGTTATAAATGTAGCAACGGGAAAGACAGTTTTTGAAGGCCTTTGCCCTGGCGAAGTGTTTTTTGGCGTTAATGTGGAAACTGCTGAAAAAACATTTATCTTTGACCAGTATTGCTCTTTGACAGCAAGAGACAGCCAGCTTTTTGACAGCATACGAAATATCATTTTTTCAGGAGATGAAAGCGGAAGCAATGAGCACGCGATAAAACGGTTGAAGGATGCCAAAAAAGAGCTTAAGAATTCCCGTGGGAACGGAATTATAGAAGACCTTGAAAACGAGTTTGAAAAGTATAAGTCATTATATGGCGAATCAATGGATAAAATGGCAAAATTGAACGAGATAAATGCTTCAATTATATCTTTTGAAAAAAATATTGAGCGAAACATTGTTTTTGAGCGGAAGCTCCTTGCAGAAAAGGAAAATTATGAAAACTATCAGGCGTATCTTAAGCTAAAAGAATTAAAAGAGCTTGAAATTGAGGTCGAAAACGCCAAAAAAGCATATGAAATTGCAGTTTCATCTCTTGCAGGTGCAGGGATTCCAAATGATGAGTTGCTTGAAAACCTTTTGAATATCAATGCTGAAAAGCTATCTCAAAGGTCGCTTGTTGAAAATTTAAAAGGAAAGCTTAATAAATGCATTTCTCAGACAGAGGAACTGAAAGCAAGAGATATAACGGGAAATAGCAACCAACAAGATGTTAAATCCCGACTTTTGAATTTTTCGGGAAAATCAAAATTGTTTATGGTTTTTGGGGGAGTTGGAACGATAGCGAGTATTGCCACAGCAGTTTTACATTTTGCGAAAATTGCGAATTTAATTGCTTTTTCCATTGTTGGATTATGCGTTGCTTTAATATGCTTCGGGTTTGGAATAGCAAATATTCTCGGAAAGAAAAAGTATATAAAGAGCTTTGGTGTTAATTCGGAAGAACAGCTTTTAGGCGCTTTGGAAAATCATTCGTCAATTGTATCTCAGGTTATGGCTAAAGAGGAAGAAACAAGAGAACTGAGGAATGAAATTGAAGAAACTGAAAAAGCTATAGTTGAAAGTGATTCATATCTTACAGAGATTCTGAGCAAATATTTCAAAAATGTTGGAGAAGATGCAACTGACCTTATAAAGAAACTGAGAACAATAACCGAAAAAGTTGCAGAAGCGAAAAAGATTGCTGAAAGCAAGGAACAGTATTTGAAACAGACACTTGCTCTGTTTAATATACAGGAACTTACTGAAAGGGCATCAAAAGCAACAACCCCTGAGAGGGAGCTGGAAGAAATAGAAAAGCAACTAAGGTTTGTTGTTAATGGAAAGAAGCTGATGGAAGAAAAGAAAATTCAGCTTGAAAAAGAAAAAGCTGTTCTTGAAGCATCCATAGCACCACCTTCTGTATTTTATGAAAAAGGTGAGTCGGTATATGGCAAATTGCTTCTTGCAAAGGAAAGATATAACGCACTTGATATAGCAATAACCCTTCTTGAAGAGGCAAGCGAAGAAATGAAAGCATCTCTTGCACCCAAAATATCGGCATATGCATCTGAGCTTTTTAAAATTGCAACGGGAGGAAAATATGTTTCTCTTAATGTGACAACGGAGCTTGCGCTCACAACAGATAACGGTGAAACTTCAAAAAGCGCCCAGTATCTCAGCGCAGGAGCAAGAGCAACTGCATATATCTGTTTGCGCCTTGCGTTGATTAAGGTCATATATGGAGAGGATTTTCCACCTATAATTTTTGATGATGCCTTTGCTCGTCTTGACAGTAAACGAATTGAACAGATTGAGCTTGCCATAAACGCTTCTCCCGCAAAAGATTCTCAGGTTTTTATATTTGAAGCATAAAACGGAATTTAAGACATAAAACAAAATGAGCTGCTACAAAGTGAGAATGTTTTCTCGTTTTGTAACAGCTCTGATTTTTTTGCGTATTTTGCAAACATTAAAAAAGAGAATCGATTATTCTTCCGTTTCGTTTCTTTTTTCGTCAATTCCCTTAAGAATTTGAGAAATTCGTATAGCTCTTTCTGTAACATTATCTTCAATAAAATTGAGCTTTGGAGTGTTTCTCAAATTAAGTCGTTTTGCTAAACTGCTCCTTATATAACCTGAAGCGCTTGCAAGCCCTTTTTTTACTTCTGTACCGTCTCCGCTGAGAATACTGTAATAAACTTTAGCGAAAGCCAAATCGGCAGAAACATCAACGGAAGATATACTGATAAATGCATCTGAAACTCTTGGGTCTTTAACTGTTCTTAAGATTTGAGTTAATTCTTTTGAAACTTCTTCATTTATTCTGTCTATTCTGCGCATAATGACTCCTGTCTAAATATAAGCAGATAGGGGAGCATCCTCAAAATCTGAACCTGAAGATTCATTTAAACCGTAAGGATGTCCCCAACTGCGTGTATCTTTGGTTTATGTTCTTGCTATTTGTTCAATGATATAAACCTCAAGAACATCTCCTTGTTTAATATCGGTGAATTTCTCAAGGAAAATACCACATTCGTAACCTTGAGCAACTTCACGAACATCGTCTTTCATACGGCGTAAAGAAGCAATTTTGTCTTCAAAAACAACAACGCTATCACGAAGTATTCTGACTAATGCACCTCTTTGAACTTTACCATCGGTTACATATGAACCTGCGATAGTACCGATTCTGGAAATCTTAATAAGCTCTCTTACCTCAACTCTGCCTATGATGGTTTCTTTGGTAATTGGAGCGAGCATACCCTTCATTGCCTGTTCAATCTGTTCAATACATTCGTAAATAATGCGGTATGAACGGATATCAACCTTCTTTTCTGCTGCCATACTGAGAATGAGCTTGTCGGGACGGATATTGAAACAAATAATAATTGCATTTGAGGTTGAAGCCAACATAACGTCGGTTTCTTTAACAGCACCAACGCCTGCATGGATAACATTTACCTTAACTTCTTCGTTGGATAGCTTCATCAAGCTGGCTTTAACTGCCTCTGCAGAACCCTGAACATCGGCTTTAACAATGAGGTTAAGTTCTTTAAGGCCGCTTCCGATTCTGCTGAACAAATCATCAAGGGAAACAGAAGATTGTGCTTTGTTTGCTTCTTCTTTCTCTTTGAATTTTCTGTTTTCAGCAAGTTCACGAGCAAGTTTTTCATCCTTAACAGCGTTGAACTCGTCGCCTGCCTGTGGAACTTCGGAAAGACCTGTAATTTCAACAGGAACGGATGGACCTGCAGATTGAACTCTTCTTCCTTTATCGTCTGTCATAACGCGAACGTGGCCAACGGCAGTTCCTGCAATAACGATATCACCTGTTTTAAGCGTACCCGACTGAACGAGAACTGTGGAAACAGCACCTCTGCCCTTATCCAAACGGGCTTCAATAACAGCACCCTTTGCGGCTCTGTTTGGGTTCGCTTTAAGCTCTAAAATGTCTGCTGTAAGCAATACCATTTCAAGAAGCTCTTTTATACCTGTCTTTTTCAAAGCAGAAACTTCAACGCAAATTGTATCACCGCCCCATTCTTCGGGAACAAGCTCATATCTTGTAAGCTCTTGTTTTATGTTTTCCGAAGTTGCGCCCGGTTTATCCATTTTGTTTATTGCAACGATAATGGAAACTCCTGCCGCTTTTGCGTGGGAAATTGCTTCAACTGTCTGAGGCATAATACCGTCATCAGCAGCAACAACGAGAATTGCAATATCTGTAAGCATTGCACCTCTTGCTCTCATTGCGGTAAATGCTTCGTGTCCCGGAGTGTCAAGGAATGTAATATCTCTGCCGTCGATGTTAACGGTGTAAGCACCGATGTGCTGAGTGATACCACCTGCTTCTCCTGCGGTTACGCTTGTATGACGGATAGCGTCAAGAAGCGAGGTTTTACCGTGGTCAACGTGTCCCATAACAACAACAACCGGAGGACGCTCAACCAATGATTCGGGAGCATCTGCGCTGTCGTCGAAGAGTCGTTCTTCAAGGGAAATAACAACTTCTTTTTCAACTTCATAACCAAATTCGGCAGCAAGGAAAAATGCGGTTTCGTAATCAATTGTCTGGTTAATACCTGCCATTATTCCCATAGTCATCATGAGCTTTTTAATAACTTCGTTTGCAGCGGTTTTCATTCTTGAAGCAAGCTCACCAACTGTAATTTCATCGGGAACTGTAACAACGAGCTTTGCTGGCTTTGGAGGAATGTATGGCTTTTTCTTTTCTTTGCCAAATGGGTTCTTACCCTTTTCAAAACCGGGCTTCCCACCGGTATTTTGCTGTTTCTGGTTCTTTTTCTTTATCTTTGTCTTGCCCGATTCGTCTGTGTCTATGTCGGAAGTGTATCTGTCATTCTTTTCATCGTATTTGGAAAGGTCTGCTTCAACGCTTCCTCTTGTGTCAACAACACGAACCTGTGTTCTGTCTTTCTTTTTCTGCTCTTGCTTTGGAGCGTTGTCGCTCTGTGGCTTTGATGGTTGCTGTGGTTTATTTTCTGCCTGCTTTGAAGTTTCTGCAGATTTAGGTGAAGAAGGTGTTGACTTTTTGCCACCATCAGGTTTTGGAGCGTCTTTAGCTATTGGAGCTTCTTCAACCTTGGATTTGTAAGAATTAAAGAATTCCTCGATATTAACTTGATTGTTTTGTGTTACAACCTCTAAAACATAGCTAATCTGTGCGTCTTCAAGAGCCGTCATATGGCTCTTTGGTATAAAATCAATATTTGCAAGTATTTCTGTTATATCCTTGGATTTCATTTCAAGGTCTTTTGCTAATGTATTAAGTCTGTATTTTTCTCCGGTTATTGCCATTAAGCATCCCCCTTATCAGATATTATTCTTTCCAATTCGGCAAACAGCTCTGTCGGAATTTTGGTTTTCAATGCACCTTCAAGGCGTCTTTTTTTCTGAGCCAATTCAACGCATTCACCGTTTTTGCATAAATAAGCTCCTCTGCCGTTTGCTTTTCCGGTATCGTCAATAAAAACCGTGCCTTCGGCATTTTTCACCACACGGATAAGGTCTCTCTTTTCCCTGTGTGCCTGACAAGCAACACATTTTCGCTCCGGTATTTTATTGTTCTTCATTTTCTGCTTCAGAAACCTCCGTTGTATCTTCCGTGGCTTCTGATACTGCATTCTTTAAAAGACTTTCGCTTTTAATGTCAATGCTGCATTCTGTTAACTTAACGGCAAGACGAGCATTTTGCCCTTTAACTCCGATTGCAAGTGAAAGCTGGTCATCATCAACCAAAACTCTGTATGACTTTCCGCCTTCTTCAACCTCTGTTACAGATAAAACCTTTGCAGGTGCAAGAGCGCTTGCAATAAATTCTTCGCAGTTGCTGCTGTATCTGATTATGTCAATTTTTTCTCCGCCAATTTCCTCGGAAATATTATTTTTTCTCATTCCTTTAGGACCTATGCAAGAGCCGATTGGGTCAACCTCAGGGTTGTTAGAATGAACAGCGATTTTTGTTCTGCTTCCTGCTTCTCTTGCTATAGACTTGATTTCAACAGTTCCGTCTGCTATTTCAGGAACTTCAAGTTCAAACAGCTTCTTGATAAGACCGGGGTTAGCTCTTGAAATAATAACTCCCGAACGCCTTGTATCATGTCTGATATCAGCAACGAAAACCTTAACTCTGTCGCCTGGATTAAGTATTTCACCGGGAATCTGTTCGGATTTGGGGAGGGATATTTCGTGTCCGTTAATATCAAGAATAACTGTTCCTTTAACAGCATCTGCTCTTGTAACAACAGCAGAAAGAATCTGACCCTTTTTGCTTTCGTATTCTTGAACAAGATTTCCTTTTTCAGCTTCTGTTATTGCCTGAACAACAACCTGTTTTGCGTTTTGGATGGATATTCTGCCAAAATTCTTTGGCCTTACTTCTTCAACTTCAATTCTGTCCCCAACTTCATATCTGGAGTTAATCTTTTTTGCATCTGCTAAAAGAATCTTTGTGTCATCGTGATATTCAAGCTCCTCAACAACATCAAGATACTTGTAGATTTTGATTGTGCAGTTTTTCTCGTCAAAATCAACGGCTATGTTTAATCTTCCTGTTTCTTTTTTGTATGCCGTTGTAAGCGCATCCTTGATTTTTTTAAGCAAATATTCCTTGGAAATTTTCCTTTCTTTTTCCAGAATTTCTAAAGCTTCAAAAAAATCTTTAGTCATATCCTTGTCTTCGTTACGCCTTTTTTTCATTGCTTCCTCCTATTTTGTATATATCTTTATTTTATTAACTTAAAATAATTTTTTATAATTGATAAACTAAATTGGGTTGTGATAAATTGAAAAAATGTTTATCTGAATAAATTAAATATAAGCGCAAATTTTTGAAATTGCTTTTCTATCAAAGGTAAGATTTTCTGCTTCGGTTTTAACTGTTAAAGTGTTTTCATCAAATGATGTGAGCGTGCCTTCAAATTCTTTTGCTCCGTTTAATGCTTTGTACAACTTAACAGAAACAGTTGCGTTTTTATCAATTGCAAATTGAAAGTGAGAAGCATTTTTTAAAAACCTTTCAGCTCCTGCGCTTTCAAGCATAAGACTGTAAGCACCCTCAATAGGGTCTGCTTCGTCCAATATCTTGTTTATATCTGCGTTGAGCTTTGAAAGCATATCAAGTGATATCTCATCATCTCTGTCAACCGTAACGGTAAGTAGCATTTCGCTTCCTTCTTTTCCAAATGTGATATCCCAGATTCTGTATCCGCTTTCAAGAATCGTTTCTTCAAGCAATGCCCTTACTTTTGATGCAACACTTTGTTTCATGCTCTAAATCTCCTGTTTGTTGTTAATTGGCGAAAACCATCTTTATTCATAACGCAGTGTTGGAAAACATTATTCCTATTCTGCACAGCGCTTTCTTGTTTAAAGCTCAATAGTAACTATAAAGAGTGGACCAAAGCCCACTCTTTATCATAACTATTATCTTACTGTATTAAGTATAACATAAATATCTTGAAATTACAATAGAAACTAAAAATTTTTATTTTTTGAACGGTGTTTTTTTAAGTCTTTCGTTATATGTGTATTTTTTTATATCAAAGTGTTAATTATATGTTAGCATTAAGCTCCAAATAATTAACAACATCACGAACAGTTATAAAGTTTTTGAATTCTTCTTCGTCAAATTCAAGCTCAAAGCGTTCTTCGCAAAGAAGAATTAAATCTTGAAGCTCAATTGAGTTAAGTCCTAAATCAGACATAAGCTCAGAGTCAAGATTGATGTCGTGTTCATTAACACTCATATCTTCAACTAAAATTGCTTTAAGTTTTTCAAACATACTAAAATACGTTGGCAAAATAACCCAACTTCCTCCTATAGAAAAAAATGTGTTGAAATCTGTTTGCATCGGGTAAAATAATTTACAAACAGCAAATCTAATTATAGCAATATTATGCGGAATGTCAATACCTAAAATCAAATTTTTTATTTTTTACTTTATTTTTTATTTGTGCTATTTATTACGGTAAAAATTGTTTAAAACATCGTGCTTTTTGTGAATTAAAAACGAAAAAAGTGGTATACTTTTTGTGTTGATGAAAATGAATTCATGCATCTTTGGTAAAAAATAAGCAAATAAATGCTGAATAGTTTTCAATTGATGTGACAAAATGTTTCAAAGGAGAAAATTATGACCAAACAAAAATACAGTAAGATAGCATCTGAACGTTCCAAGCGCTCTGATACCCTTGTTAATGTATTGAAGGCATTTTTTGTTGGCGGTATTATTTGCGTTTTGGGAAAGAGCTTTGTAATTTTGTATAACAGCTACTTTAATATTGAATTGACAACAGCTAAAACTCTTTCAACCGTAACATTGATTTTCCTTGCAGGTCTGCTTACGGGACTTGGGATTTTTGATAAAATTGCAAAACACGCAGGGGCTGGCACTCTTGTTCCCATAACGGGTTTTTCAAACTCTGTATCTGCTCCTGCAATTGAAAGTAAAAGCGAGGGATTTATAAATGGTGTTGGTGCAAAAATGTTTGTGATAGCAGGCCCTGTTATTGTTTATGGATTGACAGCAAGTGTTGTTTACGGCCTGATATATTACTTTTTTATTGTATAATTAGTTTTGTATTTTTATTACAGGTATTGTGAAGTTTTATTCTTTATTTTTGTCATAAGTATTGTAAAATTTTCGGAGAGGGAATATGGGAATAATAAAGTTTAATGATGTATATATAAATGAAACCGCATCTGTTGTTGGAGCTGATGAAGGAAAAGGCCCTTTGGGTGATAGCTTTGATTTGCGTGAGAGCGATATGAGATTTGGGGAAACAAGTTGGGAAATGGCAGAAGCGGAAATGTCAAGAAGGTGCATTGAACTGCTTTTCCATAAGAGTGGTAAAAAGGCAGATGATGTCTCTTTGATTACAGGGGGAGATTTGCTCAATCAGTGTATTGCCTCTGCATTTGCTGTGTCTGGGTCTGAAATACCGTTTCTGGGCTTGTATGGTGCTTGCTCAACCTGTGCGGAGGGTCTGATTGTTGCATCTGCAATGGCGGAAAAAACAAAGAAATCCGTGATTTCTTTTGCGTCGTCTCATTTTTGTTCCGCAGAGAAACAGTATAGATTTCCCCTTGAATACGGTGGACAAAGAACTCCAACATCTCAATCTACAGTAACCGGGTGCGGTAGCTTTATGCTATCCAAAAGTGGTAAAATAAAGGTTTCAGAAGGTATGGTTGGAAAAGTTAAAGACGGAAATATCCACGATGCAAATAATATGGGGGCTGCTATGGCGCCTGCCGCCGTTGATACATTGCTTCGATATTTTGAAGAATCGGGAACAGCTCCGTCGGACTATGACTTGATAGCAACAGGGGATTTGGGTGTTGAAGGTCATGAGCTTGCAAAAGAGTTGTTGCTTAAGGTCGGCATAGTTCCGGGAGATTGCTTCACCGATTGCGGTATTTTAATTTACGATATAAAAAAACAGGATGTCCATTCAGGGGGTTCGGGTTGTGGATGCAGTGCCGTTGTTACCGCAGGGCATTTTTGCACATTGTTGAAGCAGGGAAGTATCAAAAATATGCTTCTTATCGGAACAGGTGCGCTGCTTAGCAAAATCAGTGCTTTTCAGGGAAATGTAATACCTGCAGTTGCTCATCTTGTTAAGCTGGAAGCAACAAATTGAAACGGATTAAAATTGAGTTTTTAAGGCGATATTTGCAAATATGAAACAGAAAAAATGAACTATCAAAAAATGATTTGAAATAAAATCAAAATGGATAAGAAATTGCTTGAAGTGAAAGCAGAAAATATAATTGATTTAAAAATCAGGAGAAAGAATATGGAATGGTTGGATTGGCTGTGGACTTTTCTCGTTGGTGGAGCGCTTTGTGCCGTTGCGCAGATTTTTATAGATAAAACAAATGTAACGCCTGCAAGAATACTTGTAACATATGTTGTTACAGGGGTAATATTAACAGCGGTTGGAATATACGATAAACTTGTAGAATTCGCAGAAAGCGGTGCAACAGTGCCACTTTTGGGATTTGGCTATCAGCTCGCAAAAGGAGTTGAAACTGCTGTAAGAGAAAAGGGGCTTTTGGGAGTTATTACAGGTGGCTTGACCGCAACAGCCGCAGGTATAACCGCAACCGTTGTTTTGGCTTTGATTTGGTCTTTGATTTTTAAGAGTAAAGAAAAATAAAGATATCAAGATATAACTATACTGCCTTAGTTTGGAACAAAGTACATCTTGCATTGTTGAAAAAATGTGGTGCATTACATTGTCATATTGGAAAATATGTGGTGTACCACATGATTTTATTGCGAAATATGGTTTAAAAATCAAGCATAAAAATTGGAGAAGAACTATCAAAATTAAAAATATACCCTATTGACAAAATCAGCTCCGTGAAGTATAATAGTAATACAATATTAAGGAGTTTCGTTATGGATTTTTCTAAATATGAAGTCAGTAATACATATTTCGGTGGTAGCGAAAAGAAGATAGGGTTAATTATAAGCGGTAATGAGTATATGATTAAATTCCAAAAGCAAACAGAATTCGGGAAAAGAAATAATCATATATCTGAATTTATTGGTTCTCATATTTTTGAAATTCTTGGCTTTGATGTTCAAGAAACATATTTAGGCACATATAGGGGAGAACAGGTTGTTGCTTGCAAGAACTTTATCAAAGAAGGATATCAATTTGTTCCTTTTAATGATGTTGGTGAAAGCACATTGGACCAGGATAAGGAAATATATCAGTATTCATATACCGATATTATGAAAATGTTGCGTGATAATTCAAAGTTAACCAATGTAAATGAAACGATACAAGCATTTTGGCAGTTGTTTATAGTTGATGCTTTGTTGGGAAATTTTGATCGGCATGGCGCTAACTGGGGATTCTTAAAAAAAGATAATAAATATATTCTTGCTCCCATTTTCGATAATGGTTCTTCATTGTTTCCCAATATGACCGACGAAGATGAAATGAGAAAAATTATTATATCACAGGAAGAAACAGAAAAACGGGTTTTTACTTTTCCCACATCTCAAATCAAATTGAGAGGTAAAAAAAGCTCTTATTATGAAGTTATTCATTCCCTTGAGTTTGAGGAATGTAACAAAGCGTTGGTGGATGTGTATAAGCGTATATCTATAGAGAAAATATGTTTGTTTATAGATAATGATGTTGTGTTTATAACGGAGCTACAAAAGAATTTTTATAAGCATATGATAAAAAATAGATTTGAAAAGATAATCAAATCTTCATATGAGGCACTGATTGAGAGGTAAAAAATGGATTGTTATGCAGTTAATGCCCTTATTTGTCTGAAGGACGATTTTGGGTTAGAGTATATTGTATCACAAATTGAATATAAGGTATGGCGTGACGGAGAATTTGAATATAGATTTAAGCCAAACTATTCTGTTATTGAGCTTTTGGATTCTTCGCTTTTTCAAGGAATACCAGGGATTGATTTGGAACTGCATAAGGATGAGTATGTAAGAAAGAATTCTGTGCCTACATTTATTTCTGAAAGAGCACCTAGCGCCAACAGAGAAGAACTTTGGCGTTTGCTTGAAGATTGTGGTATGCAGTATCTTAATCAGCTTGAATGGCTGATTAAGACAAATACTAAGTATATTGGAGACCGTTTGTATGTCAGAAAGCCAACGGAGTCATTAAGCGTGGTGAAGTTGGAAGATGAGCTGAAACATTTAAAGAGAGCTTATGATATCCAAAGGACATTACTTCAACATATCTGTTTAGGGTATACAGTCGAATATAATGGCTTTATTATTGATGATAATAATCGCAAGACTTGTTATGAGTTGTTGTATCGATTGTTTAGTCGCGAAGCAACCAGATTGAAAAAGTTGCAAAATGATGGTATTGATAATGCAAGGGTGAAAGGAAAGTATGTTGGCAGAAAGTCAATTCATGTGGATGATACAAAGCTATATGAGGTAATTAGAAAGTATCGACATGGTAGAATTAACGGAGAAGAAGCTGCAAAGATGCTTGGAATGAGCGTTTCAACATTTTATAGACGCGTTCGGGAATTTGAAGGGAAAAAACAAGGCGAAAATTGAAAAAATAAAAAGCAAAACGAACAGAATAAAGAGCAGCAAATAATAAAACGGATGTTCTTGTTTGAAAATACGGTTTAAAAATCAAGTAAATCAAGCATAAAAATTGGCAAAAAATTCAGAATCTCTAAAAAAATTCAAAAAAGCTATTGACAAATCCAATTTTGTGTGGTATAATCCCTTTTGCAAAAACGAAATACGCCTTTGCGGATTTGTGTAATGGTAGCACAGCAGACTCTGACTCTGTATGTGAGGGTTCAAATCCTTCATCCGCAGCCAACAAAAGAAGAACCTTTGTCTACCAAGACAAAGGTTCTTTTTTTGAACTAAGTGTTCCGCTTACTCGGAACGTGAAGTATCCTTCGGACGTGAAGCGCACTTCGTGCGTGAAGTGTGCCTTCGGCACGATATACGGAACACTTAACTT
>JAZNIJ010000115.1:0-4890 GCA_045577455.1 Eubacteriales bacterium
TCTTTATATTTATTATATCTTCCTTTATTTCATGCTCAAATGATAATAATTTCTCAAACAAAAATAATGATGATACAGTTTCTTCGCAAGAAAGCACTGATTTTTCAGCTGAACAAGAAAAAATTTCAACGACTGAAAAAATTGCTTATAAAGACTTAAAGAAAAAGGATATGCATAATAGAGAAATCTATATAACTCAAAGATGGTTTGGGTATGGTAAAAGCACAATCGATTTCACAGGCGAAGTTTTATACATGGAGGAAAAAAGCGGAGCATTAAACAATGTAAATCAAGCAAAAAAAGATATTATTGAAACTATTGAAAACGATTATAACTGCAAAATTCGCGGTGAAATATTTGGCGAAGGAAGCAGTAATATTGTAGATGACCTTAAAAATAAAATAATAAATGATATTACTTCGGGAACAAACAAATACGATTTTTTCTTTGAATCATATTACTATTATACAGGGCTTATTTCAGACAAACACCTGAAAAGAATTGGAGACATAAGGACAATAAATACCAAAAGCAGTTGTTGGGACCAAAATGCCGTTAAGGAACTTTCAATTTGCAACGACCTTTATTTCCTTGTTGGAGAAATTAACACATACGATAATGATGGAACAATAGTTATGCTCTACAACAAGGAACTTTACTCTCAATTGGGCTACACTCATGATTTATATCAACTCGTAAAAGAAAAAAAGTGGACTTTCGATAGATTTATTTCACTTTGCAATGAAAAGAATGCAACTGCAGATATTGATGGAGACACTACAGAATTATCTGAATTTGACAGATGGTTTTTAGGGAGCTCAACAACTAATTTATATATTCATGTGGTTGCATCAGGTGGCTCTATAACAACCAAAGATAGCAACGATATTCCAAAGTTATCAATAAAAGAGGAAAACAGCATTAAAGCTCTTGAAGCTGCCGTTAATTTTTATAACGGTGGACACGTTCTTATTGCAGACCAAGAAAAATTTTACAATAAATATCCTCAAGCTGGCGGTGCATTTGAATATACTGTTACTAATTCTTTTTTGGAAGGCAGAGAACTTTTCTATATGACAAGTCTCATCCACGTACCCTATTTCAGAAATATGCAAGATGAATTTGGTATTCTTCCTGTTCCTATGTTTTCCGAAAGTCAAGACAATTACTGCTCTGCAACATCTGTTCATACATCATCTGCTCTGATGATTCCTAACACGATTAAAGCCGATGACGATTTAGGAATTATAATTCAAGCGCTTGCAGAACTGAGTGAAGAACAACTTACGCCAGAATATTATGATAAACAACTTAAATTCAGAGATTTCAAAGATATCCAATCTGCTGATATGCTTGATATTGTTTTTCAAAATCGCCATTACGATTTAGGTGCTGTGTTTGGAGATAGCTGGAATAGCGTTGACACACTCTACGCTGTTATGGACACAAATATAATATCTCGTTTTGAAAAGATAGAAGACACTGTTTCAGCACTTATCAACAAAACGGTTGAAGATATCAATAAAGCTAAAAGCTAACTTTCAATTTAAACTTTTACAAAAAGCCACTCAACGGTGGCTTTTTAATTTTCGACATATTTATCACTAATTTGTCTTTGTTAGTTTTTATATCAAACCATTTAATTGTTTTCAAGTTTTATTATTGACATAAGTAAAAAATTATGATAAAATTGCAATTAGCAAAATGTGGGAAATAATATAAAGGTGTTATTATGTTAAAGCTATCGGATATACCTGAACCTATTGCATCTTTTCTATCATATAAAAGAGTTATTCAAAACCGTTCAAAATTAACAGTTGAGGAATACTATTCTGATTTAAGAACTTTTTTCAGATATATAATTGGCTCAAGGCAAGAAGGTGATCTCACTGATATTTCTGTTTATGATATTTCATGCGTTGATTATGAGCTTATTTCAAGCATTACAACCGAAGAAATATACGCCTTTTTATTGTTTGAAGCCGAAGATAAAAAGAATGAATCTGCTTCATGAGCAAGAAAACTATCTGCAATAAAATCATTCTACAAATATCTCACGGTTAAAGCAAAAAAAATCAACAATAATCCTGCTAAAGACATAGAAGCTCCAAAGAAACCGAAGTCAATGCCGAAGTATTTATCACTTGAAGAAAGCATAGCCCTTCTTGAATCTGTTAATAAATCTGATGAGCATTACTACAGAGATTATTGTATAATAACTTTGTTTTTAAATTGTGGTATGCGTCTTTCTGAGCTTGTTGGAATTGACCTGAACGATATAGAAAGCGATTTTTCAAAGCTGACTGTTACAGGCAAAGGAAATAAAACAAGAGTTATATATCTAAATGAAGCGTGCAAAAACGCTATATCCTCTTATCTTATTGCAAGACAGAAAGAAACATCAAAACCAGGCTTTATTTTAAAAGACAAAAACGCTCTTTTTATAAGTGGACGTGGTAACAGAATTTCAAACAAAACCGTTCAATGGATGATAAACAGACAATTGATGTTAAGCGGACTTTCCGGGAAAGGGTATTCCACCCACAAGCTCCGTCACACAGCGGCAACACTTATGTATGGAACGGGAAAAGTTGATGTAAGAGTTCTTAAAGATATTCTTGGTCATGAACAGCTAAATACAACTCAAATCTACACCCATATTTCCGATAGTCAGATGAAGGCAGCAATTGACTCCAACCCTTTATCTGCGATTAAGAAAAAGAACAATGATTGATGTAAGATTTTAAAATATCAGAGGATAAAATGATTAGTAAAAAAATACTACTTCAAAAAAATGATTTCAATGTGGATGGGTCGATTAAATTTTCGTCCCTCCTCACATATATGCAAAACGGTGCGCTTGAAGATGCTGAAAAATATGGAGCAACCCATGAAAATCTTGCAAAAGACAATATGTTTTTTGCTGTTTACAGAAACATATTAAAAATAGTAAAAAACCCTTCCCCATTTATCAACGAGCTTGTTTTAGTAACATTTCAATCTTCTCACGATAGAATGAAATTCACAAGAAGCTATTTTATATACGAAGTTGGGAAAGAACCTGATATTACAAATGATTTTGATCCATATGAAAATGTAATTATATTCTGCAATAGCATATGGGTTCTTATGGATTTAAACAAGCGCTGTCTTTTAAGGTCAACAGAGCTTAAATATCCTGTTGACGAATACACTATTCCGATTGACAGAATTCCAAAGATAATCAAAAACGATGACAAGCTAAAACTTAAAGGCGAGTTTATTGGTAACAAATACTTTATAGACGAAAACGGTCATGTTAATAATGCTCATTACGCTAATATCGTTTTTGATTATGCTTCAAAAGATAAAAAAGTAGAAAACTTTGATATTATTTACGAGCACGAAATATTACCCGATACACAGGTTAATGTGTATATTGAAGAAACAACAAGAGGAGAAAAAATTTTCGGCATAAAAAAAGCAGACAACGAAGGATGCTTCTGCGCCGAGATATATTAAATACAGGAGAAAAGTATGGCTTCCTTTGCAAAAAAACAAATTGCACAAAATAAAAAAGCTCGTCATGATTATTTCGTTGATGACACATTTGAAGCTGGCATTGAGCTTTGCGGAACAGAGGTTAAATCGCTACGTGGAGGAGCAGTTAACTTAAAGGATTCATATTGTCGATTTAAAGATGGTGAGCTTTTCGCTATGGGAATACACATCAGCCCATATGAACAAGGAAATATATTTAACAAAGATTCCAAAAGAGATAGGAAACTCTTGCTTCATAGAAAAGAGCTTGACCGACTTTTTGGAGCTGTTGGAAAAAAAGGATATTCAATAATTCCTCTCAGCTTATATTTTTCCGGAAAGTGGGTTAAAGTTGAAATCGGTTTATGCCGTGGTAAAAAACTTTATGATAAGCGTGAAGCTGATGCTAAAAGGACTATGGATATGGAAATGCGTCGCAATGCTTCATCAGATTAAAGCATCCATTAAGAGGTTAAAATGAAATATAACGAATTTAAAAATAAAAAAATATTGCTTATTATTAACCCTGTTGCGGGTCAAGGAAGAGGAAAAAAATATGCTGCTGAGATTTTTGATATTCTTTCAAAGCATGGCGGAATAGTTACTCTTTTTATGACTCATGCAAGCAAGGAAGAAAATAAAAATTTCTTACTTAACAACATATTAAACTATGATGCAGTTGTATGTTGTGGTGGAGATGGAACATTGAGCGACACTATGTCTGCAGTAATTGAATCCAAATCTCAGATTCCTCTTGGATTTATTCCGGTTGGAACAACAAACGATTTTGCAAAAACTCTTGGCATTCCTTCTGTTCCCTCTAAGGCAGCTTTGAATATAACAAAATGGAAAAAAAAGAAAATAGACTGCGGACTTTTTAATGGTAAAGTTTTTTCCTATATTACCGCCACAGGAGTTTTCGCCGAAGCATCTTACTCCGCGACTTTATTTGAAAAAAATTTCTTTGGGCATTTCGCATATATTTTAAGAGGTATAGAAAGTCTCGGTCATGTGAAAGCGTTTCATATGAAAGTGAAAGCAGACAATAGAATTTTAGAAAATGACTATATTTATGCATCTGTTTCCAACACAACTTCTTTAGGAGGCGTTTTTAAATTAGACCCCCAAAAAGTTAAAGTTAACGATGGATTATTTGAGCTTGTTTTAGTAAAACGTCCTAAAAGCTTTTCAGATTTCAAAGATTTGATTTTAGGAACTGTTTCCAAAGGGTTAAATTCGGAATATGTTGACCTTGTTTATGCAAAAAACATACGAATACTTTCCAAAACTCCACTTACTTTTTCAATTGATGGCGAAAACGGAGGAACGCATAACAAAATTATTATTAAGAATCTTCCTCAAAGAATTACA
>JAZNIJ010000116.1:0-4243 GCA_045577455.1 Eubacteriales bacterium
CCGCTTGGCCTCCGACTTGGACCTTCGTATTTAGTAGAGTATCTGAAGTAATGATATACCGTTTTATATGTATATCTTGTTTCAGTGATCGGACTATTATAGTTATCAACTGACTGAGTTTTTACATTAACCTGTTGTTCAACATTTTCAGAAAGGTTTGAAGATACTTTTGTATCTTGCCATGCAGACCAACTTGACCAGTCACTCCATGTGTATGAATGATCATACTGTGTATATCCACTCAAGCTAGATGAAGATGATGTTTTTAAATCTTTATCTCTATAGCGATATTCTGTTCTGCTTTCAACCTGAAGAGCATCTGCAGGCGGTGCACTTGTTGACCAATCAGACCACGCCGTACCCTGATCAACAGTTTTTTCAAGTTGTTTTGCAAGAGGAATATTTTCATCATCTGCTTTAACCACAAAGATTTCAGCTTTTGTAGCCATACCCTCATAAGAAGCTGTAAGAGTAAGATTCTTAACTTCACCTTTATCAAGAGAAATGTTTTCAGACTGTACAGTCGCAAGCAGCTTATTCTCTTTTGTTTTAAGTACAGCAATTACTCTTGCATTATTAACAGCATTAGGACTATTATTTACAATTGAAGTAACAACATAAGACTTATTTTGTCTTTCAACGGCAGAAGCAGTTGAAATCTCAAGAGGATAAAGACTCGTCCAGCTGATAACAGCCTTAACATTTGTTTCTTTTGTAATGTTATTAAAACTTGTATCCCATTTAACAAAGGCATAACCAGTAGGAGCTGTATATTTAGGTGCAGTTGCTGCATCACCATAATATACATTTTGTGTTGAGATTACTGCACCATCATAATCACAGAATGTAACTTTATACTTATTCTTTGTGTATGTTGCAGTAACAACTTGATTTTCTCTTACTGATGTATAGGTTCCATCCCACTTAGCAAAAGTATGACCTACTTTTGAGGGAACGGTAGGAGCAGTTGCATCCTTACCGTAAGCAACTTCCTGAGTTGAAATAACCTTGCCGTCCCAATCTTTGAAGGTTACAGTTAACGGAGCTTTTGCAGTAAAGCCATAAAGTGTTGCCGCAGGACCGTTATGCTGTGAGTTTGAAGCTGATACACTGATATTAAAATCACCTGCATAAGGTGCTTTAAATGATGCATTTGTACCCGTTACAGTTGTTGACTGTACTTCTTTATTAGTGTTAGCATCAATGAGTTTTACATTATATAACTCAGCGGTATCTACAGCATCCCACTTAAAGCTGATAACCTCACCGACACCAATTTCTGATGATGTAGTAGTTGAGAGATTTGGCAAAGCAGGAACAGGCAGACTCGGAGTAAGGGACGACACATATGATGCATACTGAAGGCAAAGCCAACCGCCGTGTTCCGGACTGTAACCCCAAGCACCATCAGTTTCTGTAACTGAGAATTGAGTTCCATTTTTTAATGTTTTGATAATACTGTAATTTGTACCAACACCTCTTCGACAATTAAGTCCTGAAACTGCAGTAACTACATAGTTACCAACACCGTAACTTACATTTGAATTATAGCTGGAGGTAACACCGGAAACAAAACTGGTATAATCAAGACAAATCCAACCTCTGCTTGTATAACCCCAGTTACCGTCTGTTGCTGTTACATTTACTACATCACCATATGACCAACCTGAAAGTTTTGAACTTGTAGCTGAAGGTTTACTTCGAGTATTCAAACCGGATCTTGCAATAATTTTATATGTACCAACAGAATAAAAGGAGTTCTTATCGTATTGAGAATCCTCAGTTAAATAGGTAGAATATAAATAGTATGTATTACCGTATTTATCCGTGCCGGTTCTCCTGCTAGATGCAGAACGACTTGTAACATTATATGTACTTCTTGTAGAACCGGGAACAGTAAATTTTCCCGAATATATTCTAAGGAAATTTTCTGGGATAGAAAAGAGGTCAGAAATCCAACCGAACAAGCCATTTCCGCTCTTAAACTTACAAGTTGCATATAGTGTAAGTGTATATTCACCGGATGACAATGTGCTGAAGTCAATCAAAGAATTAAAAGCATCCGCAGCTGTTATTGAAACAGGATTTCCATTGCCGGTGAAAGACTTAACATTAGCTTTAACAAGAGTGCCATTACTATCGCTAACAAATGCTGCTGTATATGCTATGCCATTATTTGCAGAAATTGAACCAGAAAAGAATTCATAGGGAGTTCCTTTGCTTTTTGTTATAGGCACCGGAATTTCGTTAGCTGAAATTTTCGTAGTAGCTTTGCTTACAAAGCTACTCGTATCCTTAATTACATTAACTCTAGTGACGGTGCTATATATTTCGCCCCCATAAACAAAATATCCATTTTTGTTTATACATTTTTCTTTAGAAAGAATAACTTTTCTAGTTACAGGTGGAGCAGCTTCATATATGATAATCGATGTGTCGTTAATTTCTGAAATCCAAATTACATGCCCGCTTATTGATACTGCATCTCCTGGTAATAATTCATTTGCTTTAACATTTGTTAATTGCTTTGCACTTTTAGAGCCTCTAATACCTGAAACGTTATAAGAGTATATTTTACCATTTGGCAAAAAAGATCCACCTAAAACTTCGCATACAAAACTTGCACAACATGTACCATAAGCTGGTCCAGTTCGCGTTCCGTATCCGTTACAATAACCCGATTTCGTACAGTTCTTTGATTCGATTTTCTTATAGCCTTCCAAGGTGTATTGTCCAAATAAAGTGTATGGCATTCCAGTTACAATTGAATTTTTTTTAAAAGAAGTGCTTCCATTATATTTACTACCTTTCCACGTTGAAATATCCTTTGTCGGAGTCCATTTATAGTTTACAATGGCTTCTGCGCGTTCTAACATTTCTGATAAGTATGCAGTATCTATGTTGCTAGCGATAGCTTCAAAGCCTAATGGTATTACTGACACTACTATCAACAAACACAATGCTAAAGATAAAACTCTTTTAAATAAATTTTGTTTCATAAATGTTTTTCCTCCTTAATATTTAATTATTTCTACATTTATAAGCTCCCACATTGATTGAATATATGCTCTTCCCTCCTTCTTTTGCAAAACAAAATTTCATCATAGTTACATAATGAATGTTCATTTACGCATATAAAACATAATCAGCATTATGTAATAGATAATAAAATTATAATCAACTTACTTTTAATTTTTGCGTGAAAATTGACATAGAAAACCAAGCCTTTATCAAATTTTTATGATAAGGGCTTAATTGCGTTGTTATGTAAAGAAATAAATTACTGATAATCATACTTTTCTTGTTGTATATCTTGAATTTTAGGCTAAAAAGGAATATAATCAAAATAACATTTATTACATAATGCTGATTATGTCACTTATACAAGCAACCGCATATTTTCCATACGCTGACGGTGTTCGTTGCCTGTAGTGATAATATAAATCCTTGTAGTGTTTATACTGCTGTGACCCAGAATATCAGCGAGCTTAGCAATATCTTTTTCTATACCGTAAAATGTTCTTGCGAACAAATGACGTAGATTATGCGGAAACACCTTGTCTGGATTCACATTAGCTTGCCCACAAAGATTTTTCATCTCTCTCCAAATGTTGGTACGGCTCATCGTTTTTCCGCTACGGGTAATAAAAATAACACCTGATTTTATCCCTTGCTCTGCTGCATAGCGGAGCAGTTTCTTTTTTAAGTCTCGAACTATAAAAACGGAACGAGTTTTACCTTTTAGAGAAACAATGGCTTCACCACATTTTACCGCTTCAACCGTTATATACTGCAATTCACTTACGCGAATACCTGTACCGCAAATAGTTTGAATAAGAAGATTCAGACGCTCGTTGCCTTTTTGTTTTGCAGCAGTTACAAGTCGCACATATTCTGCTTTTGTCAATTCTTTTTCTTCGGGGCAGTAAATCTGTCGTTGAAGTTTAATAGACTTAACCTTTAAATCTTCCCAACTAACAAACACAAACAAGCTGTTTAGCGCTGCTATCATTGAGTTGATACTTCTTACGGCATAGTTATCGGAAATGAGCTTGTTTTTGTATGCGATAACCATTTCCTTTGTTATGTCTAAACTGTTTGTATAATCAGCAAATGCTTTTACATCACGAATATACTTTTCGATAGTGTTTGTACTTTTTTCTTCATTTTGAAGATAGATTTTAAAGTTTGAAATTATTGATTCAGTTATAATTCGTCCTTTCATTGTATTTACCTCCGGATA
>JAZNIJ010000117.1:0-4695 GCA_045577455.1 Eubacteriales bacterium
AAAGAAGAACACAATAGGAATATACTTGGTTGTATTAAAATCCACTCGGGTTGAAATTTTAAAAAGTTCTCCATGAATTCTGGAATTTCAACTTTATTTATTACTTTTTTGTTGCACAACAAATGGTTGGAGTACAAATAAAAATTTTCACTCTTTTCTTCAATTTGATTACCAAAATATACATTTGAAAAAAATGAAACATATCGACTATCAGGGGCAATATTGTACCATAACTTTCGATATTTCCATGCAGATAAATCCGTTAATGCATCATCCACCTCATCCCAAAAAACAACCATGGATTCTCCTGTAGTCCCAGAAGTATACTTTATTTTTACACGCCCTTCCTGGTAATACTTTTTGTGTTGCAAAGACAAAAAATCCATTTTGTTAACTACAATATCGTTTTTAGTAATAATATCAAATCGTGAGAATTCTTCAATGTAATTATAAATCTGTTTTTTCGAATAAAACGGAACGTTTTCAAAACTATATTTTACAATCTGCTCCAATTTTCTTTTCATTATTAAGTATTCCTTCTATAATATTATACAATTTTGTAAATGTATTAACACGCTCCATATTTAAAAATTCATCTTCCAAGGTTATGCCAAATGTTGATTCTATTTCCACTATCAATGAAATAAATTCCAGCGAAGAAATTGTGTATATAGAAAAATAATCTTCGTTAAGATTGGCTTCTGTAATTTCAACTTTTAGAACTTTCTTGAATATTTGTTGCAAATCCTGATATAATTTCATACTCTTCCCTCCTTTATTTTTCACTTAAAAAATTCAAATACACAATTACATATACGAATTATTATTAGATGTAATGGCTCTAACAAAAAACTTTCCAGTTTCTTGCGTTAATAATTTTCCATTTTTCGTTCTCGGCAAGCTATTACACCGCAAAAAGAACCTGGGGATTTCATATGTTAACAATTTCTTTTTTAGTTTTTCCTTGATATCTCGGTCGATCTCCTTTTCGCTTACATACAAACAACCTATAAATTCGTTGCCGTTCAATTCTACCTTGGCAACGGCGCATTCTTTAACCTTGCTTTGCTCTATAATTATCTTTTCTACCTCACTCGGATACACCTTGTGAGAATCAATTATAATAACGTCATCCAATCTATTTATGATATGCAGCTCACCGTTGGTATCAATATAACCAACATCGCCTGTATTGTGCCAGCCTTCGTATAAAGAGATGTGTTTGTTCTTCCCAACAACATATCCGTTAAAAAGGCTTGGTGTATTTACATGTATGATGCCATATTCACCGTCTGACACGATACTTCCTTGCTCGTTAACAAGTTTAATTTCTACGTCCTTAATAGGATTTCCAACAGAATTGCTTTTGCAGCAATCTCCTCTTTGAGCAGTAACTCTTGGTCCTGCCTCGGACAATCCATATACATTGTAAATCTGAATATGAGAAAATACAGCGTGGGATTTTTCATAAATCCTATCATTTAGTATAGATCCACTAACATAAATTGTTTTTAGCGATGACAGATCATATTGACTTCTCTCATACTCGTCTGCCAACATCGACATCAGTGTAGGATTTAAGCAAACAATCGTAACACCGAATTTATTTATATTATTCAAAACATATCTCGGAGGAACAATGGTAGGGGCAATTACTAGTTTCATTCTTGCTTTAAGCGCTACCAACAATTCTCCCGTTAATGTTGATGAGTGAGATAAGGTTTTAGCAATATAGATGCAATCCTCTGCGGTCGGGTTCATATAATCTATAATTGCATCAGCGTTGGTATTGATAGCAAAATGCGATAAAATAATGCCTTTAGATTTTCCGGTAGTTCCGGAACTATATATCACAACAGCTTCGTTTCTGCTATAGTTCTCATGAAATTTTTCGTAAATACAGTTCGGCAATAACTCTGCCGAGTTATTTTGTTTTTCATATGTAACAAAATCAATTGAATTGGAAAATTCATTTTCAATTTTGTTAAATAAACCTTTTTCAATAAAGCAAGTATGAACATCGGCTTCAATCATCATTTCAATTGTGGTTGAGAAAGGAATACGCCAATCCAAGAGAACAGCACAATCTCCATTATTCCATATGTCAACCAAAGCATTTACGTAACCAATAGAATTTTCTCCGATCAAAGCTATCCTGCTCATACACTTACCTCATATTAGAAATTCATTTATATCTTTCCGACCAACGTTTATTGACCTTCCTCTTCCATATCCAAATGAGACTACGCCCATTAATTCCAAAGAATCATCCACCTCAAAAAGCTTGTTTATAGCGTCCCCTTTTTCTAATAAATCACCGATCCAACAACTCCCAATGCCTATCTCATGCGCTGTAAGTAACATATTTTGTATTGCAGCGCCACATGACTGAACATCTTTTATATAATGGTAAGAACACATCTTATCCAAATAGACAATAATCAAACAAGGAGCAGTTTTTAGCCACCTTGAGTTTGCTGATAATTTAGATATTTCTTCAATGATATTTTTCTCTGTTATGACCTTAAATTTCCACGGCTGACCGTTCTTACCAGAAGGCGCCCATATTGCAGACTGAATAATTTTATTTAAACTTTCTGTTTCTAGCGGCTTAGAATCATACAATCTAACACTTCGTCGAGATATTATTCCTTCAAACATTTTCATAACCTTTTGAACATTCTTTCTCTGATTTATCTTTAATATCATTATATCACACTTTTTTACATTTTTCAATATGTAAAATCATATTTTTCGAAAATTTATCAAATTTATACAAAATTAATTTACATTTTATGAATTGTAACATTGTAATTCTTGCTTATATTGTAAAACGCAAAAAAATCAGGTCGTAGTTGATTAACACAACTACGACCTGTGTTTATTTGAAATATTCAACTATCTAAGCACTCCATAGTCACACCAAGAACGAGCAGCAGCTTTAATGTGTGCCGATAAATCATTTGCCAACAATGTGGTGCACATAGGTTTATTCCATATTTTTTTCATATTATTTTCCTTTCTTCTTTAAAAACTTATTAAAAACACCAATAATATTACTGATGTACTTTTCATTTAAACTATAAAGAATTGTCTTGCCCTCGTTTCGGGTTTTGACCAATCCTGATTTAGTCATAATATTTATGTGATGATAAGCTGTTGAACCAGAAAAGCTAAACTCTTTTTCTAAATCTTTGCAGGTTACTTCTTCACGCTCAAGTAAGAATCTCAATATTTTTATGCGACTTTCTTCACACAAGGCTGTGC
Organism: Eubacteriales bacterium; assembly: GCA_045577455.1. GTDB lineage: Bacteria > Bacillota > Clostridia > Oscillospirales > CAG-382 > SIG653. The sequence continues at coordinate 3,268 of JAZNIJ010000117.1, forward strand.
CTAAACTGCAGAGATTTGGTTCTTTGTTTTGATCCTTAACAAAAGTAAGTATTTTAACATATTCGCAACCTAACAGTGACACAAATCCTTCTACAATAGGAAAATGGTTAATACAAAATTTATTTAAAAGGCAATAGGATACCTGCACATTGCTCTTGTTTTCAAGAAAAGCTAAATCTTTTATTCCACTCATTTGCTCACACAAGAGTTCATATGTTGTCTGATTATAGGTATCAATTATCGTTTGATAGTTATTTTTATAGTATTCTGATAAAATAACTTCTTTGGAAATCAGTTCATAGTGCAATGTTTGTATGTGTGATATAGGGTCAAAAAAGAATTCATAGAGTTTTGTTTTATCTTCATCTGAATAACTAGAGTTCTTTATGCATGAACATATTTTGCTAAGAGACATGGCACACTGCTCTACCGTTTCGTCGTCAAGCTCATAAAAATAGAATTTAATGAGGTTACGAATCAATCTATCATGGTCAGACAGCTCTTTTTGAAGATATTTAAAATTGTATGTAGTCGCAAATTGATTTTTGTAGGGGTTGAAATAGAATGTCGGAAAGAATGCTCTCCCTGTTTCAATAGCATGAAAGAAAACATATAAATCATTCGGGATATCATTAAATCGATTCAATATTTCTTTAAAATATCTTTCATTTTCTTCTTTTTTATTGTCATTAGGAAGAGTATCTATATATAGCTGGGTATTGAATTTAAGACAGAATATAAAGTTCAAATCATATATGTATCCGGGTTCTTTCAACAATTGAATCTTATGCAACCTCTTTACCTCCTCATTTTTAATTTCCTGATGTATTATATCACAAAACATAAAATATTGCAATAGTTTGGTGAAAATATTTCAAAAAAATTATTTTCCTATTTTTTTGAGCACATTTCACTCTACATATCTTTTAAAAAATCTTAAAACATGATCAAAGTATTTTGGATTTACCGAGTAGTAAAGCAACTTCCCTTTGGAACTGACATTGATCATTCCCGCCTTATGCATCATACTTAAATGATAATAGGATGTAGTTCCGCTATAGCCAAAAATACGATTTACCGCACTAACTGTTGTTGGACCGTTAATCAAGACGTAATTTAATATTTTGACTCTGCTTGAGTCGGATAATATCCTGCCCAATTGTTCAGTATTAAACAGCTGTTCTTTTTTAATATTCGTTTTATAATTTGTACCCAGATAAAGAATTTGCATATCCTTCAATTTCCAGAAGTTAATTGTATCCGGATTCAAAATTCCAAATGAGCAATATATGGGCTTGTTGATATCAAGAACATAAGTTTTATTGTTTTCTGCTATGTCATATAATATAGTTTCCGTAAAAGAACCAGTCAGATCAGCAATGATCTTGTAATAATTCTCGTATAAATTAGAGATCTGTGCACCTACAT
>JAZNIJ010000118.1:0-2193 GCA_045577455.1 Eubacteriales bacterium
AAGTGATTCGATATTTTCGTCCATAAATGCAATTCGTTTGGTAATAAAATCTTTCATCTGTAAAATTGCTTCATCATAATTTCTTGGATTTCTCTCGGTAGGATGCATAAGGTCATACTCCTGATTGAAGGTGTAACCCCATTTTTCGTAATTTCTGTCCACCGCAGTACCTAAATACTCTATGGTATCATCAATAAATCCAAATAAGTATTCTTCGCTGAAAACTGTTTTTCTAAGCTCGTAGTATCTTGTAATAACCCTGTCTGTAAAATCCGAGTCCATAAAAAGCATTTGATACCACAGCCTCGAGTTCAGCCTGAACTCATCTGTTGGCATTGCGCTCTCCTGATAGGCATCAAGAGCAGAGTTAAAGTCCCATACACACATTTTGTACTTGCCGTCTATGTCCTTGTATATGTAGGTTGAAAGAGATCCTGCATCATAATTACAGGTGAATTCATTAATTAAAAAATAGTCAACAAATGAATCTATATCAATGTAATTCTTGTATCCATACTTCTCGTTGTTGTAGTCATAGGAATAAAGCGTTTTTTCAAATAATGAAAACTCATTTTTTATTGCCTCTTTAAGCTCAGGTGTAATATTTTTAGCACCGGGATAAACAAGCTCATGCTGGGTTTTTGCACGGGTTGTATAGTTAGTAAAAGGATAGAGCTTGTTTTCTTCTTCGGTATCACCCCAATCGAGGCGAAGAGCATAACCTGAAAATGTATTATCTTTCTTGTTTACCTGAAGATTCAGTCTTGAACCTTCTTTTCCGGCAGTTATCATTTCTGTTGCAAGATAAAGACCTCTGTATTCACCATTTAATACAAGCTCGAAAAATCGCACATTCGGGCTATACTCCATAATTTCGCCCGAAATGTTATGCCACATATAATTACGTATCAGTGTTTTGTCAAGAAAAGGACCGTGCAGCGCCCACTCGTGATGCGCATCCATTCCAAGAAATTCCTGCGGATTATTTGTGCCGTCAGCATTTACAAATCTTATAAAATAGTTTGGCTTTTCAAACCTTCTTGACGAATGTCCTCTTACTCTGATCATAACTTCGCCCATACTTTTTGCATTATCCGAAAGATGATTATATTCCTGCTTGTTGTCGATTACATCAAGCGATGCTCTTATGGTTGTAGTCCCATCTGCTGCAAGAGTATAATCTATAACATTATACTCCTCATCGTAAATGGGCTTTCCAGGAATTTCCGTTCCGTTTGTATTGATACTTACAATGGGCAGGTGCGTGCAAATAGAGTCGTGTGTGTGCGTTTTGCACACATCTTTTTCTTCTGCCATAATATGCTCTATATATCTCGTGCCGTTATCCTCCGGCATAATAAAACTTATACAAAGTACCATGGTCAGCACCAAAGCTGTAACAGACATTCCTATTATTTTATATTTCAACCACAGCACCTCCTTTTGCGGTCAGTTAATAGGTTTAATTTGAAATCTCGTCATTCTGCATTACAGTGTTTACATACTCAATGTTACCAATTTTATAAATCTCATCGCATATACCAATATTGTTCTTTCTTTCAGCCAATGTAAGCATTTTTGCAGTAATTTCGTATATAAATTCAATAGATTCTGTTGTTGAGTTTTTCACTCTTAAGACCGCTTTTGCTCCAAAAAATTTATACATTATAGCCTGAATTTGTGCCTCTTTGGTACGGTTACCCCTAATGATTACAAGCATGCGGTTATTATTTTTGATTGCACCCAATATGAGAAAAAGTATAAATACGAATGCACTTCCGACACCTGCAACGACAAAGTCACCCACGCCGCAGCAAATACCTACAATAATTGTCCAGAATATGTAAACGGTATCTCTTGAATCCTTAATTGCCGTTCTGAAACGAACAATAGAGAGAGCACCGACCATACCAAGGGAAAGTGCTACGTTGTTTCCGATAACCGTCATAACCATTGAGGTAAGAACTGTTAAAACAACAAGCGATACATTAAACTTTTTACTGTAAATTGTTCCTCGGTGTGAAATCATATAGGATATAAAAATTAAAAATCCCAAAATTCCCGAAACTAAAATATTTGCTGCGATCTGCTCCCACGAGAGAGTTGACTGATCTTTGATAAGATTAAAAATCTGACTTCTCATTTAAAAATCTCCTTTTTTTCTAAATTTCTGCATAGCTTTGCTGTCTTGCC
>JAZNIJ010000119.1:0-15266 GCA_045577455.1 Eubacteriales bacterium
CATCACCATTGAGGCAGACTTTTTCTTCCTTGACAAATGTATGAAGCACGGTGTTCGCAATAAAAGAAAGATGATGATGTTCAAAAAGGCGTACGGCTGTATTGAAGACAGACGCCGTGATGCTCACAGCATTATTTCCGAAGGCTTCTCATACAGCACAAAGAACAGATTCCTGCACTATGATTTTAAGGATATTGATAACTACATAAAGAGATATAACTGGTACGCAACCCGTGAAATGCAGGATTACATTGACTACACACGCGGTGCAGGTACTGACATCAATACCGACAAGGCAATCCTTGCCCAGAGAAAGAAAAAGTTCGGTTTTTACTACAAGATGCCGAGATATGTTCGTGCTTGGATGTGGTTTATCTATAACTACATTTTCCGTGGCGGATTTTTGGACGGAAAAGAAGGTCTTATCTTCTGTTTCTTAGAGTGCTACTGGTACAGACTTTTGGTTGACGCAAAAATCTACGAGTATGAAAAGTGCGGTAGCGGTGAATTTGAAAAACTGACTGCGATTTAATGAGGAGGAGCCATGGGTTTCGAAAAAATTGAAATTTGGGTACACGATAATATTTTAAAAAATGATAAGATACGTCACTTTATATACGGTGCATATCAACGTGCACTTTATTTGGTATCTCCAAAAATAAAATATGAGGGGAATATTTCTTGTTTAACCCCAAAGGACGGCAGTGAATATCTGTTCGGATATTACGACAAATGCCCTTGGGACGAAACAGGCAAGTATATTTTGGCACTTAAGGTGCGCAGTACGTCAGAATGTGCCGATTCTTTGGAAGAGGCAGACATAGTTCTGGTTGACATTGAAACAAAAGAAACAAAGACGGTGGCAAAAACTTGCTCGTGGAATGTTCAGCAGGGATGTATGCTTCAGTGGTTTGGAAAAAATAAGATACTGTATAACGATTGCAGAAACAGCAAATACTGCGCGGTAATACTTGACATTGAAACGGGTGAGGAAAGACTGCTAGATATGCCGGTTTATACAGTAAGCCAGGATATGAAAACAGCATTAACTCTTGACTTTTCAAGGCTTCATCGTTTGCGCCCCGGATACGGATACGCAAATGTTGAGGAATCAACAAAGAACGAAATCTGCCCCGAACTGCCATGCATCTGGAAGATGGACCTTGAAACAGGTGAAACCTTGCCTATTCTTAAATATACAGACCTGGCAAACTTCGAGCCAAGACCTGAAATGGAAAATGCAGAGCATAAGGTAAATCACCTTATGATAAGCCCTGACGGAAACAGATTTATGGTGCTTCACCGTTGGTTTAAAAACGGCGTAAAGTATACAAGACTTGTTACTTGTGATATAAACGGTGAAAACATGTACAACCTGAGCGATGATGATTTTGTATCACATTGTTGCTGGAAAAATAACAGTGAAATCGTTTCTTACCTGAACAAAAAAGACGGTGGCAAGGGATATTACTTTATGAAGGACAAGACTAAAGAATATAACCGTTTGTGGCCGGAGCTTGCAATGGATGGGCATCCTACATATTCGTATGACGGCGAAAGGGTAGTAACTGACACATACCCAGACAGAAAACGTATCCAATCGGTTTATGTTATGGATGGTGATAAGGTTACCCGTGTTGCAAGAGTTTTCTCGCCATTTAAGTATGGCGGTGACGTAAGATGTGACTTGCATCCAAGATGGTCAAAGGACGGAAAGCAGATTTGTTTTGACGGGTCATTTGAGGGAAAAAGAGGGGTGTATAAAGTAGAGCTATGAAAAAAGCAAGTATAATTATTCCTTGTTATAATTGTGAAAAGTTGCTCCCTGAAACATTAGATTACCTTAAAAAACAGACAGTAAAGGATTTTGAGGTTATATGCGTGAATGACGGGTCAAGCGATAATACACTGGATGTTATAAAAAAATACGTTGAGGAAAAAGAGCTTGATATTGTTTTGATAGACAAGCCAAACGGTGGTGTGAGCAGTGCAAGAAACTGTGCCATGGATGTAGCAAATGGTGAATATATTCTGTTTTTGGATTCTGACGACATATATCATCCGGAATTTTTGGAACAGATGCTTGGTGCTGTTAATAACGCAGATGTTGCATATTGCAAATTAAGTCGCAATCTTGATGTTGTAAAGAGTTTTTCAACAGGCTGTATGGTCCACACGTTGCAGACCCAGGAGCAGGCAATGGACAAGCTTTTGTTTGAAATGGGCAACTATGGCTTTTATTGCTATATCTATAAGAAATCTGTGGTTGAAGAAATCGGGCTGAGGTTTGATGAAAATACAAAGTTTGGCGAAGACAGAGAATTCAACTGGAAATATATGTGCCATTGTAACAATGCGGCTTGGGTTGATATGCCTCTTTACGGATATCGCATTAACAATGAATCTGCAACCAGAAAAGGAGCCAGTTGGCGAAAGACAGATTCCCTTTCTGCAGTAAAGCGAGTTGAGGAATATCTTGATAAAACCAATTGCCCTTATGCAGATACATATAAATCGTATATGTATGCACGTGTTATGTGGGCAACTGCAAAGACCTTTGCAGTAAACCGCGACAAGAAGCTGTTTGATAGACTTGTAGCGGAATATGACGTAAAAACATGTATGAAGCGAACAGCAAAGGATAGTAACAAGCTGGTTAAAATAGCATCACTTTTGTATCTTGCAAATCCTAACCTGTTCTATCTTGCAGTCGGAGCGAAGGGGTAAGGTGAAGTTATGAAAAAAGTAATGTTTATTATGACCAAGCTTGGCGGAGTCGGATGGGGCGGAGCCCACAAGGTTTCCGTGATGCTTGCAAACTATCTTGCAAAAAGCGGATATGACGTATCCATTTCTGTATCCGAAGAAAGCCGGCAGGATTACCCTGTTGACGAGTCAATAAAAATGTTCTGCCTTTCGGATATGTATAAACAGGCAGGAATCCGACAGCTTAATCTATTTAAAAAGATGCTTGCATTCAGAAACTTATGCAAAAAAGAAAAGATTGATGTTGTTGTAGGATTTACTTCCAATATGGCAATTTATTCCGTACTTGCGGCAGTGTGTTCAAAGAGGAAGTCCTTAATATCAGAAAGAACAGACCCTCACCTTGAACCGCGCAGAAAAATTTTAAGAGGCTTAAGAAACTTACTGTTCTGTTTTACGGACAAGGTTGTTTTCCAGACACCGGGAGCAAGAGACTATTATCCTGGTATTGTCAGGAAAAAGGGAATCATCATTCCGAATCCTATATCTGATACACTTATTTGTGCATATTCAGGTGAAAGAGAAAAGAGAATCATCAATTTCTGCCGTATTGCGCCGCAAAAAAATTTAAGGGTACTGCTTGAAGCGTTTGACATTTTTGCGCAAAAGCATAGTGATTACGAACTCGAAATTTACGGCGATGCAAAAGAAGGAGATACATATAAGGATGGACTTCTGGAATTTGCAAAAACTCTTTCCAGCGCTGAAAAGATACATTTTTATCCTGCTTGTACCGATGTGCATGATAAGGTTAAGAATGCACGGATGTTTGCATCATCCTCGGATTATGAGGGGATTTCAAACTCAATGCTTGAGGCCATGGCAATTGGGCTTCCTGTAATAGTTACCGATTGTGAAAACGGTGGCGAGAGGATGTGTATCGATGATGGAAAAAGCGGATTTATTGTTCCAAGGCGTGATCCAAAAGCTCTTGCGGAAGCCATGCTTCGGGTTGCTGAAGAGGACGGGCTTGCAGAAATGCTTTCTGAAAATGCTGCAGTGATTCGTGATAAATTTACTATTTCAAAGATTTTCTCTGTTTGGAAAAACGAAATAGTAAATTTGATAGGAGATTAGAATGGAGAAAAGAATAAAAGTAATGCAGGTTGTTTGGCGACTTAATACCGGAGGCGCTGAGCGAATGGTTGTTAACTTTCACAAAAGTATGTTAAAAAAAGATGACGTTGAAATCAGAACGTTATCCTTTTATCCCCGCGCAGGCTACATCCTTGAAGAAGAGATTAGGCACGAAGCTGTATTCTATATAGATAATTTTTGGGGGGATAAACTGCCCTGTCCCTTTTCCAAGGTGATGCGAAAACTGTTTTATTATAAACACAGAAAAAAGTGGTTTAAAAAACAGATTGATGAGTTTGAACCCGATATTATACATATTCACTTGGCAAATATGGCATCGGCAATGTATGGCTTTTGCAAGAAACTGCCGCCAAGCATCAAGATTATTTATCATTTGCACAGTATGCCGGAGGCGGTTTCGAAAAAATATCGTAAAAATATTTGCAGAGCGGTTAAAGAAAAAGTATATATGCCTGTTTGTGTCACAGAGCTTCAAAAAAACAGTGCAGAAAAGATTTACGGGATTTCAAAGGATACCCCCATTGTCTATAACGGCATTGACCAGTCTGTTTTTTTGAATTGCGAAATGAGTGCGGAGGAAACGGAAAAGCTCAAAGCGGAGTTGGATATTCCTCGGGATGCATTTGTCGTAGGTTGTGTGGGAAGAATCGCAGCCATAAAGAACTATGAGCTGTTGGCAAAGGCTGTGGGGAATATTGCAGAAAGGAAAAAAACTGTCTTTCTTGTTGTGGGACACAAAGAGGCTGATTTGGAAACAGAAATTATTAAACACGCTCAAAACGCAAAGGTGATATTTACAGGACCAAGGTCTGATACAAATCGTCTTTATAAAATAATGGACGTATTTGCTTTGGCGTCCTTTTTTGAATCAAGCTCTATTGTTACTGTGGAAGCACAGCTGTCGGGAGTGCCTTGCGTAATATCAGACAGAATATCGGATGAAGTTATAATATCAGATGGTGTAAAAAAGGTTTCTCCGTATGCCGAACCTGATGTATGGGCAAAGGCCATAGAGGAAGCGCAGGGGAAATGCATTAAACTCAGTGATGTTGAACGCTTTGATTTTAATAATTCAGTAGATTCATTATTAAGACTATATAGGAAAGTTGTTGAGTTAAAATGATTAAAAGTAAATGGGGTGGAGTGCCTGCTAAAAAAATCAGCAATAACGGCTCGGATGCTCATATACAAAATCAGAGGTGATTTGTTTTGGAAAGTCAAAAAAAATTAAACATAAAATCAATTGCATGGTATGTTTTGATAGCATACTTTTGCCTTTATGAGATCACATTGGGCTGGATGCATTTTGATAAAACCACTATGAACCTGGTAGTTCTTGCCGTAATTACTTTTTCGGCCTGTTTATATTTAATGAATATTTTTGTAGGGATGCGCTCTTTCAATGCAGGTGGATTTGTGTGGCTTCCGTTTTTGCTTGTTTTGATTAATCAAGCTAAAAATTATGCGATTGCAAAGTCATATATTATGTTGTTCGCTTTATTTATGCTGATGATATTTTTCCCCATTTCTAAGGAAGATTTGTGGGAAAGTGCTTTAAAAGCAATCAGGATAATGGCTATATTTTCTGCAGTAGGTGTATTTGTTCATATTCTGTTTCCGCCGCTGCACGCTTTGATTATTTCAACCTTATATAGCGGTGAAGGCGTTGCATATATTAATTCTTATACATCAAATGGCTACTATTCAGGATTTCTTCACCAGGTGGGAGTCTCTGCATGGTACATTGCTGTCGGTATTGTTTTGGAGATTTTTGGGGGCAAAAAAAATAGCAAGAAGGTTTCGACTATTATTTTTCTGGGATTAGCACTTGTGATGCAGGGAAAAAGGTCCCTGTTTATATTCTTGATTGTTACGATATGTATAACATACATCATAATGGGTAATCAACTTAAAAAAGTGACCAGGTTTATGAAAATAGCTGTGTTTATGGGTGTAATGATTATCATACTATCCGAGATTTCGGCTTCACTTAGTGAAATCAAGCTTTTTGAAAAGCTTGCATACACCATTGAATACCTGATGGAAGGAAACACAGCAGGTCTTATGGAGCGAAGTGGTAGAGAACATTTGTATGAGCTTGCCTGGAAATTGTATGATACAAACCCGGTTTTCGGTATCGGATGGGCAGAATTTTCAAAGGTTGTTGAAAAATTATATGTCAATGCAACCTCTGTTCATAATATATATTTGCAGCTTTTATGCGAAACGGGTATAGTAGGAGTAGCATCTTTTGCCCTTGGCGCAGCAGTGTCGCTCATCAAAACCTTGTCAGCAAAACGTCTTATTGACAGGTACGATGGAGAAGATAAGAACAAATATGAGAAGATTTTTATGATTTCCCTATCAGGACAGATACTATTTCTTTTGTTCGGAATAGTTGAAAATCCGCTATACAATGAAAACTGTCTGATTTTTTACTTTTTAATGATTGTTATGGGAATTTCTCTTCAAAGTGTTGTTAAGCGCAGAATAGAATTAAAGGTTTCGCCGGATGCATTGTAACTGGAGGTCTGATATGAAAAAAGTCGGCATTATGACATGGTATAAATATCGAAATTACGGTTCGGCACTGCAGTGTTCTGCTCTGTTTCATAAAATTGAGCAATTGGGCCATAGTGCAAAATTGATTTCGTATAACACAGCCAATAATAAATACCTTTTTCCTGAACGGGAAACGTTGGCAAAATCGGCAAAAAGAGTTTTAGACCGAAGAATTAAAAGGTCATATTGTTCCGCAAAGAGAGAAGAGTTGTTTTGTACATATCTTGCAGAACGTGTGAAAGAGACGGAGCTGTGTACCAATTATTCGGAATTGAATGTTTGCAGCAGGCAGTTTGACGCTGTGGTATGTGGGTCAGACCAGATATGGTCACCTACCAGCTTTGATGATAAATACTATTTGTCGTTTGTTGATGACTCTAAGTTGAAGATTGCTTATGCACCAAGTTTTGGCGCAGTGAAGATTTCTAATGCTTTTCAACCGGATATTATAAGAGGCTTGCTGAAAAGAATGGACTATATTTCGGTCAGGGAAAAGCAGGGAGCACAAATGGTTGCGGATTTAACAGGCGAAAAATCGCCGGTAGTATTGGACCCCACATTTTTGCTGAACTCGGATGAGTGGGATGCTTATGCGAAAACCGACAAATGCGAAAAAATTGACCACGAATACATTCTTTGTTATTTTTTGGGTGAACAAAATAAATACATAGAAAATGTCAGGAAGATTTCCCGACATATGAATGTGCCGTATTATGTTATTCCTATATTTGAAAAGCAGAGGAAGGACGGTCATTGTGTGCCCTTTGAGGTTGGGCCAGAAGAGTTTGTGTCCTTAATCAAAAATGCGAAATATGTTTGTACAGACTCTTTTCACGGAATGGCGTTTTCGGTAAATTATAATATTCCGTTTTCAATTTACAGGCGTTTTAATGATAGCGACCCTTTTGCACAAAACAGCAGAATATATAATCTTATAGATATGCTTGAGCTCAGGGACAGGCTGGAGGATGAATGCTATTTAAAGGAAATGGATTACAATAAATGTAATGAACTTCTTTTCGGATTAAGAAAGAAATCTGAAGATTATTTGATTGCTGCGTTATCAGCAGAAAAAAACACCAAAGAACAAAATCATCTTACAAACCAGGTGTGCTCGGGATGCGGTGCTTGTAAAGGTGTATGCCCTAAGGGAGCTATTAAGGTAGAAGAAAACGAATCGGGATTTTATCACTATAAAATAGATTCAGGACTATGCATTAACTGCGGCGAGTGCAAAAAGGTGTGTCCGGTTTTGAATAGTCCGGTGACAGAAGTTTCAGAAGCACAAAAGTTATTTGCACTAAAGCATAACGATAATAGTGTTCTGTTGAAATCTTCATCAGGAGGCGCAGCCCATGCCATAAGCTCAAAGCTTTTGAAGGACGGCTATGTGGTTTGCGGATGTGCTTATGACCCTGAGGCAAAAAGGGCAAGACATATTATAATTGACAATGCTGGAGATTTACATAAATTGCAGGGTTCAAAATATATCCAAAGCGATACAGCGGAGTGTTTTGAAAAATTACTGCAGCTGAATTCTAAATTTGCATTTATCGGAACGCCGTGTCAGGTATCCGGATTGGACCTTTTGCTCAAGAAAAAGGGAAAGCGTGAAGATGCCATATTGATTGATTTAATATGTCATGGCGTACCATCCTTGCATTTTTGGGATAAGTATCTGGCTGAGAAAAATGAGAAGCACAATTTGGGCGAAGCTGTAAATTGTGTTTTCAGGGACAAAACATATTCCTGGCAGGAGAAGGTGATAACACTTTCTTCGGCTGAGAATACAAATATTTATTCTCAAAAAGAAGAAAAAGACGACTACTATGCGTTTTTTACCAAACCTATTGCATATATGCCTACCTGCTATGAATGTCAGTTCAGAGAAAAGTCCTCAGCGGATATTCGGCTTGGAGATTTTTGGGGAAGGCTGTATTCCGAGGACAAAACAGGGGTTTCTATGGTTGTTGCCAACAGTATCAGGGGCAATGAGCTTGTTCAGGCAATTACAGATGCCGCAATAAAGGAGCATCCGATTACAGAGTATTGGAAGTCACAATATACCAAAAATCCCCGAAAGCCTATATATTACGCGGAAGCGTTGCTGGATGCTTCCAATCCTGACACTACCCTAAGGGATTTGCGTAAAAAATACTGTTCATTCTATGAAAACCAAGCAAAGCTAAGAATATGTATTGGTGTAGTCAAAAAAATAATCAGGAAATAAGGTGAAATATGTGAACGTGAATAAACAACGTCAAATTAGTATAATATTGTCCTACGTTTCTATGGCGATTAGCTTTGTGATTGCTATGGTATATACGCCGTATGCTTTAAAATGTATGGGACAGTCCGAGTATGGCAACTATCACTATATTTCTTCTATTGTCAGCTATCTTTCTCTTCTTACCTGCGGCTTTGGAAGTGCGTATCTTCGTTTTGCCACACCATACAAGATGAAAGGTGACGAAAAAGGTGTTGCAAACATAAACGGATTGTTTCTGTCCTTGTTCGTTTTAATGGGAACTATTGCCCTTGCGATAGGAGCTGTAATGGTATGGAAGTCGGATTGGGTTCTTGGCGGCAAGCTGACAGCGGAGGAGTTGGCAACAGGTAAAATTTTGCTGATTATTCTGGTTGCCAATTTGTTCGCTACTTTTCCCATAAGTATTTTTAATTCATATGTTATCGCACAGGAACAGTTTGTTTTTCAAAAATGCCTGGCGCTTATAAGCTCTATTTTAAATCACGCCATTTCTTTTTTGGTGTTGGCTATGGGATACAAGGCAATAGGCGTGGCAACGGCGACTTTTGTGGTAACATTGATTATAAACAGCACTACTGTAGTATTTTGTATAAAAAAGCTGAAGATGCGGTTTGGCTTTAAGCTAAATAATCTTAAGCAGGCAAAAGAGGTCTTTATTTTTTCATCATTCCTGCTTTTGAGTATGATTGTTGATCAGATAAACTGGTCTGTTGACAAATTCTTGTTGGGAAAGCTATGCGGTACTGCTGCGGTTGCAATTTACACTTTGGGTGCTACCATAAATACTCATTATAAGTCAATCGGCGATGCCATCTCAAATGTATTTGTTCCCGAGGTATATAAAATATTATCTAAAGAAAATGGCGATCATGAGGCAACCATGCTGATGACCAGGATTGGAAGAATCCAAATGATAGTCCTTGGTATGATACTTTCAGGATTCATTGTTTTGGGGCAGAATTTCATTTCGCTGTGGGTTGGAAACGGGTATGAAGAGTCGTACTATGTTATTTTGTTACTTCTTATTCCTGTTACAATTCCCGAAATTCAGAAAATCGGGCTAGAAATCCAAAAGGCAAAAAACCTTCATAAATTCAGGTCGGTGACTTATACCATAATTTCAGTAGTAAATCTGTTTATCAGCATCCCGCTTAGTATGCGTTATGGTGCTGTGGGTGCTGCTGCTGGTACAGCTATTACAGTTTTAATTGGAAACGGATTGATTATGAATATTTATTACCATAGGGTTATAAATGTTGATATGGCATATTTCTGGAAACAGATTTTAAAGCTTTTCCCGTCCATAGCGCTGTCTATCATTGCAGGAATAAGTATTGTACATATTCTGAACCCTCAGTCGTGGGGAAGCTTTGTTTTATCAGGAGGTATATTTGCTCTGTTATTTGTTGGTTTGCTTTACCTGATGGGTCTGAACCAGTATGAAAAAGCTTATTTAAAGAAGATTACTTCGTTTTTGAAAAAATAAAGCAGATATAGAAGCGATATAATAAGGTTTTCTGCCATATAAAAAATTGGCGGTTGAAAGAGGTATAAATGACTCAGGATTTTAAAAATATGCTACTTTTGTTTGCACAAAATGCGACAGGGACAATAGTGGAAATTGCAGGCGGATTAAATGTTGAAAAAATTCGGGAGCTTTCTTTGGAACAAGGTATATGGACGATGGTTTTCCCTGAGCTTGCAAAGATTTGTGATGTTAAAAAATATCAGGCGCAGTTTTTTCAGACCATCTCAAAAGCTATTGCCCAAAAGGAATTTACCCTTAATATACTTCAGAAAATTGAGGAAAACGGCATAAAGTGTTGTATTTTAAAGGGAGCGGCTATAGCACATACATATTCAGACCCGGAGTGCAGAGTTTCGGGGGATATGGATATCTTAATTGATGAGAAGGATGAAGAAAAAGTTTTAAGCATTCTTGAGAAAAATGGATATGTTGTCGAAAAACGCGGAAAAAATGAACACCATAGTGTAGCACATCACAAGGCCGGAGGGCTTTTAGAGATTCATATAATGCTGTACAGCTATACTGCAGAGCAAATTCTCTTTGATGGATTGGATATGTATGGAGAGGCGTGGCGCAAAATCAAAATCGGAGAAAAAGAGTTTTATACCCTTGGAGTAAATGATACGGTGATGTATCTTACAGCGCACTATATAAAACACTTCGTAAATGAGGGAGGAGGAGTCCGTCAAATGATGGATTTACTATTATTTATGAAGGCATATAAAACGGAAATTGATTTTGAAAAATACAATAACATTTTAAAAGAACTTCGGTATGACAAGCTGATAGAAGCTGTGAAAACAGTGGGAAGAAAGTATTTTGGTCTTGATTTTGATGCTAATTGTGAGGAAATGGCAGAAATAATCCTATCGGACAGCGAAGCAGGCGGTATATTTGGTTTTAAAACTGATGAACGCAGTCGTTTTTACAATGCTTATTGTGAAAAAAGAACTCTGATGCCAAAGCATAAATATAAGGTTTTTATGCTTTTGAAGGACTATAGGGGCGTTAGGGATAGAATTTTTCCCAAACAAAATCGTATGGTGATTGTATATAAATATAGCTATGCAAAAAATAAGTTGCTTTTGCCTGTGGCGTGGGCTCATAGAATTTTTGATATACTTCGGGGCAAACGCCGAAATAAAATAACAGAGGATAAAACAGGAACAGAAGCATTTCAAAACCGTATGAAAATGATGCGTGATTTAGGGATGATAAATTAAATATAGTTGATGTTAAAAGAAAAACTTGCAAATCTTGCAAGTTTTTTTGTTGTGCTTTCCAAAATGCGATAAGAGGTGATGTCGATTGAATGTCTGAAAATTTATAGGGTAAAAATAAAGGAGGAGAAAGTGTGGAAATCAAATTAAAAATTAAAAATGACAAGTTAATAAGAGGTAATGTACTTAACGGAAAAACGGGTAATGTCAATGTATATTCCTGCGTATTTGACATTGAAGCAGATGCCGGATATGTGTGGATATGTGTTTTTAAGAAGGATGGAAAGGCATACCAGAAAATAATTGAAAACGGAAGCTGTATAGTTCCGCAGGAGATTTTTGAAAAACCGGGAAAATTTGAGGTGGGATGCTATGCAACAAAGGGAGATATGCGTCTTAGCACAAACTGGCTTTGTTTTGATGTAGAGGAGGGAGCGTATTGTGACGCTACAAGCCCCAGCGAACCCACTGCAGATGTGTGGCAGGTTCTGGTTATGAATTCGGTCCCATACATTGGCGACAATGGTAACTGGTATGTATATGATAGAACCTTGGGGCAATATACGGACAGTGGGATGCAGTCAAGAGGAGAAAAAGGCAATGTAGGAGAAAAAGGATATACCCCACAAAGAGGTATTGATTATTGGACTGTTGACGACAGAAAAGGTGTTATACAAGATATAGAGGACGACTTAAACCTTGATATGAGGCTTGCAGAGGTTGATGTTCAAGTCAAGAAAAGGTTAGAGAAGGTTGATAAAGTGACAGAAAATCTTAATTGCCCTGATTTGTGGGAAAGCGGTTACATATATCCGTCAAATGGTAAAAAAGGTGACCTAGGTACAAGAATAAGAACCATAAATTATCTTGACGAGTTTGTGAATAGAGTTATAGTAACAGGAAATAATCAGGTGTGGTTATATGCATATGATGCTGATGGTACTTATATGGGCGGGTTGAATAGTGACCAGAATGGATTTGTAAAGTCATCAGTGCCAGCACATAAATATATTAACCTTGAGGACTTGAGGAAATCATTTGATTATTCATATCTGCTTGTTATGGGAAGAACAGTTTCGGTTCATAGTCTTTCTGTATTTGATTCATCAAATGTACTGTTCTTTACAACAGCGGGTGAAAAGGTGTATAGACAATCGCTTGTTCCGCCTATGGTAACATTTATTGATGATGACTGCAGGGCGGAACAGCTTGTGAATTGGGAAGAGCTTAGTGATTTGACAGGCGTAAAAGCGTGTTTTGCTTGTGCGACAGGCTCAGTTGGAAAGCCAGGCAGAGCAACGTGGAATGATATTGAAAGAATGGCAAATAAGGGTTATGAGTTTTACAGCCATACTCATAACCATATAAGGCTTGACCAAACAGACGATGAGACTTTGAAAGCGGATTTTGAAGCCAGCATCGGTGCACTAAAAGAACATGGATGCAATTCGGACGTTTTGGTAATTCCTTATGGATATACAACAGATGCCTCTATGGCACTTGTAAAGAAATATTTCAAGAGCGCCATTAATACGGGATATTCTATTCAAAATAGACCGTTAAATGATTATAACATAGTTCGTTATTCCGTTTTTTCTACTGAAAAAGTCAGTACGGAAATCGAAGGTACAACTTATAATCTAAATAAGTTACTTACCCTTGATGAGTTTAAGGCTATCATTGATGAAGTAATAAGGACTAATAGCTGGGTTGTTTTTATGAGTCATTTCCGCAACAGCTACACAGATGGATATTCTTATACTGAAGAAATGAAAAATACAATGATTGAGGTAATGAAATATATTGCATCAAAAGGTGTAGAGGTAGTTACATTCAGTGAGGGGTTTGACCTATACAAAAACAGAGTATCCTGCGGAACCACAAATGACAGCAGTTATTACATTATTGACTGTAATGGTGAAGTGTATCAGAAATAAAAATCAAAAGCAATAATTTCATTAGGAGATAATGTTTAATTTAAGAGAATTTATCAAAAAAGGACTTATTTCTGCTATTGGCAAGATGGCGGATTATCAGGTTATTTTGAATGCCACAGGATGGTATGAAAAAAATGTTCTGAAAGAGGAAGACTTGGCAGGAATTGATGCAAAAATAAGTGCACAATATGAAAATACTGCTGAAGAATATGAAGCAGAAGTACAGATAACACAATAAAAAGGCATGCTGCCCCGAATAAAATCGGGGCAGCTTTTTTTGCTATAGTAAAGGTGTTGCCTACATATTATATAAATTATAATTAACCTCAGCTTTGTAGTAATGGTTTATTGTTGTATATGAGTTATATAAAGAAGTCAGGATATAGTTTTTAATATTCTTAATATTGGAGGTGTTTTTATTCAGGCACTCAAGCACATAATCGATATGTCGCATATCAAGTTTCAACATCCTATTTTTTACAATATCCTGAGGATATAGACTGCAACTTATAATTAAATACTCTTTTTTGCTGCAAACGGCATCAAGCATAATTTCAACAATTTCGTTAATATCATCGCACTCATTGTTCTCAACTAAAACATCGTAGTCAATATTTTCTTTGATTATTTCTTCGTATTGTCTTCGTTTGATTATTTCATCTGTGGCGTTGGCAGTAGATTTTCTTTTAGTCGTGATAGGATAGATATCACTAACCTTATTATCGTTAATATCTTTATTATTACATTTCGTATTTCGAAAATCTTGTTTTTTGGTTTCTGGACTATCTGAATTTCGTTTTTCGAAAGTCACAAACTTTGGAGATGTTGCAGATTCGTTTCTTGAAGTAAATTTCATACCATAAATTTTAGTAGGCTTACCTTGTCCTTGACGCTTTTTATGAATCAGACCGCATCCTTTCACATCATCTAATTCGGATATTATCTTTGTGCATTTTTCGCTTGCTATATTAAGCCTACCCATAATTTCCTTGACGGAAAAGTATATGTAAACTCTTTTATCATCATCAACCCATCCGTTCTTTCTGGACAGCGCCATTCTGTCAAGGAATAACGTATACAAAAGCTTGGCATCGGTCGATATTCCTGAAAATCGTGCATCTGTAAACAGCAACTTTGGTATTCTATAAAAAACAAATTGTTCAGATTCATTTTCATAATAAAAATCTGTTTCGAGTATGGTATTTGACATTAGTTATCATCTCCTTTTTGTGGTTTTGGGTATAAAAAAACAGACCATAGAATTATGATCTGTTGAAAAATTTTATTTAGTTGCCTTTGTCTCGAAGTTTTATTCAGGTTTATCAAGTCTGAAATATTTAAGAATTTCATAGAACTTATCCTGACAGGAAAGAACGGTATCACGCAAGAAACCTTTTTCGTTCATCCATTCTTTTAAGCCTCTGTAATAGAACATTTTATGTTGCTCGTCAATTATAAATGGTGTAATGTTATGTTTAAGGCACTCCTTAAACATAATCAGTCTGCCGACACGTCCGTTACCGTCCTGAAATGGATGTATACGTTCAAACTGAACATGGAAATCAATAATATCGTCTAATACAATCTGTTTTTTTGCATTATACACATCTAAAAGCTTTCTCATTTCGGCGTGAACATTTTCGGGGAGTACAGTTTCCGTTCCGCCAACTTCGTTTGGAAGCTTTTTATAGTCACCAACGCAGAACCAATCCTTTCTGCTGTCACTTGTACTGCTTTTTAATATACGATGCAATTCCTTTATATATTTTTCGGAAAGCTCATATTTTGCATTATCAATAACAGAGTCGATGCATCTGAAATGGTTTGTGGTTTCTACAATGTCATCAACATTCACGCTTTCATCGGTTATGCCTATGGTGTTGGTT
>JAZNIJ010000120.1:0-8837 GCA_045577455.1 Eubacteriales bacterium
ATGAAGGTAAAACAATTTATTATAGCTTAAACAGAAGATATTTTGATACTATGATATCACAATTAAAATCGTTTTCAAATAACTGAGAAAGGGTATTTACTATGAGAAAACATTGGAATAAGCCTATGTGTACTACCTTGAAAGCGCAAGAATTATCAAGCCATATCAAAGCTGCAGCTTGGTCTGGTGAGGGCATTTGCGATTCTGGAGTATTCCGTTAAGTTAAGAACAAATATCCAAAGAGCGCAACACGATGAATTTCGTGTTGCTCTCTTTGTGTTATAGGGAGGTTGATATTGTGGTTTTGTTTCATAATTTAAATGAATAACATCATGAAGTCAGATAAATAGGGCGAATAAATGAAAATTATGTATATTTTTATATTATTTAGAAAATTATTATTGAAATTATTTAAAAAATATGCTATAATAAAATCAAACATCATATAACATCGTATATATATGATACGTACTAATATGTTGTTTTGTAGTATTATGTTTTGAAAATCAAGAAATTGAGGGTGAAATTATGAAACGTGTTCTAAAAAACGCTATATTTCTATTGAAATATGCTTTAAAAAAATGCAGTTTTTTATTTGCAACAACAACCATGCGTTATACGTTTGCTGCATTAATGCCTTTAATCAATGTAGTAGGTATAGGAATTGTTGTCGATGCACTGCTTAATCAAAAAAGCAGAATGGAACTTCTGCACACCGTTCTTGTTTATGTTCTATTTCAACTATTAATATCATTGTTAACAGAAATTTTTGCATTTATTGATAACATAGCAGTTCGCAAAGCCTCAGACATAACACAAAAAGACTACATACGTGATGCCATTTCTATAAATTATCATTATGCACAAGATGGAAGCATTTTAGATTTGAAGAAAAAATCCATGAAAGCTCACCCCATTTGGCTTTTGAGAGATATCGGTATCTTACTAAAATATGTTATACAGTTTTTAGGAATAACCTATTTATTTGTCAGTATATCCCCTTGGTTTATTTTAATCATTATAATAACTTCTACCATATCAATAGCATTATCCTTGAAAAAGCAAAAACTGGAGTTTGAATTTCAAAACGCTCAAGTCACAGAAAATAGAAAACTTGATTACTTGTATAAAACTATGTCGGATTATAAATATGCAAAAGAAGTTAGAATAAATCAAGCGAATTCTTTTATACAAGAAAAATTTAAAAACATTCTTCGGGATCAGATAACAAAGCTAAAGCAATTTATAAAGTGGTCAGTTGGTTTTGGAACAATTCAGACTTCTATCGTTGTACTTCAAACAGCTCTCACATACCTGTTTTTTTCATATCAAGTTTCGTTTGGGGAAATAAGCATTGCGGAATATACTGTTTTACTTGGAGCAACAACCCTATTAACATCTATTCTTTTGGGCTTCTTTGAACATTTGGGAAAAATAAAAATAACACTCGATTATACAGATTTATTTCGTAAATATCGTGAACATGTTGAAAAAAACAGCAATATTTTATTGAATAACTCTTCTAAACAATTAATTCACACAACTGAAGTGCCTTGTATCACATTCGAAAATGTTTCTTTTTCATATCCTGAGCAAGAGAAGGCCATTTTTAAAAATATCAACTTTGAAATTGCTGCTGGACAGAAAATTGGAATTGTTGGATTGAACGGTTCAGGGAAAACAACTTTAATTAAATTACTATGTCGTTTATATGAACCTACGGAAGGAAGGATTTTGGTAAATGGAATAGATATAAAGACTGTTCCCTACGAGGAATATTCAAAAATGGTCAGCATAGTATTTCAAGATTTTTTTCTTTTTGCTTATTCTGTTCAAGAAAATATAATATTCAACAAAGCGCTTGACGATGAAAAGTTAAAAATAAGCATACAAGAAAGTGGATTATCGGAAAAAATTGTATCACTTCCTAATGGACTTGATACGCCTGTATATAAAAAATTAGATTCCAATGGTGTGGAATTTTCAGGAGGCGAAGGACAAAAATTGGCTTTAGCTCGTGCAATATATAAAAATGCCAAAATTCTTATATTGGATGAACCTACCTCAGCATTGGATCCAATTGCTGAGTATGAACTGTTTTCCAGATTGTATGCTTTTTCTGAAGAAAAAACAACATTGTTTGTCTCTCACCGGCTTTCGTC
The DNA here is from genome assembly GCA_045577455.1 of Eubacteriales bacterium. Classification (GTDB taxonomy): domain Bacteria; phylum Bacillota; class Clostridia; order Oscillospirales; family CAG-382; genus SIG653. Next base: position 2,163 of record JAZNIJ010000120.1, read on the forward strand.
TACTGCTTTTTGTGATAATATTATTGTTATTTCGAATGGTGGTATTGCAGAAAAAGGAACACACAGTGAATTGATGAAACAAAATGGAATATATGCACAACTATATAGGTCGCAAGCAAAATACTACGAAACGGAGGTAAATTAAATGAAACGATTATTAAAGAAATTATTATTTCCATTTGAAATTCTGAGAATGATTTTTCATTTTGAATCCTCATATATTTGGTGGAGCTTACCTCAAATCTTTATCGGTCCAATACTTTCTGTTTTATCTGTCTATGCTCCGAAATTAATTCTTGAACAGCTGACAGCGGAGTATTCTTATGTGAATATAGCTTTGACAATATCTATTTATTGTGGTGTGCTTTTTTTGCTAAGAAATATTAATGTTTTTTTGTCTGGAAAAAGCAGGATTTCAGCTGATAGATTTTCGAAGAGGCTTCGTGTTGAAGTTGGCAAAACAACGATGCAGTTAAATTTATCTGATATTGAATCGCCAGACAAACAAGATGTTATATTGTTAGCTCAAAATGCCGAAAAATTAGTTGGTAGTTTCTCAATATTTCAAAAAGTATTATCAAATATTATCACGGTAATTACTTTATCAATAATTGTTGTTGATTTAGATATTATATTGTTATGTGCGATATCTATTGTTTTGAGTTTAAAGATTTTTTTCTCAGTTTGGCAGTATTTATGCAACAAAAAGGTAAGAGAAAAATTTGCAAAGAATGAGCGCGTGGGTAATTATTTGCAGGGGCTTGCTTATTTTGATTTTGGCGCACAAAAAGAAATACGAGTAAATTCATTACAAACGTGGTTTATGACGAAAATTAATGATTATCGTAGTGAAATGCTTCACTTGCAATATCGCGATTTTCGCCGCAACGCAACATTTAATATAATCTCGGCATTGTTAACCGCAGTCGAAGTCTTTTTAGTTTTTATTATTCTTATCCGCAAATATATCAAAGAATTAATTTCTATTGCAGATTTTACAATGTATTTTTCTGCTACCACTACGATAGCGACCTCGTTGTTTTCACTTGCATCAAATTTTGAAGCTCTTAGTGAGCAATCCTTGAATTTAGATGACTATAGAAAACTTTTCGACCTTGCAAATCAAGATTCAAAAAACAGCGATATTGTTGAAAAGAAAAAAAATATATTTGAAGATCCGACAATTGAATTTAAAGATGTTTCATTTGCTTATCCTGGAACAGATAAATTAGTATTGAAAAATATAAATTTGACAATTCATAATAACGAGAAGTTAGTCATTGTAGGATTAAATGGCAGCGGAAAAACTACTTTGATAAAACTTTTATGTAAATTTTACAAACCAACATTAGGTACTATTTTCATAAATGGTGTTGACATATGGGAAATTCCAAATGACGAATATTATCGTCAAATCGGAGCAGTATTCCAAGACTTTCAAAACTTTTCTTTTTCATTAAGTGAAAACATTGCTCTTTGCGAAATACCAGATGATGAAAAAATACTATCATTATGTAATGAATTCAATCTAAGTTCCTTTGTTTCTTCCACTCCCAATGGACTTCAAACATATATATCTAAAATATTCTCACCCTCTGGAATTGAGTTGTCGGGTGGTGAGGGACAAAAAATTGCAATACTTAGAGCCATATATAAAAACGCACCGATTTTAATATTAGATGAACCAACAGCTAATCTTGATGCTAAAACCGAAAATGAAATCTATTCTGATTTCTTTAAAATATCTGACAACAAAACAACAATTTTTATAAGTCATAGGTTGGCGGTGTCATCTATTGCAGATAATGTAGTCGTTTTTGAGGATGGAAAAATTATAGAATATGGACAACACAAGGATTTGATGCTTCTTGACGGAGTGTACGCCGAAATGTACAAAAAGCAAAGTTCGTTTTACGTTTAATGTTTAATAAATCAAAAAGGAGAAACAGGAAAAATGTATAAAGTATCAAAATTTACATATTGTTTTGAAAATAAAAAAGGTGAACTATTATTGTATAATTCTTATGCTGGTGTTAGAAGCTTTTGCAAATTACCCAACAATACATTCAAAAAAATATTTTTAGAAAATGAGCCACCAATTTTTTCAGACGAAATAACTACAGAATTGCTTAATCATGGGATTATTGTAAAGCAAAACATCGATGAAAATCAACGACTTTTTGCACAATTTGTGGAGAAAATAAATTCAAGTGAATTGTGTTTGACTATTAACGTTACTGAACAGTGTAATTTTCGATGTAAATATTGTTATGAATCCCATGAACAAGGCGAGATGTCTAAAGAAGTTCAAGACAATATAATTAAATTCGTTCGTGAAAACATTCAAAATTATTCTGCTCTTCATATAGGATGGTTTGGCGGTGAACCGTTGCTTGCAAAAAAAATCATATTTAGTCTTTCAGAAAAATTAATAAACATTTGCAAATTTTATAAAAGACCATATACCGCGAGCATTACTACAAATGGATATTTGTTAACTCCGGATACTGTTCAGAATCTTTTGAAATATAAGGTTAAGTATTACCAAGTAACTTTGGATGGCGCTCCAAATATACATAATAAATATCGTATTACATGTGATGGTAAAAATACATATAATCAGATCATAAACAATTTAAGAAACATGAAAAAACTTAATCGCAAAGATTTTATAGTTAATCTAAGAAGCAACATAACAGAAGAAAGTTTTTTAACGTTTGATGATTATTTAAAAGATATTGAGTTCCTTTGTGAAGATGATGAAAGATTTTATATGACAGTATTTAAAGTGGGAGATTGGTTGGGTAATGCTCAGGAAGAGGTTAAATGTAGCTTGATACAGCAGGAAGACGGACTAAGAAGAATCTACCAACATATACTTGATTCGGATCGAAAAATTAATTTGGGTACGCTTTTTTTAAATCCAGGAAGTGGAGCGTGTTATGCAGGCAAGCTCAATAAATATTTGATTCGCTCCAACGGGAATGTTCACCAATGTACAGTAACATTTGAAAAAAACAACACACAAGTTGGGAAAATTGAAAAAGGCAAGTTGATATTGAATGATATTCATGATGCTATGCTGATTAATCCAGCTTTTTGTAGTAGTTATTTAGATTGTAAGAGCGCACCTATATGTATGGGACGTCCTTGCCCAGCAAAAAAAGACAATAAGAACTGTTTAACATACAATAAATATTTGGATATAATGTTGCAAATATTTGATAAAATGAATTGGTTTCATCTAATAGATTCAAGCAAAAAGGAAGGAGAGAAATAAAATGACGCAAGCAATGGCAAAAAAGATATTGATAGATGTTTTAGAGGAAGCGGGGATATATGTTGACTATGAAGAAAAAGATGACATAAATATTTCAAATTATATCAAGGATTCGATTCAATTTATTTCTATCATAGTAGCTATGGAAGAAAAATTAGAAATAGAAATTCCGGATGAATTACTAATTATAGATACGTTTAGTTCATTTAACCATCTTATAGATATTATTTGTGAAATAACCAAAACAGATGTTATGGAAGTAACAGATGATTAATCGATAATAATTAAAGGTGCTTTTATTTATTATAAATACAATAAAATATAGGAGTATTTTATGGAAAACAAGATATTGATTAAAAAAAGAGAATTGAAAAAAACAACCAATATGGAACAAGAGGCGTTTCTTGAATTATATAGAGGCGAGTTTGATGATGATTGTGATAACTCACCCTATTCTACCCAGTGCACATGCTAAATAATTAAATTCGGGCAACTTTTGAGCACCCAAAAGTTGCCTTTGAATTATACGTATAATAGGAGGAAAGTATATGTTTAGGATTGCGATAATTGATTCTGGAATAATGAGTAACCATCCTGCATTTGAAAAATCAATTATAAAAGGGATAGGCTTAGCCATTGATCATAATGGAAATGTTTATGAAACCCCCAATTATGAAGATGAAATTGGTCACGGTACCGCATTATATTATTTAATAAGTAAAAACATAAAAAATGCAGATATTGTAAATATAAAGATTTACAGAAAAAATGAAGCTGTTAGACAATTGGATTTCGAAAGATATTTGGAGTTTATTTATAGCCATTATGATTTTGATATTATAAATATAAGTATGGGATTAACCGCTGTAAAATCCACTGAAAAACTTCAAGACATATGCCAATTATTTTACAATAAAAAAACCGTAATTGTTTCTGCGTTTGATAATTATGGGGCAATATCTTTTCCAGCTGCTTTAAATTATGTTATAGGTGTTGATTCCGCACCGATTATAGAGAGCGACAATCCAATAATACTTGAAAACAATATTGTGAATATTATTGGGAAATCTACATATAAGAAAGTAGCATGGGTTAACCCACTATATAATGTAATAAAAGGAACGAGTTTCACATGCGGAGAAATAACAGCATGGATTGCAAGGATGATTATTGCTGAAGGAAAGGATACTGTAATAAAGCGATTTCAATTGGACCAAAAGATTATCCAAAATAATTGTTTCAATAAAATGAAATTTCAAATTAATCGTGCTGCGGTGTTTCCTTTCAATAAAGAATGCCATTCTATTGCCAATTATGAAAACTATTTAGATTTTGAAATATCTAATTACTACTCACTTAAAATTACTGGACAGGTAGGAAAAAAAATAAACCAAATTATACCTTGGTGTGGAAATGATAGAGTAATAAAAAATATTGATAATATTGTATGGAATGATTTTGATACTCTTATTATAGGTCATACAGATTATCTTGAAAAATTATCTAAAAAAACAGGTATAAAACAACATTTAATTGAAACCGCGTTGCAAAAAGGGAAAAATGTATTTTTGTTTGATTATGTAAGTGAATATACGGAAAATGAAAATGTTTACATGCCATATTCAGACAAAGCTATGTGCATTCCATGCAACGGAAAACTTTTTCAAACAAATGTGCCAATAATATGCGTATGTGGTACAAACTCAAAACAAGGAAAATACACTTTGCAATTATATATTAGAAAAAAATTAATTGAAGCAGGATATAAGGTAGGACAAATGGGTACCGAGCCATCAGCCCCATTATTTGGCATGGATGAAGTGTTTCATTGCGGATATAATAAACACTTTAATTTGGACAATGCAGATATAAAATTAACAATCAATCAGCAAATTTGGGATATATCAAACAATGGAGCTGAAATTATCCTCAGTGGTACCCAAAGTGGATTGTTAGCATATAACAATAGAAATATTATTAATAGCGCTTTAAGACATCAAATTGTATTTGAAGCGATTCAACCAGACGTAATAATAGTATGTATTAATCCATTTGATAGTATAGATTTTATAAAAAGAGTTGTTAATACAGCTGAGGGATTATCTAAAGGGAAAGTTATTGGTTTAGTATGTTTTCCAATTGATTATTCAGATCAATGGGGCAAATCTTTTATGAAGGTACAACGAGTTAGCGAACAAAAGGAAGAAAAAATAAAAAAATCAATAATGGAGTCATTAAAATTAAATGTGTATATGTTAGATAAAGAGCATGAATTGGATATGTTAATCAATAAGTGTATAGATTTTATGTGTTCATCAACCTAACATTAAATATTTTATAATAACGGTAGCCTTTTTATGCAATAAAACAATGTATATAAATTAAATACAAGTGATAACTACGATTTTTTATAATTCCATACAGGAGGTGTAAAATATGCTTTTAAAGAAAGTTAAAATATATAATTACCGACAGTTACAAGCAGTTGAACTCGATTTGCAAAATTCCTTGACAGTATTAGCAGGACCAAACAACAGCGGAAAAACAACACTTATTTCTGTTCTAAAGGGAATGTTTCATGATAAAAAGCTTAGTTTCACATATAGTGATATTCCTACGAACTTATCAACTTCTTGGGTAGAAAAAATAATGCCTGTATTTCAATCAATTATGGTTGCACATGATAAAAATACAGGAATCCGTGAAATCCTAAAAAAAATATCTGCCGATGATAAATTTCTTCCTGATTACACTATAGAGTGCTTTCGAGCGCAAATCCAAGTAGACTACGATCCTGCAGGTGACGATATTCAGTTGTTTGCGGACTATCTAATGGATTTGGATGAGTCAAAACACTCATTTTACTTTATTTATTCGTATGAGCCAAGTATAGCTTCATTTGAAAAACATCTTGGTGAATGTTATGATAAACTGTCATCACGTTTTTTGGACATTAGTAATCCCGATTGCAAAGAAAAAGAAACAAAACTTTATTTTATAAAAGAAGAATTACTAAAACTGTATTGTCACGCTTCGCTTGAAAAATGTTATTTCTGTAATTCAAACTATGAAAATGCAAATTCCATAGAGATAACAGCATTTAAGAATTTATTTAATTTTCGTGACATACCCGCAGTAAGAGAATTGGATGATAATGACTCCGATACTTCAAAGGGGATAAGTAAAAGAATTATAGCCTTATTAATAAACAATCTTTTGCCTTCGGACAATTTGTGATATTTAAAATAGTTGTTATTTAGGATTAGATATTTATCTCCTTTATATGATATATAAGGAAGAGTTACATATAGATTATCTTCAAATATTGAATCTTGTTTGTATATAGCCTCAGGTGTTGCTTCTCTAATCCATAAATTCTTCGCCATATATTCAAC
>JAZNIJ010000121.1:0-16708 GCA_045577455.1 Eubacteriales bacterium
TTAAAGAATACAAATGAACGGGTGTATTTTTCCATTTTCTTATTGCTGTATGCCTTGGTCAAATCGCCTTTCATATATGAGAATGAAGGAGCATACATATCTTCGCCGTAATCTGCGCCAAGAACTTCAGATGTTTTACCACCTTCTATATATTCTTCCAACGTTCCGCCTGCAGAATCTATATTTAACTGGCCACCATCATTGACTTTCGCTGTACTCCATCTTTTCCAGGTTTCGTTCGGATCATATAAAAGCATACAGTTATGAGCAATCGTTCTTGCATACCATGTTCCCTGATGGAGTGAACCCATACCTGCACGGTCTTCTAAGTTGCCGTTTGCATCTATATAAGGTTCGGTACCGTAGTGACCTGAGTCAATAGCAAGCATACCTTTATAGTAAATATCAAAATGCCCTGCATCAAGATGGTCGTGACCGCCTGTTGTAAAGGTTTCCATATTGAGTCTTACCTGCATCTGATTGGAAAGTGAGTTTGCTCCTTTCTCCCATGAACTTCTTGCATACATCATTCCCGATTTATCGCCAAGATAAACGGTAAGCGGAAGTTCCTTATATGATTTTTTCTCTACCGAAGGGTCATTGTATATAAGGTAAAAAACGTCGTTAATTCCTCCCCAGTTATATCCGAACGGCGGATTCGGTGCAGAGGTAAACCATAAATCCTTAAGATAAGGATTTTTAAAGTAGTTACCGTAAGAAAAAAGTGTTGAAAGAGATGTTGAGAAAACCTGTTTACCTGAGCTTCGTCCTGTATCACCTTTTCTTAAAACTTCACCGTCGGGACGGATACTTAACACATAGTCCATAGAACAGTCATCAGGATGACCTGTAAATAAACCTTTTGAAACGCCCATCTCCATAAGTGCTATAAGATAGAATTCACAGGCAAGACGCCCCCCTTGATAGTGAGAACCTTGGGTATGATGTCCGTTTTCATAAAATACATTTCTTGTTGACAGCATTTCTTCAAATATAAGACCGCCGACAACATTATACATTTCAGGGAAATCTTCATAGATTGATATAGCACAGGATAAAAGTCCTGCAAAAATATCCCCTTCGGATTCGTGACCGTTATTTCTTCCGATTGTTGCATAAGTCGGATAAGGATGTTCAATCTGCGAACCTAAATAAACTATATATCCTATAAGTTCAAGTTTTTCATCATCAGTAATTACGGGATTACACCAGTCATAAATAACCGCAAGGGTTATAAGCTGAATAACACGTTCGTTATTGGATGATTTACTCAGCATATCAGCCGACATTCCAGATGCCTGGCTTAACATTTTAAAAGCTGTATCAACAGCATTTCGTGCATAGTTTGTATCCTTATTAAGAAGATACATAAATGCATTACACCACATATATTTACCTGCATTGGCATATGTATTATCTTTAGGAAGGGTTGTTGCATTTTTTACAACAGTTTCATATCTTTCCTTGTTTTCAGGATGTTCAAGATTTGCTTTTACATATTCAAGCCTTTCAGAATCAATTAAAACTCTCGGTCTTGTCTTTTTGGGAGTAAACGGAGGGACAGGATATTTAAATCCTTCATAAGGGGTTGTATCATCCCCTAATTTAACTTCGTGAAACTCTTCTCCCATACCTCTTGGGGTAAATAACATATCGGTTGTTATAAAAAATTTATCAAAATGAGAACCTGTTCCTGCAAACTGAAAGTTAAAGGAATAGATTTCTCCTGCATTAAGTTCGTAAGCATCGCATAAAACCCAGCCCCATTCATCAACCCCTTCAACAATGTAGGGAGAACGTTGTATTGAACGCGCATCGTTTATAGAAGTTCTGAAATATGCTTTCTGAACAGTATTACTGGTTCTTGCTCTTACAAAAATTCTTAATTTTGTATATTCTTCTGCTTTAAGATGAAGTTTATAAGGAACAAGTTCTCCGTTAACCTCCACATTACCTACTGCTTTACCGTCAACCTTGATGCCTTCATTAAATGTAAGAGCAGCACCTCCTGATGCATCAGGCCATGTCCATCTTCTATAGTTGGTACTTGTAACGGGATAATTTTCCACCTCGTAGGTAAGGAACTTCGTGTCCTTTGTAATTACAATAGGATTTTCTTTAAGCCCGTATGTAGATGGATCATCTGCACCTCTTGGTTCTTCTGCAAAAGATATCACAGGAATAACCAAAAGAATCATACTTAAAACTACAATAGCAGAAATAAATCTCTTCATAATATCAACCTCTTTTCTTATTTAAAAATAAAATGTCTATTATACTCATATAATATAAAATCAAGCATTTTTTTACAATACTATATTTATTGTTTAAATATCGAATTTTAACTAATATTCAAATGGTGTAATCAAGCCTTTATGGGTGGTAAGAGAATATTCTTTAAGCCACTTGTTTATCCCATCCACTTTCAAAGCAGGGAAAACAAAAGATGTTGTGACGCCATAGTAGTACTTATCATTAAATTCAACATAAGGCCTTACATAGTAGGTATCCCCTGCCTTCATATTACCGTGGAATAATATTCCGTATGCGCCACCTTTTTGCTTAACGCCTTTTGCATCTGCTGATGCAGTATCTTTTGTCAAACTTTCACCTGAATATGTTTTTGAGATAAGCATTCCATAAGTAAAGTTTTCAGCCACACCGAGAGAAACTCTGAACTTTGCAGGAACTATTACATACGCTGTTTTAATTTCATCGCCTGTAACGGTATCCCGAGGCTTCTCGTCGGCTTCTGTAGCCTTATCACTTGTGAAGTTATAATCGCCTGTCTTAACACCAATCTCAAATTTTTCAACATAGAACTCATTATCTTTAGTGTAAACGAAAGTATTACCAATTATCTGTGGGAAAGAGAATTTATTATTTTCATCAGCAAATGTATATTCCCAGATGTGTTTGTTAAATAACGCGGGACGGCCTGTTGCAAGTTCCTCCCTTGCAATATAAGATTCTTCTGAAGATTTTTCGGAATTTATATGATAATTTCCATCTGCAGAACTAATCGTAACGTCTGTAATTTCTTTAGAATAATTTCCGCTTAAAGGCTTCAGGTTATAACAATATCTTACAAAAACTTTCCCGGTTCCTCTGTAGACAATACCTGCAATTCTTGAACCTGTGATTTCTCCTGCATTAAATGAATTTTCAACTGTAAAGGTAGAATTTGAACCTGTACCATACGAACCACTGCCGGCGGTTACTGCTGTATTACCGATTATTCCTGCCGCATAACTGTTTGCAGAAATATTTCCCGCATTAAAACTCTTTTCAACAAATGTATTACCCGCACAGGCTCCTATTATACCACCTGTTCCCCTTGTTGAATTTGAAGTAATATTACCGTAATTAGAACAAAGAGAAATATCAATTTCTGCTTTTTCGCCAAGATTATTTCCAAGTATTCCGCCTGCAGAATAGGAAGCCATTGATATATCTTTGTAATTTTTAGAATTTTGTACTTTAAGCTTTGTTGTGCCTGCAGAACTGGCAGATAACTGTCCTACAAGTCCGCCAACAGCCGGAAAAGTATTTCCCACAACACCAATATTGCTAACATCTATTTTTCCGTAATTTGCACAATTCTCAATCAAAGTGTTTCCGCTGGTTCTTCGACCTATAAGTCCACCTGTATATAGAATTCCTGATTGGTTTTGAGGATCAGAATACATATTAACATAATTGTTAACATTCTTTATAACAAGGTCAAAAGCTCCTGACGAAGAGCATATAAGCACTCCGTTTGCTTTATAATCAGAACCAGAGTCCTTATAATATTCGGTTCCGATTTTTATATCACCGCTTCCATCTTCTTCCGGACCTTTAAGATTTATATTATTTATGCAAGTATACTTAGCAACTGTATTCATAAAAAGAGGTGTATTGCTTGTAAGCTGAATATTATTCTTATTGTCAACACCTTTTATTACACCTTTTACTGTCTTGTTAAGACAGGTATAATCTTTGGGAAGAACTATACCTTTTGAACCGTCATTAAGTGTTTCGCTGCCTTCTATTATATATAAATTGTTTTCATTAAATGTAGTGTTAGCAAACTCATCACCTGTTGTTATTTTTACAACTGTTCGTTTTGAGAAAGTAACTTCATATACATTCTCCTGAGGGTTAGTATATGAAACATTGAATAATTCACGAAGAGCGTAAATATCTATATAGTACTTACCATTATTAAGTATTACACTATCCGAAGAAGCATCAATTGATAACGACTGCCCGCCTTGTGCAAATATCAGTTTTCTGTTTTCATACTTATATTCAAAATCGGTAAGTTTGCTTAGTTTTTCTGCCTCTACAAAGAGAAGACCATCTCGCTCAAAATAAGATATATCTGCATCTTTTTTGTTGAATTTTATATATCCTGAGCTTTCAGTTTCTTTTGTATAGTCCAGATAATTTAAGTTTCTTTCAAAAGTTTTAGTATCGGTTGCATCTTTTATTAACTTATATACACCTTTTTCTCCTTTGAAAGTAAAATCCGAACCATTATCGGTTGCATATTCTTCTGAGTATAAACTTTCGTCTTTATATACATCCCATGCGCCGGGTTTTACATCGGTAAATAATATCTCATACTCTCCGTCTCCTGAAAGAGTAAAGGTTATATCTTCATCATACGGCTCATCTCCTAAACCAAAGAATGCAACTCTATCTTTAATTTTTACTCCTGCAAAGCCTTCTATTTCTATAAGTTCAGGCTCAAGAAGAGGAATATTCTCATTGTTTTCAGTAACATGAAGAACATTTAAAAAGTAATCTGTAGCTTTATTCGTTTTAGGTGAAAGCTCTATTCTCCATTTACCAAAGTCATTGATATGCTTTGAAGAATCACCCTCAAAATTATCCTCGGTAGGATAATTTATGCCATTAACATTAAATTCATTTCCCTCTCCGCCGATTGATATAATATCTCTGTCGTTTGATTTTGGAAGCAGGGTTGTATTTATAAGTCTTCCGTTGTCCCCGTTTTCTGATTTGGATGCAATAACTGTTCCACCTTTAATAGTTGGCTCTTCCTGAGTATGTAAAAGCCAGGTTTTCTTAAAATCAGGATTATTTGATGTCATTTTATCAAATACAATTAAAGCACCGGGATACACATCATCAAAGAAGTTTAAGAATACAAATGAACGGGTATATTTTTTCATTTTTTCTGAATTGTGCACTTCAGCTTTATCGCCATTTGTAGCATAAGCTTTGGTTAAATCACCTTTCATATATGAAAAAGACGGGCTATACATATCTTCGCCATAGTCAACAGCTAAGATTTCGCCTGTTTTTTGCTCTTCTTTAAACTGAGTTTCTGTAGGGAAAGATGTTGTTTCAAGATATTTCTGACCACCGTCATTTACAGAGCCTGAATATCTGTTATCCATTTCTTCATCAGGGTCATATAAAAGCATAGCATTATGAGCTATTGTTCTTTTAAAGTAGTTTCTGTGGTGCTTTTCGTCAGTTCCCGGATAAAAACCTGTATCAAGTGCCAAAGCACCTTTATAGTAAATATCAAAATGCCCTGCATCAAGATGGTCATGCCCTCCGCCAAACATTGTTTCTAAATTAAGCCTTACTGCCATTGCATCTGAGGCATCTCCTGCCCCCATTTCCCAGGATGTTCTTGCATACATTACGCCCGAAGAGCTACCTGCATAGCGGGTAAGAGGAAGCTCTTTATACGATTTTTTTGTAACTTCAGGGTCATTGAATATAAGCCACAGATAATCACTTATACCATTTGCGTTATATCCTAATGCAGGAGTAGGATATTGTCTTGAAACTTCGAATCTTAAATAATTGTTTTTAAGTAAATTTGAATAACCAAACAGTGATGTTATATTTGCCACATCTGAAGAAGGACCGTTTCCGTCACCATTTCTGAACATATATCCGTCAGGACGTCTTCCATAGATATATTCCATTAAAAGTTCATCTGCGCCATCTGCCATTAAAGTTTCCCCGTTTTCAACACCTGTTTGAAGAAGAGAAAAAAGCTGAAATTCGTTTGCCATACGAACTGACATATAGTTACTGCCTTGCGTATGATTTCTCATTTCGTAATAAAAGTTTCTTGCCCAGATTGATTCTTCAAATAATTTACCACCGATAACTCTATACATATCGGGATATTCATCGTAAAAAGCTAAAGAAGTTGACAAAAGCCCTAAAAAAACTTCGGCTTCTGATATATGCCCGTTAGTACTTCCGTGAGTAAGTGCAGGCGGATATGTCATTTCATATTGTGCAAGATAGAATAAAATTTCTGTAAATAAATACTCTTTTATATTTTTATAATCGCTAAGATAAGAGTATTGTTGTTTCATTTTATTAAAAATATCTTCTGTAAGATAATCGTAGCACCAGTCATAAACTAAGGATATAACATGAATTCTGTACGCTCTGTCAACATGATCTGATCTTGTCTTACGGTCTGATTTTAATTCTGATTTTACTGACAATGCAGCCATAAGAGTTTCTATTGATTTATTTGCATATTCTTCTTTTTTTGTTAAGTCTTCTTCAACTACTGAAAGGAAAGCATTTGCAAGCATATATTCCACGCTTTTTGAAAACTCAATTCCTTTCGGTTGTGTGGTTGCATTTTTTATAACACTATCATAAGCAAACAGGTTTTCTTCATTTGTAAGATTTTCTCTAATTTTCGGAAGAGTAGTATTATTTAAAAATAGTCTTGGATGAGTAGCAATGGGATCAGCCGGTTTTTCATAATAATCATTTAAATATGAAATATCAATCTCATTAGTTATTTCATCCATATTTTTTGGAAACTCGTGAATGTTACCTGTTATAAACAATTTATCAACAGCTACACTTGCCTGATTAAAATCTATATTGAAAGTAAAGTCGTCGCCTTTTTCAAGCTCGTAACTATCAAGGCATACCCACATATATTCTTTGCCATTTCTATAATAAAAAGGTCTTTCAATCATAGTTTCATTATTTTTTGCAACAACGACTCTTGCCTGTCCACCATCACTGACAGTTCTTTTCATTCTTGCAAATATTTTTATTTTGTAAATTTCTTCAGTATCAATTGATAATGTTACTAACGTATTAGTTTTATCAGATGCCATTCCGCTATTATATAAATATTTACCACCTGAAGAATCAGCATCCTCTTTAATTGTAAGTTTAGTATCTTCAATCGGATAGTTTTCCATTTCATAAAATGCAGATGTAGTTGCATTTATAACGATAGGATTTCCAGAAAGCCCATAAGTAGTATCCGTTGCAAACGCAACAAAAGGTACCATAGATATTAACATAGTGATTGCAATAAACAGTGAAAGGGTTTTTTTCATATTAAATCCTCTTTTCTTATATTTTATCTTGCCGACAAGGCAGGTGTAACAATCTTTGAAAAGCCAAGTGCAGAAATAAGACTTTTATCTTCCTTTACATTAACAGGGCCCATAAGAAGTCTTTCTTCGGAAAGTTCTTCAATAATTATACTTGTATCCTTTTTAAATTCAGTCAATTTTCTTATTGTGGTATCAATTCTGCCATACAGACCGTATAAACGCCTGTCAGTCAAGTCCCAACCGAATACTTTATGTTCTTTATGCCACATATGATACATATTTTCTCTTACTGTAAGCACATCGTCTTTAAGTTTAATAAGTTCATCAATAATCTTAACTACAGCATCAATATCTTTGTTGTCATACGCTTTTTTAATGCGAATTCCCATATCGCATTTTTTATAAAGGATATTAACCATTGATTTATGATACTTAAACATATATGAAAAATCTTCAGGAATTTCTACTTCTTCTAATTTTTTAAGTTTTTCCCCATAAAAACTTTTAAGATCAAAAGGCTCGATGTTTTTATCATATAAACCTATAAGAAGGTCCTGATAGAACACCTGCTTTGAAACATTTGGGTCCTGAGTATCAGAATAATACGGATACTCGTGACACCATTTTTCAGGATAATTATCAACATCAAGCGCCATAAAAGCATCCATCTGATAGCCTGTTATAAGCTCAAAGTATTCTTTTAAGTGCTCGTCATTTACTTTTTCATAGTATATAAACTCAGCATAAAGCTGCATTCCAAGAAGCGAGCCATACACATTAAGGTATCCGCCATGTCCTCCATCCCACATTGTACCGAATGCAGTTTTAATCCCGGCCTTATGGCATTCTTCCAAAGCAGGTCTTGTTGCTCTTAATGTTTTATGATAGCAGATTCCAAGAGTGTACCATGTCCAAATACCACCTGCGAACATAATCTCATTCTCTAAGCCTGTTCTTTGCTTAAAGAATTTTTCATATTCTTCATTTGTTTCTTTATAATAATTCCAAAAAACCTGAGAAATATTTTTTGGCATTTTTTCTATGATTTCAGGAGTAAGAACATTATCTAAATCATAATACTTATGTATCTTTGAAGAATATCTGAAGAACATATCGTCCCACATCATAGCTTTATAATCATATTTTTTTATAAGCTCGTTTACTCTTCCTAAATGGCGAAGAAAGATTGTGTCACTCTTTTCATAACCATATTTTTTCAAAAACTGACCTGTTCCAAGCCCGTGAGCTTCGTCCATTCCTATATGAATCCTGTCAGTTGTAAAACATTCTCTGCAGGTTTTAAGCATTGCTTCTATAAATTCATAGGTTCTGTCATAATCGCAAAGAAGGGTTCTTTCCCCATCTGCCATATCATTGTGATGCGGCCAACGAAGAGCCATATCAAGATGCCCTAAAGTCTGAATACAAGGAACAAGTTCTATTCCTAAAGACAAAGCGAATTTATCTATTTCTTTTAATTCATCTTTTGTATATTTGCCTCTCATATATCCAAAGTATGGAAATTCATCAATAGTATATGTATCTTCGGTGTATAAAAGGGCTAAATTAAGCCCCATTTTTGCCATTCTTACAAATACATCTTTTAATGTTTCAATTTTAGGAACAGCATTTCTTGAACAGTCAATCATAACGCCGCATTTATCAAGCTTTCTTATCTCTTCAATGGCTATTACATTTTCCCCTCTTTTTAAGTAACCGATAAGAAGACTAATAGCACGAAGAAAGTCGGCAGTTTCGGTATATGAAACAATATAACTGCCATCTTTTCCATTAAGTTTTAGTCCATTAAATCCGTTTTCAACCGTAACAGTAACATCCGGATAAATTTTATCAAATCCGCATAATTCTATACTGGTTAAAAGTTTGTTTATTTCACCTTGAAATTTCATAATAGTCCCCCATAATATACAATCTATCATCTTAATTATACTTACATAAAGTATATAGTAAATATGAATTCTATTGTTTTTGTTTAGAATTTTATCTAAAGTTTTTATATCGGTTGACACTGATTTTAAAAAAAGTTACAATAAACACGAAAAAATGCAATTAAGTTAATTCCTGGGAGGATAATTATGAAGATTTTATTTGCAGCAGATACAAGTTTTAATTATATTAAAAACTATCCGGGCGATGATAAGGTTAAAAGTTCAATGTCTGAAGTTTCAAAGTTTTTTAGAAATGCAGATTTAAGCATTGTAAACCTTGAAAATATAATGGGCGTAAGAGAAAATTATGAACCTATTTTCAAATGCGGTCCGAATCTTATTTCAGAGGATAGTTTTTTAAATTACATAAAAGAATTAAATCCGACAGTTGTGGGATTATCAAACAATCATACAGGCGACTATGGAGAAGATGCAATTTTTCATACACTGGAGTTACTTAATAAAAACAACCTGCCATACATTGGTGCAGGTAAAAATATTACCGATGCATATAAACCGTTTGTTTTTGAAAAAGATGGTATAAAAGTTGGTATAATTGCCATTTGCGAAAATGAATTTGGTGGTGCAAAAGAAGATAAAGCCGGTTCTTCCGCTTATAATCTTACAAGGCTAAAAAATGAACTTAATAATCTTAAAGAACAAAATATAAAAGGTATAGTATATTTCCATGGCGGAAATGAAAGAAATCCTTTCCCATCACCTGGAAAGAAAGAACTTTACCGTTTGTTTATAGATTTAGGTGCTTCAGCGGTTGTGGCAATGCATACACATTGTCCTCAAGGGTATGAAATGTATAACGGATGCCCGATTGTTTATAGCATGGGAAATTTCTTCTTTCCTGAAGAATCAAGCGATAATCCTAACCTTCTTCCTTCATGGTTCTATGGATACATGGTTGAACTTGACTTTTTAAAAGACAGTATAAACTTAAAAACTATTCCTTATACATTTGATTTTGACGGTATCAGACTGCTTGAAAACGAAGAACTTAAAGATTTTAATAACTATCATAAATATCTGTGTGATGTTATTAAAGATGATGACAAACTATCAGCATATTTTAATGCATGGTGCATAAAAGTTTGCCGTGTAGGAAGATCATCTTTAGAATTTAACGAGTCTATGATTAAAGAAAAAAACCAGAATGTTGCTATTGCAAGAAATAAATTTACCTGCGAAGCACATAATGAACTATGGAAAACTTATTATGCTCTTTGCTATGAGGAACGCCATAACGACTTTGATGATTTAATAAAGGAAATAGAAATTCTGCAAACAATGAAATTAAAATGATATAAAAAAATTGCCTGTCCGCATTTATAAAATGCAGACAGGATTTTTTATAATAATATTTAACTTAATACAACTTTGTGAATTCAAAAGATTTATCAATGCCTAATTTTTCAAGCGCTTCATCTTTTCTTTTTGCTATCTTTTCGTCAAGAGCATCAAAATAGTTATTGCCCTCGCAATCTATATCGACAACGAAAGGACCGATTTTATCAAGCTTAAAAAACCAAGCCGCTTCAATTCTTCCAAGCTCGTCGTATAAATGAACATCCTGAACCTCGATTGAATCAACCCATAGGTTAGGGCTTACTGAACGCGGAGAAACATGAACGCATTTCATTTTCTTCATCATTTCTGCTGTTTTTTTACCCATTGTAGTTTTACCTACAATCATTTTAAGATTCCAATTTTCAACACTTTTTGCACCCCATTTTTCAAAACGGATACTTGAGGTTGGCATAAACGAAACAAGACGCCATTTACCGTTTTCTTTTACAACAATAGGGCCATTATGTATAAGCACATTCCTTGAATCAGTTGAAAACGGAAGAGTGTGACCTTCATCGAAAATATATTTCTGAAGCCTTGAACGGCAAGTAAAACATTCTCCGCTTATATATACTGTATCCCCTACTTTAAGTTTTGTGACATCTTCGTCGCAAAGAGGGGCATTTAAATAATATTCTGCCATTTGACTCACCCCTTAAAGTTCTGAAAATTCTTTAAAGCAACGATTATAAAATGCATCTGATATTGAATGAGGAACAAATGGCTCTAATGTAATATCCTTTTCTGATTCAATATGAGAATAAGCCGAATATACAAACTGTGGAAGACATTCAGGGTCAGTAAGTCCCAATGAAATTGAAATAGGATTTTTAAGTAAAGATGCCATATTGTTTATATCAAAATATGTTAGGTTATCAAAAACCAAATCAGTATATTCGGGGTTGTGTCTTAAATAAGTGTGAATCTGCCCTAAGAATCCAAGATTTTTTTCAACTCTTTGCTTTAAGCAGATAAAGCTTGGGATTGAAGCATAAGTTTTTATTACTTTACCGCTTAATGCAGCAGCTACAATAGCAAGTGCACCACCTTGGCTTACGCCATAACTTACAATTTTAGTCGGGTCAACTTCAGGTAAGGTTTCTATAACATCAATCGCTCTTATCGCATCTAAGAAAATATTTCCCATATAGAAATTTTCTTTGGTAAGAACGCCTCTTGTCATAAGATTACCGCATCTGTCACCATTTTCATATTCTGCCCTATCAACAGTTGTACCACCCTGCGAACGAACATCTATAGCAAAGCAACAAACGCCTGTAGCAACAATTTCATGGTAGATTTTTTTTGATAAACTTCCGCCGTGAAAACGAGCGATACAAGGAAGTTTTTCTTTTCTTTTATGCACAGGAACAGAATAATATGCGTGTACCTTTGTGTTATCGTGAGTATTGTATATTATTTCGTATGTAGTGTACATACTGTCAAAAGGTGTTTCTAATTTTATTCTTTCAATTTCAATAGGAATTTCTCTTAGTTTTTTAACTTTATCAGCCCAGAAACTTTCAAAATCATCTTTTTTAGTCATTGGGATAACTTGCCCCATAAGTTCTTTTTCTCTTTCATTTGCGTAGCTCATATCCACTACTCCTTCCTAATTAAGAACACTTTTTTAAAGTTGTTTTTTTTTAGTATAATTTATTGATTTACTGATTATCTGTCACCGAACCACATCGGACTAGCCATTTTAATAACTTCGCCGTTTGCGTTTATTCTTGATGATGCTCTTCTTGCCACCATACAGTTTGTGCTTGTTGCAACTGCAATCCCTGCTATATGGGTATATGCGTATTCAACATTGACTGCAAGCACTGATGTATCCCCACCTGCACCAAGTATTCCGATACCAAGACTGTTAAGAGCCTCATATAAATCTTCTTCAATTTTTGCAAACATCGGGTCAGGATGTTTAGAACCTACTGTTCTAAGACAAGCCGCCTCTTTTGCAAGATTTGCCGCAACATTGGCAGTTCCGCCTATACCGATACCAAGAACAGATGGCGGACACACTGCACCTGCTCTTGCAGATGCAACAAAGCTGTCAACAACAAATTTTTCTATACCTTTTATTCCATCGGCAAAAGCAACAATTCTGTGCCTTGTTCCGCCAAAGCATTCACTGCCTCCTCCTTTTGCCGCATAAGACATTTCAATAAAATCTCCGTCAACGAACTGATATGTAAAATCGGGGATATTCATTCCTATATTGTTGCCGGGGTCGTAACCTGTTATAGGGTGCTTCATTGTTGCTCTTAAATAACCAAGCTCTGTAGCTTTGGCAACTGCACGACGCGCAGCGTTTTCAAGTTCAACAAATCCACCTTCAAGTTCGCACTTGTTACCTACTTTAAAGTAGAATATAGGCCAACCTGTATCAACACAAAGAGGATTTTCTCTTACCTTTGACATTCCCATACTATTTAAAGTTGCCTGAAGCCCTTTTTTTGCATCTTCGTTTGTTTCTCTTTCTATCGCCTTTTCGAATGCATCTTTAACATCCGAAGAAATTTCAGTTGCTCCTCTTTTTATTGTTTCAAAAAGAGCCTGTTCATAAACTTCTGTTTTAATCATTTTTTATACTCATCCCTTAATTATTGGTTATATTTCAATGTTTGCAAGTGGCATATGCATCTGACATCCGTAAATATCATTATCAAAAATACTTCCGCTTATTTCTTTTCTCGGGAAAGATATTTTTATTGATTTTACCTGCCTGTAAGTAATTATATCAATCTTTGAAGTATCAACGCCATATGCTTTTTTTATATCTTCTTTTGTTAAATTCTTTTCAATGTAATCCATATCCTCATCAGTTTTGAAAATAAGGTCAAAAGTAATAAAAAGAGGTCCTGCATTTTTACTGCGAAGTACATTTGTATAATCAATAAGTTTCATTTTCATACCCCTCCTTTAAATATTTTCAATTACTGATTTTGATGTTTCCAGTAAGGAATCAACCTTTGCAAGATGGAATACTGAAAACTCATAAACAGGACCAACATGAATATCTGAAGGCGAGAACGGGAATGCAAGGTTGCCTGCGGTCGACTTTCTTCCCTCATAGTCACAATGAAGCATTCTGCTTCTTGCAAGAGCACAAACAGTATCTGCAATTTCCTGAGTTTTACCTACTACATCTATTATAATTCCAAACGAACTTTCTTCCCCACCGCTTGTTTTAAATGTAACTGTGTAGCTATCTTCAGGCAATGTGCCTTTAGTGTTATCCTTTACAAAATTAAGTACTGTTTCTTTTATAAAATCAAAATTCTTTATTGTAAGCGGATCATAAATTGTTGCAGGACAGATAGTTCTGTAGCCTGAACATTTAACACCCTCTAATTTCAATGTTTTTTCTTCTGCTTCAAAAAATTGTGAGCCTGAAACTCTGACTGTTCTATCACTAACCTGTTCAAATTTTGAATTGGTAAGATCGCATACTCCGTCAGGCTCATATATAAGATACGGATTGGACTGCTCATAAAGAGTATGTGCCGCAACGGTATTTACCGTACATTTTCTTATAGGGTTTGCAGGTGTAAGCTCGAAATAATCGTCATACATATATCCTTGCATTACATCTGCAGCAGCAACAGGTGTTGAACACATTGAGCCGCATTCCATAATTTTAGCCATATGAAAAGCAAGTCCTTCTTTATATCCTTCGTATATACAAGGTGCTGCATAAATTGCTGTATCACACGCACGTCCGCAAATAATAACATCACATTTTTCTTCAATTAATTTTATAATAGGTGCGATACCAATCTGACTAACTATTCTTTCGCTGTTTAAAACATCTTCTTTTAAAAGCGGCATTTCATCGCTCATATTTATAATCTTACCTTCGTTAAGTTTTTTTGCAACGTATTCTTTTGTAACATCGGAATAAACTACCCCGAGTTTAAAGTGTAAATTCTTTTCTTTTGCAATTTCAAAAAGAATATCTTTAAGCCATTCAACATGCTTATCACTTCCTGCACCTCCGGCTGTGCCGATAATAAAAGGTGCTTTATGAGAAAGTGCTTTTGGAAGAGCAAGTGCTAAATCTCTTTTAACTGCTCCCCTGTCAGTAAAAGATTTTCCGCTTCCAAGATAGTACGGACCCGGGTCGGTTGACCCTGCATCAACTCCGACATAATCGACTTTTTCTGAAAAAGCTATATTTAATCCTTCTTCACTATAACCGTAGCCTAACATACCACACAGTGATATAATTTTCAAAATATTTTCCTCCTTAATCTTCATCAACAGTTATATCTCTGCTTCCTACTACCTCGCTTGGATTTAAGGAAGTATGCTTTTTATAAAACCAGGAAAAATACGACGGTGAGTCAATTCCCACCATTTTAGATACTTCAACTATTGAATAAAGTCCGCTTCTTAATAAACTTGTTGCTTTTTTAATTTTTAAGTCGTTTATATATTTTGCAGGCGGAACTTTAAAATGCTTGGAAAAAAGCATACGGAAATGACTTTCAGATAAAAAGCACTCCTCCGCTGCATCCTTCGCTGTAATTTTCTTATCAAAATTTTCTTCAATAAATTTAACTCCGTCTGCAATTCTTAAATAATCCTGAGATTTATTCTTTTCATGCAAATCAATAGATATATCAGTAAGAAGTTCAATAAGTTTTACTTTTATAAGTGCAGGTGGTTTTTTAAGACTTATAAAATATGCAATTTCAAAAAGTCTGTTCTTGTATTTTTTCCTTGTTTCTTTTGAGATTACAATAGGCTCATCAGAAAGTTTAAAAAGTTCTCCCGACGTACTTTTAAGTATAAATCTTAAACTGATAACATTAAAATCAGAAGATTCTTTCCCATCAACTGTATATTCAGATACATATCTGGATTCCATCGGAAAGTAAACGAAATCATCCTTGGTGAAATGGCATATTTTATCCGAAAAATTATGTGTTGTTTTAATATTTGCATAATATAAAAATCCGTTTGTAGGTCTTCCGTTTTCAGTGCAATCATAAGTTACATTACAATGATAATGAAATCTGTAATCCACCAGATCAACATTGTAATCATATTTGTACAATTCGGCAAAATTTATAATTTTCATATAAATACCTCTTACTGTTTTCTCTTTAATTAGCGCTTGTATCCCCTCTGCCCATCACATCGCTTGGATTTAAGGAAGTATGCTTTTTATAAAACCAGGAAAAATATGACGGCGAGTCAATACCCACCATTTTAGATACTTCAACTATTGAATAGAGTCCGCTTTTTAATAAACTGGTTGCTTTTTTAATTTTTAAGTCATTTATATATTTTGCAGGTGGAACTTTAAAGCACTTTGCAAAAAGCATACGGAAATGGCTTTCAGATAAAAAGCACATTTCGGCTGCATCCTTCGCTGTAATTTTTTTATCAAAATTTTCTTCGATAAATTTAACTCCATCTGCAATTCTTAAATAGTCAGATGACTTATTCTTTTCTTTTAAATCAATGGATATATCGGTAAGAAGCTCCAATAACTTAACTTTTATAAGAACAGGCGGTTTGTTAAGACTTATCATATATGCAATTTCGAACATTCTGTTCTTATAGTTTTTTCGCGTTGCTTCAGAGAGTATAATCAAATCATCTGACAATTTGAAAACTTCGCCTTTTGAGTCTTTTAATATAAATCCAAAATAAATGGCGTTATATTCCATGGGGTCCTCGTCTGTAGTTGTGAATACAGATGAATACTTTGCACCCATAGGAAAATATACAAAATCATTCTTTTTAAAATGATATGTTACTTCGCCAAAATCATGAGTTGTTTCAATATTTGCATAATAAAGAAGACTGTTTGTAACACGGCCATCTCTAAGGCAATTATATTGTGCATTGCCTGTATAATGAAATCTGTATTCTACAATATCAGCAGTATAATCATACTTATATAACTCAGAAAATTCAATTACTTTCATAAAGCCCCCTCAAACAAATATATTTATATCCGCTTTTTAGTACAATCATTTGTAGCCGTCGGAAAGTTATCCGAACTCGTTTTTAAATTGTAAATTT
>JAZNIJ010000122.1:0-5284 GCA_045577455.1 Eubacteriales bacterium
AAACAATTTTCTTTATGGTTTCGTCATATTGAATTATAGAAAAACTTTGTTCTTCGGGTCTATAAGACAAACATTCCCGAATATATAATTCAGCATCTTCAGCTTCAAATCCATAAAGTTCAATCAAAGAATATATTTCCGAATTGTTCGCTGCAGTATATTTAAGCCTGAAAAGCATTTCGTCAAAATACGAGTTCTTGTAAATATAATCTGTATTTACACCAAGGATAACAGATGTTGTCGTGTCGGTGCTAGACAAATAATTAATAGTTCTTTCAACAATTTGCAAAGAAATCTTATCGAAATGTTGAAGGTTATCCAATAATAAAACATATTTATCTTCTTGTAATGCTGTTATTAAAAAATCAGAACATTTTTCCCATTCACTATTATAATCAATATTATGTTTATATAAAATTCTACTAGCAAAAGATATCGTATCATCTTGTCTATCTGACAAAAAATCCACATTCTCATTAAAAAAGGGTAGTTGTGTGATTTGAGAACAAATAATTTCCATAAACATTTTACAAGAAAAACTCTTTTTTTCAGAGTCAATATTAATTATTTTGTTGTTACAAACAACTCCTTTCGTTGACGCTTCTTTTATAATTCTACTTTTACCAACACCACTTTTACCCGAAACAATTGAAAGGAAGAAATGAGGAGAACTAATTCCTCTATTGATTTTTTTTACTGCTTTATAGTATTTATCACCAATTAACAATGTATCCGCAAGCCATCTGCAGGATAATTTTATTTTTGAGTTTAATTTAATTTGTTCGCTTTCACATTTAAGATAAAAACTAGGTAAAGATGTTATCTTTATAACTTTTTTTAATTTTACATAAAACTTAAATGTATAAGAATCAAAAGCTGGGATGAAAACTGATTTTTTTTCATTTTCATTTAACAATAAAAAATTGTTGCTTACTCGACTTCTAACCATTTCAACATCGACATGTTTGGGGGTACAAGTCTTATTCGTAACTGTTATCACAAGTTCACACAACGAATTTAAATTGATGATAGGATTACTTTCAGTGATATTAATGCCGTTAACATATAGCTGATAGTTATATGTAAAAACTGGTTTAGTGTCTTGAGAATATACAGGAAATTCTGAAAAGTATTCGGTGTGTTCTTCCTCTAGCTTGTTCTTATGTTTAAAGATCAATTTTTCCAAATCTTTATCGGAATAGAGTATTACGCTTTTACCTGTTTTTATTCTGTATTCGTCCAAATGTTTAATGAAATCATTTGTAACTTTTGAATACGAAAAAATAAGTATTTGATTTGTGTTTTTTATATAAGCCATTAATAGTGTAAAAGAAATATCATTAAAGGAAAGTGAATTGTTATGGTATTTACATTGTGCCCATATTTCCGTTTGCACTCCATCCAATAGTTCTACTTTTTTTGTTATGTCAGAGCCTTCATCGCCGGGACCTCCAACTATAACAAAATCACTAACACCATATTCGTATTCAATTAACGTTTTAGAAAGCCTTTCAAAAAGTTTTCCATCTTTTTTAAAATTTTTCCAATACTCTTTTGTTAAAAAGTCCATAGTAATTCCTCTTTCAGATTCAAATGATAATTTAATATTATCATTCAAAAACGGCAGCAATCATTTATAGATTACTGCCGTTAGCTCTACATATCAAATTTTACTTTCAATTTGTTTCTAGGATGCTTTTTAGTGAAAATCTTTTTCTGTGCATTTTGACTCACATGGGTATAAATTTGAGTTGTTGTAATTGAACTATGACCAAGGAATTCTTGTATGTATCGTATATCAACATCTTCCTCTAACAACAATGTCGCTACTGTGTGTCGAAACATATGAGGAGTTATATGAAAAGTGGGATCAACAAAATTTGCATATTTATCGATCATAAAACGTACGGACTGTTCTGAAATTTTTCTTCCCCTGTTGTTTATAAAATAGTAACCAGTTTCTTTAATTTCAACAGAATATGCTTTTTGATATTGCTTCAAAGCACAAATAACATCCTTATTCGTCAATTGTATATATCTTTCTCTTGAACCCTTTCCGTAAACCTTTATAAATTTACCTTTAACATCCACATCAGAAATTTTCAAATTACATAGTTCATACACTCTAATACCAGTTGCAAACAGCAATTCAATAATTGCTATATCTCTAGCAATATGCTTGTAATAACATTCTGAGTGTTTTGGTTCGCCGTACTTTTTATATGCAAGTTCCATCATTTTCGACAGTGTGGAAACTGGAATAACTTTAGGAAGCACTATGGGTTCACGACGTTTAATAGATATTTTGTGAAAAGGGCTTGATAAAATTAAATCTTTGCTTTCCAAATAATGAAAGAACGCTTTAAGACACGCGATTTTTCTTTTGGCAGTTTTAGGTTTATACTTAATATATAATTCCTTTATATATTCTTCTATAGTTTCTTTATCATACCAAGTTTTCGCAAGACAAAAGTCTGAAAACTGCCTTAAATCTATCGTATATGCTCTTAGTGTTTTATCACTCAGCCCTTTCATATATCGGCAATCATCCAAAAAACTTTTAACTTTCTTTTGCATTTCTTCCATTTTTGACATCTCCTATATAAATTCGTATTATACACATTATATAGGACTAAAAAATCAGAGTAAATAAAACGCGAAAAAATCATTATTTATCTTTCAACTGATTTCTCCTTAATTGATTTATCACGTTCTTCTTGCTCAACTTCACCATCAACAATTTCATTGTCATGATGGTCCATATCAAGCAGTGCGTTAAGTTCTGCCAACCTCTCCATTTTCTGTGAGAGTTCTTCTTCCTGTGGGAATGGTCTTTCAACCTCAGCTTTTGCATTTTCAAGCTGCACCCTTGTGTCTCCAAGTCTTTCCTCACAAGCCTTTAATTTATCAGGCATTGAAGAAATGAGGTTATCAAGTCGGGTAATATTACCGTAAATATCAGCACCGAGAGATACAGAATGTCTGAGTGAACCTACAAGAGTTAATACATATTCTTTCTCAAAAGAATTGAATGACAGTTCCATATTAAAGCCACGATATGAACCGATTAATTTCGGGTCAGGTGATGTCATTGCCTTACAAGCAACCAATATTGCAGAACCTGCACCTTTCTTTTCGTCATAGATAACATCTTCAACTACCATAGGAGAAAAGTTATCTGCGTTCAGGAAGGTGTTTTCTTTTGCTTTTTCAATATCGGATTGATAACCTGCAATTCTTTCTTCGCCCTGCTTTATCTGTTGCGGATAGAACTTAATAATTCTGTCCTCAAGGCTGTATCTCTGACTTAAATGGTTTTGTTTCAAAAGTTTGAGTTTTGACACAGCTACATCCAAATCCATTTTTTCTTTGATATAAGGATTACCCGTTGCAAGTGCCTTAATCTCGGCATAAGATAACGCCTGCTCGTCAACATCTTCTGCTGAACGCACAGGCGACTTGGAAGTCATAATCTGACCTATAAACTTTTGCTTATTCTCAACCAACTGATAAAGGTAGGCATCAAATGTCTGCTCTGTTACATAACTATAAATCTCAACTTCGGGGTTTTCATTACCTTGTCGGATTATTCGACCTTCACGCTGCTGCAAATCTGCGGGACGCCACGGACAGTCGGTATGATGAATAGCTATGAGCTTCTGTTGTACATTAGTACCTGCACCCATTTTAGCGGTTGAACCTATAAGAACACGAACCTGACCTGAACGGACTTTTCCGAAAAGGTCTTTTTTCTTTGCTTCACTATCTGCATTATGAATAAAGGCAATCTCACCTTCGGGTACACCTCTTGCAACAAGTTTCTTCTTTATATCATCATAAACATTAAACTTACCGTCATTATGCGGAGTAGATAAATCACAGAAGATAAGCTGTGTTGATTTCTGCGGAGTTGTTTTCTCCCAAATGCCATAAACATTATCAACACAAGCTGCAACCTTACTGTCAGGGTCATCAGGTAACATATCATTGAATAGTCGTTGGTCAAGTGCTAACTTTCTACCGTCATTTGTAATGAGAAGCATATTATCAACACTTGAATCAACCATTTTGTTTCTTACCTTCTCGGCTCGTCCTGAAAGAGATTCAACAATCTGTTTCTGATGTTCTGTCGGCTTAACTGCAATATTGTGAAAAATTGCTTTAGGAACGGGAAGATTGAGCATATCTGCCGTCTGTATATCTGCAACCTGCCTGAACATCATCATAAGTTCGGGAAGGTTATAGAACTTGGCAAATCGTGTTTTTGCTCTGTATCCCGTACCTTCGGGAGCAAGCTCAATAGCCGTAACAGTTTCACCAAAAGTTGATGCCCAAGAGTCGAAATGTTGCAAATGCTTATCTTCAAGTGCATCATACTGAAGGTATCTCTGCATTGTGTAAAGCTCTACCATTGAGTTTGAAACGGGAGTACCTGTTGCAAAGATAACACCCTTGTTTCCGGTAACTTCATCAAGGTATCTGCACTTCATATAAAGGTCAGAAGATTTCTGTGCTTCCGTCTGTGAGATACCGCCTACATTTCTCATTTTGGTATATAAAAAGAGGTTCTTAAAACTGTGAGCTTCGTCAACAAATAGTCTGTCAACACCGAGCTCCTCAAAAGTAACAACATCGTCTTTTCGGCTTTGGTCATTGAGCTTATCGAGTTTTGTCTGCAATGATTTCTTTGTTTTTTCAAGCTGCTTAACGGTGATTTTCTCACCTCTGTCATACTTTATCTGTGCTACACCGAGAGTGATTTCTTCAATTTGGTCTTGAAGCATTTTTCTCTGTCTTTCAATACTGATAGGGATTTTCTCAAACTGTGAATGTCCTATGATAATAGCATCATAATCACCCGTAGCAATACGTGCACAAAACTTCTTACGGTTCTTCGTTTCAAAATCCTTTTTAGTAGCAACAAGAATATTTGCTGACGGATAAAGCTGAAGATATTCAGATGCCCACTGCTCTGTAAGATGGTTAGGAACTACAATAAGCGATTTATTGCAAAGTCCGAGCCTTTTGCTTTCTTGTGCAGCCGCTACAATTTCAAAGGTCTTTCCAGCCCCGACAACGTGTGCAAGAAGTGTATTGCCACCATACATAATACGGGCAACAGCATTTATCTGATGTGGTCGCAAGGATATTTCAGGGTTCATTCCCGAAAATGTGATGTGACTGCCGTCATATTCACGAGGTCGCATAGAATTGAATAAATCGTTATATATTCTTACAAGTCTTTCTCTACGGTTCGGGTCTTTCCAAATCCAATCCTGAAAGG
>JAZNIJ010000123.1:0-2842 GCA_045577455.1 Eubacteriales bacterium
AGAGTTGTTGATGAAATACCTCTAAAGAGAATGGTGTTTGATGACCTCAAAATTTGTGCAGTGGCTAATGTACCGCAGAAGATTTCAAATATTGTTGAGCTTTTAAAAATACAGGCACTTGATGAAACCTTTGCACCTGAAACCGATAGAATACACCTGCAGAACGGCACGCTGTATATTGACGGTACTTTTGATGAAAGCAAAACGGAGATTGTAAGAAGCAGACTTCCCGTAAACTACAATCCGAATGCACCGGTACCAAAACTGTGGCTGTCTTTTCTCGGTGAACTTCTGCATCCCGAGGATATACCTACACTTCAGGAGTTCTTGGGCTATTGCCTTATACCGAGCAACAAAGGTCAGCGAATGATGGTTATCAAAGGTAACGGCGGTGAAGGTAAATCGCAGATAGGTGCTGTTATGACAACACTTTTCGGCAGCAATATGAAAGACGGAAGCATTGGCAAAATCTCTGAGAACAGATTTGCAAGAGCAGACCTTGAGCATATTCTGCTGTGTATAGATGATGACCTTCGCATGGAGGGACTCAAGCATACAAACTATGTCAAATCCATTGTAACCGCACAAGGAAAGATGGACCTTGAAAAGAAGAACAAGCAAAGCTATCAGGGATATATGTATGCAAGACTTCTTGCTTTCAGCAACGGAGACCTGCAGGCTATGTTTGATAAAAGTGACGGCTTTTTCAGACGTCAGCTTGTACTGACAACCAAGGATAAAAATGCAGAGAGAATTGATGACCCTCATATAGCCGATAAAATGCGTGAGGAAATCGAAGGTATATTTCTGTGGGCTTTTGAAGGATTACAGAGATTACTTTCAAATAATTTTCAGTTTACAGAAAGTGAACGTGCAATAAGCAACCGAGAGACCGTCAAGCGTAATAATGTCAATGCAGTTGAATTTATGGAGTCGGACGGATACTTTGTATTTGCAGAAGATAAGTCCGTAACCTCAAAGGAATTGTATGAGATTTACAAGCTGTGGTGCGAAGAAAATGCTCTGTCGCCTATGAGTTCAAGAAGCCTGAGCGATTTCCTGATTGCCAATGAAAATAAGTACGGTATTAAAAGCAGTAACAATGTTTACAACAGAGAACACCGCAGAGTAAGAGGCTTTATTGGCATAGAGGCGACGGCATCACCGTTTATGAATAATCTGTATTGTTCATAAATGGTGAGTGTAAAGTTTTACGGGGTACAGGGTGGTTTTACAAAAACAGCCCTGTTGGGTGCAATTCGCAAATTGCAGGGCAAAGCCCTAACCACCACCCCGTAGGGCGCAACAGCATCTTTTGATAGCCTTATGGATGTCAAAAGTGCTTTTGCGTTACTTTTGACAAAAGTAACAAAACTTGAGACGAAATATATTTTATATAAGGATGTGATAAGTATAAGAAAAACAATATTGTTCAGCGTAGGCAAAGGCTCCCTTACTCATAATCGCAGAGATTTCATTGCACAGAATGTTGACTCTGACAGAACACAGATGAACATTGAATACTGTAATGAAAATCTTGAGCAGGTGTATCATCAGATGTTTGATGATGCTCTTCAAAGATTCAATGATAAGCAAAAACGAGCCGACAGAAAGATAGAAAGCTATTATGATAAAATCCGTACCGGAAAACAAGAAAAGCTCTTTCACGAGGTTATTGTTCAGATTGGTAACAAAGAAGACACAAACTCTAAATCAACCGATAGTGAAATCGCTATCATGATTCTTGATGAATATATGAAACATTTTCAGGAGCGTAACCCTAACCTGAGAATCTTCTCTGCCCACCTTCATCTTGATGAAGAAACACCGCATCTGCACATTGATTTTGTTCCCTTTGTAACAAACAGTAAAAGAGGTCTTGATACCCGTGTTTCACTTAAGCGAGCACTTTTATCTCAGGGCTTCAAGGGAGAGAGTAAATTCGAAAGTGAGTGGAGTAAATGGGCTTTATCGGAAAAACAGCAGTTAGCTTCTGTTATGAAAAAGTACGGTGTTGAATGGGAACAACTCGGTACTCATAATGAGCATTTGAGCGTTTACGATTACAAGAAGAAAATGCGTGCCGAAGAGGTGCAGGAGCTTGAAGAAAAAGCAGAAAGTCTAACCGAAAAAATTAACGATATGCTCGATTTCGAGGTTCAGGTGGAAAGCTTTACAAATATGTTTTATGACGAAGAAGAATACAAGCTTCCCGAACCGAGCTCATTAATGTCGGCAAAGGCATATAAAACCAAAATTGTTGAGCCACTGTTTAACCGTATTATTGCTCTTGCAAAAACGGCAGTTAAGATGTGCTTTGAGCTTAAAGCTCAGGTTGAAAACTTAAAGCTGTGGGGCACCCGTGATAAGAATATGGTTAAACATCTCACGAAAGAAAATGATACCCTTTATACCGAAAATCAAAAGCTGCATAAAGAGGTTAAAGAGTATAAACTCCTTAAACGAATTTTCGGTGAAGAAAAAATATCGGAGCTTGTTAAAACAGCCAAAGAAACTGAACAGGCTCAAAGAAAATCAAAATCTAAGAAATATGAAAGGAATAGATAAATGAATAAAGAAGAAAATTTTATTGAAGAACTGTTTGGAAAAACAGAAGAAACAGAGGTATCAAAGCCTCAGGCAACAGAAATCATAAAGATGCCTATGAGCAGTATTGTTCCCAATTTTAAGAATCCGTACAAATGCCGTGAGGAAGATATGAAGCCGTTGGAAGACAGTATCCGTGAACCTATTCCAAAAACTTCAAGAACAAAACCCGTATTGATAATCCGGTGGAGAATTGGAAAATCTTCAAGGATGTTCACGAGCCTATCATTGACCG
>JAZNIJ010000124.1:0-2387 GCA_045577455.1 Eubacteriales bacterium
AAATCCGTATTCCTTTGATAATGAAAATTGGGCAACCCTTTGGGTTAAAAGTGGCGGTGCTGACAATATGCGTTCTGTAAAGCTTCGCAAGAAGCCTTCGACTGGACAATGGTTTTTGAACGATATTCAATGTCTTTCTGAAATCAGACTTCCAAAAGAAGCTGATCCTTGGGCATAGCTATGGAAAATAAACTTATCGGATGTTGGGTAAGTGCAGAGCTATCCATTTGTGCATATAATTTTCTGTCTGACGGAAAGGGATTCTATTCCTTTTTTGATGCAAAAAAAGAATTTACATATACAGATAACGGAGATAGTGTAACAATTCATTTTTCAGGTGATTTGATGCCGAGCACATTCAAATATTTCATATGTGAAAATATATTATCTATCGAGGACAGTTTTGGGAATCTTGTGAGATACAAAAGAAATAAGGAGTGATTTCAATAATGAAAAAATTTTTGGGTGTTTTATTAAGTTTAATAATGATGCTGTCATTGGTTCCGGTGATGGTTTCCGCAGAATCGGAATACATAGAGGTCGGCACAGTCGAGGACTTTAAAAACATTTTAGCAAGCAACGGAGACAAGAGCATTATCGTTACCCGTGACATTATTTACACTTGTCAGGTAAAAGATGCAGGGTCTTACTGGATAACGCTCGGCAGTGGTGAAAAAACTTTAAATCTGAACGGCAAATCCGTTGAACTCAATGCCGAAACAGGTGTAGAAACCACTATGATAAGAGTCCCGAACGGTGCATCGCTCGTTATCAATGACACGAGCGGAGATAATTCGGGAAAGCTCTTCTGCTACGGCAAGATGACATCACCCCGAGACGGTGAAGGCATTCCGAGATATTTTAACGAGGAAGTAAAACATAGAAATGTTTTGGAAGTTGACGGCGGTGCCGTAACAATCAACGGCGGTACACTTGAGGCAGGCCGTTCAAAAAAGATGTGGATATATGACGGCAGGGATGTCTATGATTTAAGGCATATGCTTGATTATACTTTGCAGTTCGGTGCTTTGGGATTGGCAATAGGTGCAAGATTTGACGGATATGCATGGCAACAAGTAAACGGCGACTGCATCACAGTAAAAGACGGAAGTCTTTTGGTGAACGACGGTATTTTCTTAGGTCGTGGTTTTTCAACCCTTAAGACATTTGTCAAAAATGACGATAATGATGTTGACGTAGAGTTTTCGCGTTCGGCGTGTTTAAGGCTTTCAGGCGGCTTTACCACAATCAACGGCGGTACATTCCACGGCAAAGGAAATGCTGATGTTCTCGGAGCCACAAAAAATGCCAATGTAACAGTTAAAGGCGGAACCTTCAGTACAAACCATCTTCGTGTTTTATCTGTCCCAACCATAAACGTTACACTGACGGGTTATTGGGCTCCCTACGTTATAGGACACGAACAAAGATACGGATATCAGTATCATCCTGCATCTGATGTGGGAAGTGTGAGACTTACTTCCGATATGCTTGACCCACAGCGAAATACAGCAGAACTCAACGGTGAAGCCTTAGCTGTCAGCGAATGGGCAAAGCTTAATGGTACCGGAAATGACGGCCCGGCTACAGTTGTTGTCACGCACCATATGTCAAGCGCCGACAGAAGAAACTTTATGTCGGGCAGAGATACCAAAAAAGAAATATCAAGACTTAACATTGACGGAACAAATGCTTACGGCATGACTCTTTCCCCCGATGTTCTCTCCTGCAACGCAGATGGCATCAGAAGCTATTCTGTTGAATGGTATCATAACGATGAGCCTTGCGATGATGAAACAACAATGGTTGCAGGAAAATATCAGGCAAAGGTTGAGGTAATGCTTGAAAGTGACTATGTTTTCTCCGCTTCCCCCAACTTCTCGATTATGGGCGACAGAGTAAGCGACTATGAACTTTCTGCCACAAAAAGAGCGGTAACGCTTTGGTCAAAGGTTTATAACTTAGAATGCAATCATTCCTATAATGAGGACGAACACCTCCATTTTGACAACGATAAGCATTTTATGCAGTGTTCGGTATGTAACAAAATTCTTCTTAGTGAAGAACACGTTTTCCTTGACGGCGAAAAGGCAGATAACGCAATAGTCTATAAGTGCCGCACCTGCGACTTTTCCTACGGTGAGGCAGATGACGGCAAAGTCAGAATAGATTATGTCAATATAAATGTTCCGGATCCGAAGACGGGCTATACCCCCGAATACTTCGGCTTAATCAGCGGAGAAGGCATAAGCTTTGCCGATGGCGGTGATGAATTTACAAAGAACGGTATCCGCTGGGGCCTTTACGTAAACGATTCAGGCATTGCGGAAAATGCGCTCTTTGCAAGCGGTATGGGATACCGTGCTACAATATACTTAAGAGCCGAC
>JAZNIJ010000125.1:0-2478 GCA_045577455.1 Eubacteriales bacterium
ACCTTTATCATCAACAAAATGTTTAATTTCAAAGCCGTCATTTTCCCAATTTACAACATAATCATTGTTGCCATACCACTTTCTAAATTCTCCGCCTTTATTATAAGGGAACCATTTAAAACCACTCTCTTTAGCATCATCAAGGTCTTTAGCATCAAATTTGATTTTATCAATGTCAAGCTCAAACCATTCTCTTAAAAATCTGTTGTTATCAGCTGTTGCTAATCCTTGTTTTGAGTCCGCTATATTTCCTAATGGTGTTCCTCTTTTAAACATTTCAAAGAAGTTTTCGCTTGCCCAATATGCTATTGGCGAATTAGGCATTTCACAAAAACCTGAGTCAGATGTTTCATAAAAATACGAGCAAGTATAGTTATTTATAGCTTCTAAAGTCTTTTCTCGTTGAACATCCATATCTCCTTTGAAATCTTCTAATCTGATATACAATCCTTTGTCTTGAGATTTTTGGTTTTTTAGTACAAACGAACATATATCAACTGTTGCTTCGTTGAAAAAAGCTCCTTTTGCCATTTGCACCAAGGTCGAAATAAACTTGTTATCAATAATATATCTGCGTAAGCATTCATAACTCTTTAAAAACATCCATACATTTGGTGTCATAAATGCTGAGTATCCATCCTTTTTGCAAAAGCCAAAGTTTCTATACATAAATACACTAAACAAATCTCCGCTGTATTCCTTGTAGTTATTTATAACAAAATCTTTTAAGTGGCTTTCCATTTTCCCCATATACGGAGGGTTAGTACAAACAACAGCGTATTTTTTAGACATAATAGCTGCTTGCTTGGTTAGTTTAAGCATTGCAGGAATAACTGTGCTGCACCAAATTTGAGAAAACAGGTCTAACTGTTTATCGGGTGCTTCAAGATTTAATAAATATTCTGCAAATGCTTTATAATCGTACTGTTCTATAGTCTGTAATGAGCCAATTTCTTTTGCGTGGCGATATGCGTCTATTAAGTATTCGCCAACAGCATTTAGCTCTTTGTTGTCTGTAATGCCATCATAGGAGAATTTATCAAGTTCGTTGCTTTCCTCTATAGCTGCTATATTATTAAATATCCCCGATGTTAATGCACGGCGATTATAGCTTCTTGCTTTCATCATAACTGCAAAATAGGCTAGCTGATAAGCACGGGTATCTATATCTAATCCGTGTAAGTTGTACTGAACTATATTGAGTGCCGCATCTCTATCGGTGTAGCCACACTCACGATAGATTTCCATTAAAACATCAAATGCGTACACCAAGATATGACCGCTACCCATACACGGGTCAAAAAATGTTAATTCAGTAGGGTCAACTTTTTCATCAATGTATTTAATTTCACCATTTTTAGGTGTAACGAAAAATTCGAGCTTTTCAGCAAGTTTACTCTCAGGGTTTCTTTCTATCCAATATCTTCCTAAAGAGTTATCAACCATATAACGAACTACCCAATCAGTAGTGAATAACTGTGTAGCAGCAGGTATATCTTGCTTTGATATTGCCCTCTTGCCTAAAGCATTTATAACTTCTTCGTGTTTTTCGGAAATATAATACTGATATAGCCAACCAAGTATTTCTACCTGACCATTTACTTTTCCGTTTTCATCTACCGTTTCAATATCAAAGTCTTTTTCTTCAATGTCGTGGGACAAATGATAGACTACACCATCTTTATCTGTGAAAGAAATAGTGAGAAGGAGTTCTGTATAGTCGTCTGTCTTTTCAAAAAGTTCCGGCAAAATTTCGTGAAGTTTGTTACACTCTTTAATAAAGAGCATACGGAACAATTCATCAAGTTTGTTTTCGTCTTTAAGCTGGATAACCTTATCCTGCTCAAAAGGAGTAAATTCTAAATCAGTATCAAAAGGTGTTGTTACAAAATCAGGCTCATTCTTGGCAGGATTTTCAGAAGAAAGCACACGAATACCGGAAGGCAAATAGTCATTGACTTCCATAAAGCGAATAGCAATAAGACGGTTAAACCAAGTGTAAGCAACCTCTTCAACGATATACTCAAAGGCTTCTTTATATGTCTTTGAGCTTTTTTCTTTTCTCTTAATTGCATCCACAAGTGCCTTACGCTGAGAGATTTCGTTACCCGAAACCTCTGCATAATCCTTTGTGCCAATATCAAAGAACTGCAAGTCCTTTGTTGAAATGGGAAGTGGCTCGGCAATACCACCATCTGTAATGCCAAGCATTCCTGCCTTATAGGTAATATCAGATATGAGCTTTCTACGAGCCCATACTGCAAAGTTTTTGATAGCTGTTTTATTCATTTAGATTTCTCCTCAATTTGTCCAACTGTCTAAACATTGTCTTAAATAAATAATTTAGACAGTGTTTAGACAATTATTTAGACAATTAATCTTTCTTTGTAAGTTGCCATTTCGAAGTAACCTGATTAGGCCCATCACGCTCAATTATGCCCTTTTGCCCCATGGAATAAAGCAAATTTTTAATTTTAT
>JAZNIJ010000126.1:0-15317 GCA_045577455.1 Eubacteriales bacterium
AACCGGGACGGTACACATTCCAGAACGCTTCCCTGACGAGAGCTTCGGTTTCGCGGTGTTCTTTTGTTTTTTCCAAACGAATGATGCAGTCATTTTTCATTGTTAAACCTCCAAAATTGTTGACCTTCAATCACCGGAGGCTTGCGGGGAGAAGTATTTGCAAACCTCACAGTTTACATTACTATCTCCAAGGTGTTGTTCATTTTCAAACAGCATTCTCCAAAAATTTTATTCAGGCTTTTGCCTGTAAATTCAGTATAGCATATATACAAATAAATAACAAGTGGCTGCCTCACTTCATTCGTGATACAGCCACCTCAAAACTCATTTAATCTCTTGTTCCAAATTGTCAAACAAATCGCTGTCAAAGAATTCTCTGATACTGATTTCAAGACCGTCGCAAATCTTTTTGATTGACACAACACCGGGATTCTTGCTCTTCTCATTAAGCATACTGTAAATAGTCGAGGGTGAAACACCGGAGATGTTTGCAAGCGCATTAATTGCAATGTTTCTTTCATTGCAAAGCTCAATTATTCTCTTTTCAACCGCTTCTTTAATATTCATATCTATACCACCTTTACGATATATCGCTAATATAAGTTTAATAAAATCTGCGATAAATCGTGTGGGACATATCGCATATTTATAATTCTTATGATATAATTACGATATATCCCATATTGAGAGGTGGTATTTTATGGTTTGTACCTTCTTTGGTCACAAGGACACACCAAAAGAAATAGAGCCGACCCTGCGGTCGACTCTGATAGATTTGATTGAAAATAAAAATGTAACTGTATTTTATGTAGGCAACAACGGCAACTTTGATACAATGGTCCGCCGTCAGCTTGAAGATTTATCTCAAACCTACCCCATAACCTACAGCGTAGTTTTAGCCTATCTCCCAACCGAGAAAAACAAGTACGACAACTTAACAAACACCATCTACCCCGAAGGCCTCGAAACCGTACCCAAACGCTTCGCTATCTCCCGGCGAAACAAGTGGATGATTCAGCAGTCAGATATTGTTGTAACCTATGTCACCCACAACTTCGGAGGTGCAGCACAGTTTAAGGAAAGGGCTAATAAAATGAAACGTGATATAATTGAGCTGTATTAGTATGTGAAGTTGATGTCAAAATTACTTGTTTTTTGTCTGATAATATACTATAATTAAAATAAATATTAAAACAAAGCAGAATTTATTTTATGTATATTAGGAGGATGTATGCAAGAGTTAATTCAAAAGAAAACGGATATAATAAACAAAATAGATGCAGTTATCGAAAAAACTGAAAAAATCGAAGACGAATCCTCACGCTCTTATAGACAACAAATTATTCTTATATTAACGAATTTAAGCAATAGTTTGGACAAATGCGATGAAAGATATTTATTGAAACAGATATTGGATAATATCTATTCCAATATTCAAAATTTGGAGTCAAATATTAAATCGAAAAATTATAACTCTGCGCAAGGATATTTGTCAGAGCTTTTAAAATCGATTGCTTTTCTTAATAATGCAAACGGAAAACAAAATTTGCAGGGTTACCAAAGTGCGGTAAATAAAAATATTCGCTTGCTGGAACAGGAAATACAAAAATCTGTCAAACGATTAAGTGATTTAGAAACTTTAATTTCTGAGAAGACCAATTCTTTTTCTGGAACAGAAGCAAAAATTGAACAACAAATCGAGAACTATCGTGCTGAACACGAGAAAGAGTTGGCAAAACTTAATGATAAATATGAAAAATTTATATCTGAACTTTCAAAAAAGCAGGAAGATTCTCAAAAAACTTTAATTGAAGAACAGCAACAATTCAAAAAAGAATACAGCGAGGAAATTATAAAGTTAAAAGAGGACATATCTCAAACAAAAACTTCTTTTCAAAATGACTCTGCAAATTCGTTAACTGATTTTGAAACAGAAAAAACAGAAAAAATTGATAGCTTAGAAAAAGAAGTTCGTAATTTTATCGAAAAAACCAATAATGAATTGGAGGAGTTAAAATCAAGTGCAACAGAAAAACTAGGGTATATTGCATCTGCCACTTATAGTACGGTTTACAAAAATTATTCTGATCAAGCGAGAAAAGCCAGCATATGGTGGTATTCAGCAACTTTAATATCTTTGATATGCTTAATAGGATTGTCAATTTGGTGGTTTGTATTTAAACAGTATAGTAATACAGACTATGTGTTGTTAATATCACGAGTCTGTGCAAGTGTTGGGTTTGCTGTTGTTTCAAGATATTCCGCAATACAAGCATCAAAAAACAAGGTTATGGAGACCAAGCTTAGAAAGATACAGCTTCAAATGTCAACATTCGATGCGTTTGTTTCATCACTGAATAAAGAGGAACAGGACAAATTGAAAATTGAGCTTACACAAAAACTCATTGAACAAGAAGATTGGTTGGTTCATGATAAAAACGAAATTGACACAATAAAGGATGTTGAAAAACTATTCAAAAAAGTTGGTTATAAGGTAGAAATAAGTAAAAGTGATTCAAAATAAAAATATCGCGGAGCATTTTCTCTGCGATATTTTTTCAAAATCACAATTGCAATCTTAATAACTCCATCAAGATTATTAGAACATACTATTCGATACACAAAAGCAATGCCTTCAAAAAGTCTGCATCATTCTGTGTAGTTCTCTTTTTCGGGCCTTTTGTTCTGTTTCCAGCCATTCTCTCCTTTTTGCCTATAAAACGGGTGAAAAGGAGATTTTCTATATTGCTGTCGGTATAGATAAGCCCGTTCTGATTAAGTGCTTTTCCGCCCTTACCAAGCACCAAAGCAGCAAGACCGTAGTCCTGCGTGACAATCACATCTCCCTTTTCGGTAAGATTTGCAATACGGCAATCAGCAGAATCTGCACCCTTATCAACAACAATAGTTTTTGCTCCTTCTTTTTCAATGGAGTGGGTATTGTCGCAGACGATGATACACTCGAGGCCTCGTTCTTTGGCTGTGTTTACGGTAATAT
Organism: Eubacteriales bacterium; assembly: GCA_045577455.1. GTDB lineage: Bacteria > Bacillota > Clostridia > Oscillospirales > CAG-382 > SIG653. The sequence continues at coordinate 2,999 of JAZNIJ010000126.1, forward strand.
CTACAACAGGGCATGCATCGGCATCAATTATTATTTTCATAACGTCACCTTAAATTAGTATTCCGTCGCAATGGTCAACCTCATGCTGAATTATCTGTGCAGAAAATCCCGTGAAAGTCTTAATGCGAGTCTGCATTTCTGCTGTCTGCCACTGTACTTTTATACTCTTATAACGCTTGCACTTGCGAGGGCTACCGAGCAGAGAAAGACAACCTTCCTCTGTCTCATATGGGTCTGATTTTTTGATAATTTCAGGGTTGAACATCACCATATATGTCCCCTCATTATCAAAGGCAATAATGCGTTTGCGAACACCAATCATATTTGCCGCCATACCGACACATCCGTCTTTATGGGCAGTGAGTGTATCGAGCAAGTTTTCTGCAACTTGCAAATCTTCTTTTGTTGCGACTTCCGATTTTAGGCTAAGAAAAATCGGGTCGAGGATAAGTTCTTTGAGCATTATTCTACCATCTTTTTATTGTATTATTAATCACAACTACGAATGTATTCTCTAAGGTATTTGAAAGGAAACGGGAAAACAGTTAACTGTCCATTACGCACAAATGTGACACTCAACAATTGCAACATTTCGTCAAAACGAACTTTTGAATTTTTATACCCCTCAATTTTTCGAATATTTGCGGCAGTATTTACGTTTGTACGCATTCCTTCTCCAATAATACCAGAGAAATAATATTTACAATCGTCTTTTTCAAACAACTTGATATCCACAATTGAAGATAATAATTCTTTTCTTTTTTCTTTTCCTCGCAAATACGTGTTCCCCATAGACAATTCAGAACGAATTGTTTCTATTTCGGGAATTGTAAACCACGATGTGTCTTTGATAATGTTGATATCACCGTTACTATATTTAACAATCCCTGCAACATCAGAATTATCTAAAAAGATATTAATACAGTCTGTGTAATCATCCATGTTGAACAAATCCAACTTTTTCTCTTCAAAGATAAAAGTTCCATCAGGTTTAATTGTCATAAAGAAATATCGCTCTATATCATTAATACGTGTACGCATTCCAAAAGCGATTTCAGATTTAAAAGCTGTTTCATTCCAATCGAATAAAGAGAAACGTTTTTCTATTATATCTTGTTTAATTAGTATTTCATGTATTATCGTTGTAATTGCTGCATTTGCATTTCCCATAAAATCTTCTAACGTGATATGTTGTACGGCAACATCAGCATACGCTTTTTTATATGGGTCGTTATTTTCATCGTAATACATTGCATTATGGAGTATACAGAAATTCAAACTATCCTTTGAAATGCGTTTTCCTATTGTAGCCTTAATGTTATACTTTTCTTTTAGTTTTTCTTGAATTTCTTCGCAAAACGTTTTTGAATAATTGTCGCCAATATAATCAATTATTTTAATTTTACAATCTTGTAAAGCTGTTTGAACAGCTAAAGAGTTTTCTTTTATTAGTGTTTTAGAACAAATTGCAGTTGTATAATCATTTATAGCCTCAAATTGCAAATTGCACATACCATAATATTTTTTATTAAAATGAGATATTACATTTGCAACAACACCCATTTTTGAAGAATCAAATCGGTCAAGATTTTGAATATCCATAAAAGGTATTTCGGTTTTGTCATTTTTTGTTTGTCTCAGTATAAAACAGGCAGCAGTATCATCCTTTAATTTTCGCCTAAGGGTATTGTTTGACTCAAGAACATATTTAGGGTATTGTTCAAACTTATGCCTTGAAAAAAGAATTTGATTTTTGAGCAATTCAGATGTGAAAGTTCGAACAAAAAGTGCAAGTCTCATATCATTGGTAATAGAAAACTCAAGACAAGGTATTTTTAATATTCTGCTTTCATTATTTCGTGTATTTCTTCTTATCCATTTAGGGTTAAAACAATAAAAATGGCCAGTAATGTTATTTGAACGAAGCATTTCGTTTTCAAAAGAGCCAAGTGCATTTAACAAGAGTGAAACCATCGTTCTTTGACTAATAGATTTAGCGTCGACTGCAGAGATGGTAATATTCTCTCCGCCTTCGGCATTCAACAAAACATCTTTTAAACATAATTTATTGTCAGTGTTTTTTAACATCATAATGTAAAACTTTCTTCCAGAGTCAAAAAACACTGATTGTACATTATTGCACATTAACGGAGCATCCAATATGTATGCTCCACGATTAAAATGTTTTTCAGATGTTTCAATTATAAAAAAATCATACTGTTCATTAATTAAACTTGAATTTAATTCAATTGTTAGTTGATTTGTTTTAATCGGAATATTCACGAATATACTCCCTTATTTTGTCCCATGCCGAATTAATGGGCGTTGGTGCATCATAATTGAATAGTAATGCCGGAACAACAACAATTTTTACGTCGTCAATAGTAAGTTCACGAATTTTTGAGTTTTCACTTCCAAGAATGTTAGCAATTATTACGCACTTGCATCCACATTCTTTAGCCTTTTTTGCAATATGTGATAATTCTTTATCTGAATCCTTATAAGTGGTTTCATGCCAGTTTTTAAAATCGACAAAAATTGATGTTTCAGGAATTGTAAAATCAAATTTTTCAAACAAATCATTGTCTTTAATCTCATCTAAAGTGATATTTGCGTACAGGTAAAACAATGCTTTGCCAACAACTTCACCTATTGCTCCACGATAAATATTGTTAAACAATGGAGGGGACATAATATATCTCTTTTTGTGGAAATCAGTTGCCCAACCATGTTTTTCAAAATAGTTTTTCAATTGAGGCATTTTCATTAAAGAGGTAAGTTTACTTGATTCAGCAGATTCTTCAAATGCATTTGTTCTATCATCGAAAAATACCTGTACATTGTTAAAGTCTTCTTCTTGTTCATAAAAAATTTGATTGTTTTCATTGGGCATTTCAACATAAAAATTATACGCGATACCATCTTTGTCAAAATCTTCAGACGATAATGTAGGGTTACAAAGTACCATTTCGCGAAGTTGTCCCCAACAAGAAATTCTGTTTTCGGTCCAACTCTCACGAAGCATACTGATAATATATTTGTTTGTCCTAATTGATTTTAAATTTGCTTCGTTTTGCAACTCTTCATTTACATCCGCGCTTCTCTTGGATTTCAAGACAGATAACGCTTTTAAAAGTTCAACAAACTCGTTATTAAACATACGATTGTTGCACACATCAAAATCTATACGGTCAGCAATTCTGCTATCCGCATATACATATATATCTTTTGACTTAATATTTGTTCTACAAATTCGTCCTATTGCCTGAATGATGACTCTTGTAGATAACGAAATCGTGCTTTTGCAATCGTTTAAATTTTTCACGAACTCTTTATGTATGGCTTTATTATTAAATACCCTAAAGGCCTTTTTTATGTGTGCAATAGTATCTTTTGTTGATATTTCTGCATATTCTTGAAGCATCTCAATATTAAATAAATACTTTACAAATTCTTCTTCAGTTAAGGCAGAAGAGAGTTGTGTAACGATATTTGTTGGCATATCAAGATAAATTGCGTCAAAATCTTTACAACCGTTATTTGGACGGTCGTTTACCTTTATCAACTTGCCGTTAAGTTGTGCTGGGATTGGATATTGCAAGTTTTGACCAGCCCCGATTGTTTGGTAAACAGAGATAACAAACAACCTTTCACCAGCACCCAATCGGTTAATGATTTCGTCTTTCTTTGCATCATATTCCTCACCATCGAGCTGAACAACTTGATTTTGTGGCACAAATGAAGATTGATAGTATCTTGTGATATAATAGAAAATTTTATTAAGTGTATCTATATTAAGATTAGGATTGTTTCGACGCGGGTGTCTTGTTAAAACACAAAGAAAAGATTTTATATTCTCTGTTAATACGAACGATTTAAAAACAGAGGAAATTCGTAAATATCCCTCTTTGTAGTAGGTGTCATTACACGCTTGCTCTACTATGTTAAAAAGAGCCTCCGCTATTTCATCATCATCTATTACAGATTTCCATGCTGAAACCGAATATTCACCAAGCTCAATTAATTCTGTGTGAATATTTACATTATTATACCCTCGAACAGAAGAGAAAAAATCATCTTTAAGTCGTTGCTTTTCGACATCAGTAATAGTTATATATTTATCCTGCAATTTTTCTTTTAGATACTTAATGTCATAATTCCCTATTGCTGAGGAAATGGTTGCTGTCGCTGAAACACCTAAAACCTTTGCTTTTTCACAAAATCTTAGCAATAACTTTTCTGGCGTAAGCTGAAAAGAAAACATCATAATTTTTGATTGCATATCATGAGCGTAGTCATCTTCAAATGCGTAATACCTGAAGCCTCTTTCGTAGAATGACATATCAAAAGCAACAGGTTGAATATCACCCTTATATTTATGTGAAGATACCAATATTTGCGTAGTTAAATAGTTTATATATGTAGTATTTAGTTTGAATTCAGATAAAACCGTTCTAATAGCTTCCTCTAAAGTAAATTCATCTTCATAAGTGTTGCGACGTTCTGCTTTGCATTGCTGATAATTATATGCAAGAATACGCACTGTTCCCATAAAATACGAAATGAATCCGCGAAGTTTACCAAGCATTACTTGAATACTTCCTGAATCGCTTTCCGGACGCTCATTAGAAAATCTTATAGAATTAATTCTTTCGTTTTTATTTGCGAATGTAGTAATATACGATTTGTTATCATTCAAGATGGAATGATACTGATGGTCTTGAAACAAAAAATTGTTTGTACTTTCATCAGATATTTTTTCTGTTTTATGGGTATATTGAAGACAAAATGAGTTATGTATTTCATCTGCCATTTTTGTTGTTTTGTCAAGAATATCTTGTAAGGACTGATCTTTATATACACTTTCTTGTCGCTTTTTTGATGGTGTTGTTAATATAGCAGGGAAACTATGAGTATGAAGAACTGAATAAACTGCATTGAATAATTCGACATAATCAATTCTGTCTTTAAGTCCAGTTTGAATTATATTTTTAAGTATAGTCTCTTTTGTTGCGTCAAACTCGTCAATAAATATTACTGCGTTTTCAATCAAATTAGAGTTATAAAGCATTGTAGATGGTTCAACGATTGTAGAATTTAGGGACAAAAATTTATCCATACTCATAAATATGATTTTTCGCTCTCTCATAAATACAGATGGATATAATTGCGCAACCCACTGCCAGTCTTTTTCAGTTTTTATTACTTGTAAGCGTTCCTCAACTTTGGCATATTTCTTCGCTAACAAAGATTGAAGCATTCTCCTGAATTTAGGTTCCGCTTCTTTACGTAGCGAATCTTCTGCTGCGCGAAGTGCACTTTGCAAATTATACTTTTTTTCATTTCGCAAACTTTTTACAAGATTTACATATTGCTCTAATGATTTGTATTCGTCGGTTCTTTTAATGTCTGAAGGAATTGATTTAATGACTTCTGAAGTAAAACCTGCAACAACACTTTCATAGTTTGATTCTACTCGGAGGAACACCTCATTAAACTGCTGTAATTTTTCTTCCTTTTCAAAGAAACGTTTTATATCATTTTCAGGAAGGTTTTTCTTCAAAGTAGTGATAAAGAAAAATCTACGTGAATTGTTAACATCTTGAACTGCATCAAAAATATATTTGACAACAGAATACGTCTTACCTGAACCGGTAGGCATATCTAAAAGCATTAATCCGTTTGTAAATTCATTTTCACAATATCGCTTAATGATGTTATACATAAGTCCTCCACAAAATAATTAAAAAAGAGTTATTATTCTCTCAAGTATTTCTTTATCCGCAGGACAGAAATTGTAATTAGGAATTTCTGCAGGTGTTATCCATTTTATGTCGTTATGTTCTAATAACTTTGGTACACCATCTGCAATGATTGAATTAAACAATGTTAAATGCACAGTTATATCGGGATATTCGTGGACAACATCAATAAAAGGTGTACCAACCGAAAGTGCAATATCGAGTTCTTCTTTGCACTCGCGAATGAGCGCTTGTTCTTTTGTTTCTCCAGGTTCTACCTTTCCGCCGACAAACTCCCACAACAAAGCACACGACTTTGTTGCAGGTCGTTGACATATCATGAATTTACCATTGTCCCATATTAAAGCTGCTACTACTTCGGTCATATTTTATATTTCCTCTATACCTAAACTTTTTAAGTATTGATAAGTACCATTATAAAACTCCGGCAGGCGTGTGCTATCTTCCCAAAAACCGCTAACAGTTTTATTTGGATTGCCTGTAGGCACACAAATAACCATTCCGGCTCTTGCTCGGGTGAGCAATACACGATATGCGTTCAACATATATTTCTGTAATTCCTGTTTGCTTTCGGTGTTGGCTATTTGTTCAGTCCATTTTGACTGACCGTTAAATCTATAGAAATGCCATTCGCCATTTTCATAACGCATATCGGCATCCCAAAGCAAACAAGTGTAGTCAAGCTCTAATCCCTGCACCTGAATTTCTGTTGCGGCATCTTCAAGATAATTTGATGATCTTACATCAGTTTTATCATCAAGGAACCAATGGACTGCGTTTTCATCACCTGAAGGCAACACATGAACTGCTAAAGGCTTAAATCTTGCAGATTCTTTGGTTACCAATACACCTGTACGCTCTGTACCTCTAACCTTGCTATGTAGCCACTTTCTTGCTTTTGCCATATCTCGTGTCAATACGATGGGATATTTATCTTTGATTTCATCATATAAAGTTGCGGCGTTTTCATCAAATGATAATAACGCATGAACAAATGCAGACAACTTTTCAGCTCTGTATGAACGTAATGAAACACTAAGGTGTAAGTTCTCAGAATATGTAACATTTGAATTGTCTTTCAAGAGTTCATTAACGCGGCCTTCAGCATACTCTGCATCGGTCAGTTTAGGAGATATATAAACATTCCAATGAGGGAATTGCTCATTTAACGCTTTTATCCATTCGGAGATGCCTGCTTCACCTGTATTGATTTCTTGACCACCTCCAACGAGACAAACTATTGTCGCCCAATCTTCTCTTTGATCAAGTGACCAAATCAGGAAGGCTGCTTCAGATAAGGGGAAATTGGGAACTTTAAGCTTGTTACCGTATGTTCCGCCTCTTTTCAAATAGTCTGCAAGTCTTTTATGAGTCCAAGAACGCTGAGCTTCATCAAAAATAGCCACATGCTCAACCTCACCAAAACCGGATTTTGCCATTTTAACAGCTTTTGCAGGGTCGATTTCAAGAACTCCGTTTTCAACGGGGTTCTTAATTTTTGCAAGCATATTATCACGGTATCTGTGGATTATCTGAATTGATTTACTAACTTCACGTCGTGAATCTGTTATTTTCTTCTTTTCGCCATTATCTCTGCATTTCTTGTAGTTATCCTGTGCAAGAGCCTCAGTCAATACAGCAACCAACGGTCCGTTACCTGATAGATAAACAGCCTGCTCTTCTTCAATAGGCTCGTCCTGACCTTGATAAGTCTGTTTTACAGCAACATCAAGACCAACAAGGGTTTTACCCGCGCCAGGTACGCCGGTTACAAAGCAAATGCTTTTTTCTTGAGCATCTTTACTTTTCTTAATAACGTCAAGAATATATGCGATAGTTCTGTCAGTTGAAACCTTGTCAGCTTCGTGACGTGTAATATCTTCGACGGTATGATTTTCGTATAATGATTTAGCTGCTTCAATTATTGTTGGAGTAGGAGCATAGGGGCTAATAATCCAATCAGGGTTAACAGGTGTTTCGTTCGGAAAGCGTTTCAACACTTCGTTGATTAAAGTAGAAATGCCTGATTTGCCTGTCATAAGAGGGTTAACAACTCTATCATCATAAACAGACATTTGAATATTAGTAGATGAATTGCGATGGTTAGTAGCAATAAGAATTGGAGCGATGATTCTATCTTCACTAAACTTATGGAAGTTTTTAAGGTCGAGAGCGTAATCAAGAACTTGGTCTACATCAGCTTCCAATATTCTTGTTTCGCCAACCTTAAATTCAAGACAAAAAACTATTCCTTCAAGAAGCAACACAACGTCAACCCTCTTGCCAAGACGAGGAATATCATATTCAAATATGATTTGTCCTTGTTTGTCAGCAAAGTTGTTAAGGACACCTTTCATAATGGAAATCTCAAATTTCCATGCCTCTCGTGTTGTGGTGAGAGCTTCACCATGATACCTTTCACACAACAAACCAAATATTGAATTGTCGTCAGAGTTTAAGAATGTTCTAAAACTGCTGTTATATAAACATCGGCTCATAAATAAGCCTCCTTACATTGTTTCTCAACCAATTATTGACATCATTATGCAGTAATATTGAAATATTGTTTCAACAATTTATCCTGCAATTCTTTGTTGGTCATTATTTGTTGGGTAGCTTTGTCTTCGTAATCGCTATCCAATAAAACATTAGCAATTCCGCACGAAATTTCTTTTTTTAAATTACATATTTGAAGTAACATTTCATAATTTTTATCTGAAATTACTTTACATAATCTTTCCGACATTTCGTGATATGCACTATCAACATCATATTGGGCGATGTTTGAGATGCTTGTTTTGATGTTTTCAATAGTATCATATTTTTGAATTTTCTCTTTTTTTATATACTCATCAACCGAATTTTTAATTGATGTTAATATTATCTTTTCTTTTTGTTCGGCTACTTTATCCCAAAATTTAGCTTTAAACGCAATTATTCTATTATTTGCATCAATAGGTCTAACAGTTTGCATAGTGTATTCCATAACCAAATCTGATAAAAGTAACATTTCAATTTCATTAAAAGGCAAAACTGTGATTTTTTTCTTAGCAAGTTCTTCTACTTTTTCATTAGAAAAATTATCACCGTCAATAATTCCGATGTACTCTCTACCAATCCAACCAGATTGTGACAGAACTTCGCAGCATTTAATTACATTAAGATGCCCTTCAACAGGTATAACTGTATATTTTTCGTTAAGAAGAGAACGGTACACTTTGTAATCTATACTGGATTTGTCGTTTCCTTCACAAAAAGCAATAGCTTTTTGTGAGCCTAACACCTCTGTAAGTAGTGGCTTTGGTAAAGTGAAATTGTCTTCCACAAACTCGAATACCCAAGTTCTAGGATATTGAAAATTTTTTATCCACGCAATTTTGGAGTCGCTTCTTCCCAACACAAAATCTACAGAATGTGTTATGAAAATAAACTGGCAATCGGGTCTTTGCTTAATTAACATATCCCATAAAATGTTTGTTAAAGAAGGATTTAAATACGTTTCTGGTTCATCAACAACAATGAAGCTATTTTTTCTTGCCATTAAAACGCTTATGGAATAATACATAACAGCCTTTTCGCCTTCTGATAAAGCATTTACATGGTAGATGTTACCGTTTCTTTTGCAATTCATAAAATGTCCTGTTTCAGTTTTAAAATCAAGTTCTATTTCAGGAAATATATTCTCAAATATTTTTCTTAAACTTCCAAAAATACCTTCATCCTTATTCGGGATACGTTGATTTTCTTCACAATTTATTAAATACTTTGTATATTCTTCACGCATAGCAACTATGAGTTTTGTGAACTGATTGTTTTGATATTGATAATATTCATCCTCATCTTCTGTTTTGCTTTTGCCAATGTTATTTTCCAGAAGTATGTTCTCTATTTCTGCTTTTTTTGCTGCTAACATAGTTTTATCATGCAAAGAAAAATACAAAGTTTTTTGCGCAGGAATAACTGAAATATGTTCTTGTTCATCTCCTTTTAGAGTTTTTGCCAAACTGGATTTACCACTTCCATTTCCGCCTATCAAAACAACATTGCCATCAACGGAAGAAAATTCGGACAAAATAGGAATAGAAGCAAAATCATCTACTATATCGTTATAATAGATGAATTTATATAGTAGTTCATCTGTATCATAATTTGTGAAGCTGTATTGTAATTGATTGATGCACTCGTCAATTAAAGCTATCAATTGCTTGCTAAATTTATTTTCTGTAAAAACAGGCAACTCATCAATTTGCTTAATGAAGTCTTTTTGCTTGTTCACAAACGAAAGATTATATTCATATACTTTTTCAAATTCATTGACTTGAAATTTTCGCTCTATACCTTTTTCATCTGTCAATATACGATATGGATATGTGTTTTTATAATGCTCTTCTAATTGTGTTTTGTTTGATTCCATTTGTTCGATAAATTTATCTAAAACACTCAAACATTCCTGTAAACGTTTTTTAATTTCTTCTGTTATATTCATATTTTCTCCTATTATCAATCATTTAATTATTCTTGAGTAATACTTCTCCAACATATTATCGCAAATGTTGAGTATATTTGTTTTGTCACCATCTGACAGTTTCTTCCACACCGTAGGTTCTATCTCAACTATGCCAAGAGTTTTAGTGTGTCGCATCATATTCATGTCTTCAAATCGCTTGAAGGGATTTGAAAGAATATTTTGTTCGGCATCTTTATCCGTATAATTGCCTTTTGCATAAATACTGTTAGCTTTTTCAACTATCAATCCTGATTTGCGACGAGCTTCATAGAAGCTACGGAAATAATCAACTATATCCAAAATCTTTACTCTACCGTTTGCATCTGCGTGTGTCAGAACAGCCTTCAACAAAACAGGTTTATATGAATAGCTCATGTCCATTTGTTCAACCATTTCCATAAATAAATCAATACGATTGTTATCATCAATGAGCTTCCAATTATATTTTTCGGCGTATGAAATCAAAGTCTCTTCTTTAAAATACTTAAATGTTCTGTGTTCACTCATAGGAACAATCAGGTCAGGGACAAGCATGCCTTCGCGTATATAACGTTCAACAGTTTCAGATTGAACATCCACACGGCGAACAAATTCCATTTGACTAATCATTCCTTGAGCTTCTTCTTGCCAATTAAAAATATCAACTATTTCATAGTCGGTTGCATCAACAGGATAATCAATAATTGCATCAGGTCTTTCGCCTTTTGCATATAACTACATTTCAGCTTCACGCTGACCTTTTTTACCGAGAACTGTGCCGCCTGCGTGATAATCTTTAAGTTTAAACAAGCGGTGCATGGAATAAGGAGCATTGTACTGACTAGCATTGTCAACGAAGTCGAACACCATTAAATGGTCTTTTCCTTCACTATTGCGCATACCTCTTCCAAGTTGCTGAGTATAAAGCACCTTTGACATTGTAGGTCTTGCCATAAACAAAACCTCTGTTTGCGGACAGTCCCAACCTTCATTAAGGAGGTCACAGGCACAAAGCACTTTTGTATCACCGTTGGCAAATTTCGCAAGCTGTTCGTTTCTTTCTGACGTCTTCATACTACCTGAAACGGCAACAGCAGTAATGCCAGCATCTTTGAAAAGTTGAGCAATCTGCTCTACGTGTTTTACTGACGCACAGAAAACAACGGTGCGACGATTCTTTACATACTCAAGCCAAGTATCAACTATAAGTTTATTTCTTTCTGTAACACAGATTTTAACATCAAGGTCACGGATATTGTACTGAACACTATTAAAGCGCACTTTTGTCATATCAATATTGGTGTGAATTCTTATACAACGAACAGGTACAAGAGCACCAATTTCAACTGCAGTCTGAATATCCAATTTATGTGCTGTATTCTTGAAGATTTCAAGAATATTAGTGTCATCTGCACGCTCAGGAGTAGCGGTAAGACCAAGAATAAATTTAGGTTTAAAGTATGCCAAAACTTTTTGATATGTATCTGCGGAAGCGTGATGAGCTTCATCAATGATAATGTAATCAAAATCATCATCCTTGAACATATCGAGGTTCAAGGCAACACTCTGTATGCTACCACAAACAACATAAGATTTAGTATCCTTAATACTATCTGCAAACTTACCGACAGATACATCGTTCCACAAAAATTCAAATGTAGCAAATGCCTGATTAACAAGTTCCATTGTATGTGCTACAAAAAGAACTCTGCCACCACAGTGCTTAGCATCCATAACTGCAGTTACTGTTTTACCTGTACCTGTTGCGTGATAAAGCAAAGCAATAGTTTCTTTCTTTGCTCTCATTGCTGATAATGAATCTAATGCCTCTTGCTGATATTCACGCAGTTCAAGTTTTTCACCGCTAAAGGCTTTTCCTCTTTGAGCTGGGAGATAATCGTCAATTTCTTTAAATCGAGGGGCACTGCCGATAAACACCTTTAACTCATCTTTTACTGTGTCAGGCTGCTTTTGCATTTGACGAACAGTCCACCTATAAACATCCCAACCGAGGTGTATCATACTATTTTGCTTTAATAAATCATCACAATATTTATCCTTTGAAACAAGA
>JAZNIJ010000127.1:0-13319 GCA_045577455.1 Eubacteriales bacterium
CTCGCGAAGGGTTATACCCATTGGTACTTCGATAAGACCTACATTGTTAATTTGTCCTGCCAAAGCAAATACTTTTGTACCTTTAGATTTTTCGGTACCTATTTTGTTAAACCAATCGGCACCCTTAGTTATGATAACAGGTATATTGGCAAATGTTTCAACGTTTTTTACGTTGGTAGGTTTTCCTAAGTATCCGGATACAGCAGGGAATGGAGGTTTGAATGTAGGTTCGCCACGCTTACCTTCCATGGAGTGGATAAGGGCAGTTTCTTCACCACATACAAAAGCACCTGCACCTGCCTTATATGAAATATTACAGGAGAAGCCACTGCCTAAAATGTTTTCGCCAACAAAGCCCGCTTTTTTTGCCTGTTTTATTGCCTCATCAAGACGCTTAATGGCAAGGGGGTACTCTGCTCTTACATAAACAACCGCTTCAGATGCACCGATTGCATATGCACCGATAAGCATACCTTCAATAAGATTATGAGGGTCACTTTCAATAACGGCTCTGTCCATAAAAGCACCCGGGTCACCCTCGTCTGCGTTACAGATAAGGTATTTTTGCTCACCCTTGGAGCTTCTTGCGGCATTCCATTTAAACCATGTTGGGAAGCCCGCACCGCCTCTTCCTGCAAGACCTGAAACTTTTATTTCTTCTATAACCTGCTCGGGAGTCATTTCGGAAAGAACCTTTTTAATTGCAGCATAACCGTCAACGCTTGTGTATGCGTTAATGTCTGTTGGGTCTATAACTCCGCAATGTCTGAGAGCAATTCTTGTTTGCTGACTGAGAAAAGATGCATCATCTTCGGAAATGAAAAGATGTTCAACAGCAGAAAAATCTCCGCTTGAAGCGGCATTTGCAATTGCCTCTCCATCCTTTTCGGATACCTTAACAAGTCTATGAACAAGCTTTTCACCGTCGTAAACATCAACGATCGGCTCTAAATAACACATACCGATACAGCCCGAAATACCCATTTCAAAGTTACCGTTATTGTATGTAGATATGGAATCGTATACTTTGGAAGCACCTGCGGCAATTCCGCAGCTACCCTGACCTATAACAAGCTTCATACGTTTATTCCCCTTTCTCTCTCAAATCCTTCAAAATCTTAACTACCTTTTCAGAGGTGAGAGTTCCATAAGTTTCTTCGTTTATCATCATAACGGGAGACAAGCTGCAGCAACCGAGACATGCAACTGTTTTCAAAGTGAAAAGCCCGTCCGCTGTTGTTTCTCCATCTTTTATGCCAAGCTCTTCTTCAATGGTTTTAAGAATACGCGCAGAGCCGTTTACGTGGCAAGCAGTACCCTGACAAAGCATAATAAGATATTTTCCTATTGGCTGAAGTCTGAACTGGGTATAGAAGGTTGCAACGCCCATAACCTTTGCAGGTGTTGACCCTGTTTTTTCAGCAATATAGTAAATAACATCAGTTGGAAGATAACCGTAGATTTCCTGAGCGTGTTGCAAAATAGTTATAAGACTTCCTTTAACGGAAGCGTATTTTGCCAAAACATCGTCAAGCAAAGAAAGGTCGCTCTTTTTCTGAGAACAATTACAAGAATTACACATAATTTCTACTCCATGATAGTCTTAGAATTAAAAAGGTAAACGCGACTGTGTCTATAAGCCGGGTTCTGTTTTAAGCGGTCATCTATCTTGTACTTACGTTGCCGCAAGCATCTTTGCCACCCGGGAGCTTGCCGAGCAAGCAATAACGCTCCCATGCGGTGTTGCTCCGGATAGGGTTTACATGGCCGTACAGTCTCCTGCACGCCGGTAGGCTCTTACCCTGCCTTTCCATCCTTACCTTGTTTCCAAGGCGGTTTATTTCTGTTGCACTAGCCCTGAAGTCGCCTTCGGCGGACGTTATCCGTTATCCTGCTCTATGGAGCCCGGACTTTCCTCACTCCGTGACCTTTCGGTATGACGGGCGCAACCGCTTGGCACAGTCGTAACACTTCACCTTTTACGAGGTATTATATCACATAAAATTTCTTTTGTCAAATGTTATTTTGGTATTGATTATTCAAAAAAATAATATATAATATAAGATATGATTAACTGAAAAGAGGGATTGAATGAATCCATATACAGATTTTTACAAAAACAAAAAAGTTGGGTTTGTTGGTGCAGGAATCAGCAACCTTCCAATCCTTGAGCTTTTTCTTGAAAATGGGATAGAGGTTTCTCTTAGAGACAGAAAGAGCGCAGATAAAATTTCAAATTATGATTCTTTATTATCAAAAGGTGTTGCTTTCCATTTAGAGGATGATTATCTTGACAATATTTATGAGGATATTCTTTTCCTCTCCCCTGCCTTGCGACCTGACATTCCTCAAATATCAGAAGCGAGAGAAAAGGGCGTTATTATTACAACAGAGCTTGAAGAATTTCTGAAGTATTGCCCTTGCAAAACAGTTGGCATAACAGGAAGCGATGGAAAAACCACAACATCAACCATAACTGCAAAGCTACTTGAAGCATCAGGGAAAAAAGTCTTTTTAGGTGGTAACATCGGTGAAAATCTTTTTGTTAAGCTGAAAGATATTTCAGAAAATGATTTTGCTGTAATTGAAATTTCCAGCTTTCAGCTTATGAAAATGAGCCACGCCCCCGACATTGCAATAGTTACCAATGTATCTCCAAACCATCTTGATTGGCACAAGGGGATGGAAGAATATATTTTTGCAAAAAGAAAGATAGTATCCTCCTCCGGAGACAGAAATGTTCTGAATCTTGATGACGAAACATCATCTTCTTTTAAAAATCAAAACACTGTTTTCTTTGGAAAAAACCAAAACAGCAATTTCAGATTTGACGAAAAAGGGATATGGGCTGAAGGCAAGCTGATTTTGAAAGATGAGGATATTTTACTTCCAGGTATTCACAACAGGGCAAATTATTCTGCAGCAATTGCTGCTGTTTACCCATACATTACCGAAGAAGCAATCAATTCTGTTGCAAAAACCTTTGGGGGTGTTGAACACAGGATAGAGCTTGTTCGGGTACTTGACGGTGTAACATATTACAATTCTTCCATAGACACAAGTCCAACGAGAACTGCCGCTGCGCTTAACTCTTTTAAAAGCAAACTTATCGTTATCGCAGGTGGATATGACAAACAAATTCCTCTTGAACCACTTGCTGAACTTTTTGAAAACCATGCAAAAGCTGTTATTCTTATGGGCGCAACAGCAGAAAAAATTGATAATATCTTAAAAAATTCAAATTATTCGGGCACAATACTCTATGCGGACAATATGGAAGAAGCAGTTGACAAAGCAAAAAGCGTTGCTGTGAGTGGTGACAAGGTTATACTTTCCCCCGCCGCTGCAAGCTTTGACAAATACCCTAATTTCGGAACAAGGGGAAATCATTTCAAATCCATTGTAAACGGGCTTTAAGGGTTTGATTTATAATAGAAAAAACTTGAAACAAAAATGGAATAGATTCAACAATTTACAGAAAAATTATGTTTGGATGATTTAAAACAAAAACAATACAAATAAAAGGAGGAAAAACCTTTGGAATTATTTGAAAGGGCAAAAAAATTTACAGAAGCCGCAGGAGTTTCTGGATTTGAAGAAATGTCTTTTGAAACGGTTAAGGAGCTTTGCGAAAACCTTTTTACTGAAATTAAAACAACTTCAACAGGCAGTATAATCGGATATCGTCCTTGCGGAAAACCAAATGCCAAAAAACTGTTGCTCGATGCACATCTTGATGAAATTGGTATGGTTGTTTCCAAAATTCTCGACGGGGGCTTTATAAGAGTTTCCAACTGCGGTGGTATTGACACGAGAGTTCTTTCTGCAGGAGAAGTTTATATCTACGGAAAGAAAACAATTATGGGAGTTATTTGCTCCAAACCACCTCACCTTACAACAGACGAAGACAGAAAGAAAAAAATACTTTTAAAAGATATTGCTATTGATACAGGACTTACCAAAGAAGAACTTGAAGAAATTGCTCCAATTGGAACTCCTGTCGGATTTAAAACAGAAACTGTTCGTTTGGGTGATGACTTTGCAACAGGCAAATCTTTCGATGACAGAATTTGCGGAACAGTTATTCTTCACGCCATGCAACTTTTAAAGAACAAAGACCTTGATGTTGACATTTATGCTCTTTTCAGCGGTGGCGAAGAAACAAACTATGTTGGATCTCGCCCAGGTGCTGTTATGATTGACCCTGATTACGCTGTTGTTATTGATGTATGTAACTGCACAATTCCCGAAACACCAGAGCATAGAAGGTCAAACTTTATAAACAAGGGTGGTGTTGTTTCATATTCAACAACAACCTGCAGATGGTTCACTCAGATGCTCATTGATACCGCAAAAGAAAATGGTATTCCACACCAGATTATTGCAGAAGCAGGTTATACCTATACAAACGCAACAATGATTCAAATAGCAAGAGATGGTATTCCAACTCTGCTTATATCAATACCACTCAAAAACATGCACACGCCTGCTGAAATTGGTTCTCTTAACGATGTTGAAAACACAGCAAAGGCAATTGCAGCACTTGCCGAAAAATTGGGAGGTGAAGAATAATGAGTATAGATTTTCTTAAAAAGCTCTGTAACGCATACGGCCCATCAGGGATGGAAGACGAAGTTCGTGAAATTATAATTGAAGAAATTAAAAACCATTGTGACAACTATAGAGTTGACAAGGTTGGGAACCTTATTGCATTCAAAAAGGGTAAAAAAGATAGCGGTAAGAAAATTCTCGTTTCCGCCCATATGGATGAGGTTGGATTTATGATTTGCAACTTCTCCAAAGATGGTTATGCATATTTCGACGAAATTGGCTCGGTTGAAAAAGCAGTTGTTGGTGGAAAGAGAATAATCATTGGAGAAAACAAAGTTTTCGGTGTTGTTTGTGCAAAGGCAATTCATCTTCAGAAAGCGGAAGAAAAGGGCGTTTGTATTCCCATTAACGAAATGTATATAGACATTGGTGAAGAAACAGAGGAAGCCGCAAGAGCAAAAATTGCCATTGGCGATGAAGCTGTTTTTGTTCCAAACTTTGAAGAATTCGGAAATGGATTTATTAAGTCCAAAGCAATTGATGACAGAGCGGGATGCTATATTCTCACTCAGCTTTTGAAAAAGGACCTTCCCTGCGACACATATTTTGCTTTTGTTACCTGCGAAGAAAACGGTTTAAGAGGTTCAACTCCCCTTTCATTCGGTATCAATCCCGATATTGCAATTATTGTTGAAGCAACAACTGCAGGAGATATTCCAGGAACTCCCGAAGGTCAGGAATGTTGTAAGGTTCGTGAAGGTGCTGTTATTTCACATATGGATAACGGAACAATTTACGACAAAGAGCTTTTCAAACAAGCGATTGCCGCATTTGAAGAAAAAGGCATTAAATATCAGGTTAAGAATTTCGTTGCAGGCGGCAATGATTCAAGAGCTTACCAGCAATGCAGTGGCGGAGCAAAGGTTGCGGCATTATCCGTTCCCACAAGATATATCCATTCACCTTCTTCCGTTGCCGCTATTGAAGATATTGAAAATACAGAAAAGGCAGTTTTTGCCTTGCTTGAAACTATGTAACTTAAGGAGAATAAACAATGTACAGCTTAATTAAAAAACTTACTGCCACATTTTCCGTTTCCGGCTGTGAAAGCCACATTGCAGATTTAATTGCAAAAGAAGCTAAGGGCTTTGCAGACGAAATAAAAACTGACCCAATGGGTAACCTTATTTGCCTTAAAAAAGGCAAAGATTCTTCTAAGCGCGTTATGATTGCAGCACATATGGACGAAATCGGATTTGTTGTTACAAGCATTACGAAAGACGGATATATCAAGATTTCAAACATTGGTGGTATAAATGCAATATATTCCTCTTATCAGAATATCGTTTTTGAAAACGGAACAAAGGGAATTATTGTCCTTGACGATAAGGCAAAGGGTGATGCAAAAGTTAAGGATATGATTGTTGATATCGGTGCTAAGAACAAAAAAGATGCTGAAAGAAAAGTTAAGGTTGGAGATACCTGTGCAGTTGCTCCCCAGATTACACGACTTATGAACAATCGTCTTTCCGCAAAAGCATTTGACAACAGAATTGGCGTTGCAGTTGCACTTTACAGTCTTAAAACCGTTTCAACTCCAACTTATGACACATACTATGTTTTCACAGTTCAGGAAGAAGTTGGGCTTAGAGGTTCAAAAGCAGCTGCGTTTACAGTTGCTCCCGATTATTCAATTGCAATTGATGTAACAAGAACAGGTGATGCTCCCGGTGTTGCAGAAATGGAATGTGTTCTTGATGGCGGTGCTGCTATTAAAATCAAAGACAGCTCTGTTATTTGTTCTCGACTTATGGTTGAAAAACTCACAGATGCAGCAAAGGCAAATAAAATCAAACATCAATTTGAAATTCTTGAAGGTGGCGGAACAGATACCGCATCTATGCAGGTAACAGGTGCCGGTTCTTATGTTGGTGCTATTTCCGTTCCCGTTAGATATGTTCACTCCCCAGTTGAAACCCTTTCATTAAACGATGTAATGGATGCAACAAAGCTCCTTACAGCTTATATTGAAAACGCATAATTATTTATATTAAAAAACAAGCTATCCCTTTTTTCGGGGATAGCTTGTTCCTTATTTCAAATAATCTGCAACGATATTAGTTGTTTGTCATTTAGGTAAAAGATGTCCTATTTTTCCGTTATCTGTTATGGTGTAAAAATCACATTTTCCAGCTTTCATAAAGCTTTTTGCGTAAATTATACAATTGAGTTTCCGAAACATAGTGTTTCAAGCTGATTTCCGTTACTGTTTTTTCTGTTGTTACAAATTCAAAAAGCGCATCTCCATATGTACCTCCAACCTGTTCACACAACATTTTTATTTTAATCTTCACGTCCTCCGGCTGAGCATCATATGTAAGGCAAGTAAAGCATATAAAACCTTGCATAGGATAGCTGAGCTTTATCCCCTTCCGTTTTCTAAACATATTGCACCTCCTTGTGTGGGATCATTCTACATTTTCCCACATAATCCTTTGAGGTATCAACACCTCCCAACTGAATGTCAAAATAATTGACATTTAAGCGTGGGGCAACCGCAATAATGTCAACTTGTTTTTTCACATTATAGCACTCAGAGCAGCAAATGTCAATAGAATTGGCAACATTTTTTTATTTTCCTATTGACAGACGATATTTTTGGCGTTATAATACATATAATGACAAAATATCAATTATGTTGCCTATTTTTGTCAGCAAAACAGACAGTTGTAGTTTACTCACTGTAGATTATTGTCTTTTAGATAAATCAGTAATCAAAACAGTATAAAAATCATATAAATATATATTGCTGAAAAATGCAATTAAAATAAAAAAGTTAAGCTAATGTTTTTGTTCAACAGAGAAACAATTAGCTTTCCAAGGAGGAAAGAAAATGATATACTTAAAATGGTTAAGAAAAAAACAAAAAATAAGTCAGAATGATTTGGCAGAAAGAATGTGTGTTTCCAGAACAACTATATCTACATGGGAAACAGGGGGCAGTTTACCTGCATATGAAACATTGAGTTTTCTTTCCGAATTTTTAGGAGAGCCAATCAGTCTTATTGTTCAACCCATAACAGAATGGGACAATGAAAAGATGGAAGAATACAACTTACTATCAAACGATGATGAAAAGATATCTTACCTTGAGCAAAACGGTGTTCCGCCTCATCTTGCCGTTTTTTATAATTTGCAAAAAAACAAAACAGAAACTCTAAAAAAATCAAAAATACCCGTTCTTGGTTATGTGCGTGGTGGAAATCCTGAAACAGCATATGAAGAAGTTATAGGTTATGAAGAAATTACTGAGGATATGATGCATAGCGGAGAGTATTTCGGACTTATTGTTAAAGGTGATTCCATGGAGCCACGATTCACAGAAGGAGACACTGTCATTGTAAAAAAGCAACATTCTGCTGATTCGGGAAACATTGTTGTTGCTCTTATAGGAGAAAACGATGCTACAATAAAGAAGCTGATTGCCGACGAAAAGGGTATTATTCTTCAGCCACTCAATCCAGCGTACAAGCCAAAGTATTTTTCGAGGGAAGATATACGTTCCCTTCCTGTAACCTTGCTCGGTAAGGTCGTTGAATTAAGAGCTAAATTCTAAATATAAAAAAGCATACCCAAATGAAGCTGTTGCAACGCTCAGGTATGCTTGGGAAATATTTAATTATTTTTTCTCACTTTACCTAAAAAGGTACTACCCTCTCACTAAAAGCATAATGAGAGAAAGCAAAACGAGAAATCCGAAATTGAAAAGAGAAAACACTTTTACATAATAAAAAGTTTTTCCCGGATTATGTTTTTTATATTCGCTAAAGGTAATAAGACTTGCAAGAGAAGCAATAAGTGTACCAACGCCACCGATGTTTACCCCAACAAGAAGATGAGAATAATCATTGGTAAATTGAGAAAGCAGTATTGCAGATGGAACATTACTGATTAACTGGCAGGAAACAACGCTGAAAAGCAGAGTGTTTTTTTCTAAAAGCGATGAAAAAATCTCACGGACAGCAAGAATTCTTGCCATATTTCCCGCAAACACAAAGAAAAAAACAAATGTGAAAAGCAAGGGGTAGTCAACCGCTTTAAGTGCTTTTATATCCATGAAAGCCAAAAAAGCAGGAATGACAATAAGCCCTATCCAATATGGAATTCCTCTGAAAACTATTGCAACAGATAAAGCGAAAAGGCAGAGATAAATTATCGTTTTTGCCTTTGGGAGGTTTATATCCCTTTTTTCTATCTCTAATGGCTCACTTTTAACAAATATCAGGCAACAAGCGGTTATCATTCCAATTGAAACAATAAAAGGTAAAAACATTATTTCAACAAATTCCATATTTGGAATATTGAATTTTGAATACAGATAAAGGTTTTGAGGATTTCCAAAAGGTGTTAACATTCCCCCAAGGTTTGCTGCTATATTCTGCATAATAAAAGCGAATGCCATATATTCTTGTTTTCCTGTTGATGAAAGAACAAAATATCCAAGAGGCAAAAATGTGAGCAGAGCCATATCATTTGCAATAAGCATTGACCCTATAAATGTTATGTATATAAGGGCAAGCACACATAGCTTTGCATTTTTAAAGCATACAACTATTTTTTCTGCAAGCATATAGAAAAAACTGATGTTTTTCAAAGCACAAACAACTGCAAGAACGCAGAAAAGGCAGGTTAATGTTTTAAAATCAAAATACCCCACATATTCTTTATCGGGCGGCACTATAAAAACAGTTATAAGGGCTGCTATAAAGGCAACGCACATAACAACATTCTTTTTTATAAAAAACCAAATATCATCAAAGCTCATACTCATATTATTACCCTTATTATTCATATTTTGCAAAGACTAATGGGAATTATATCACCGCCATTTATATATTTCAACATTTATTTTTTAATTTTTTTCTTTTTGTTTATCTCAGGTTTATGTTAATCGTGTAGAGTTTATATATGATTATTTTGATTAAATCAATGAAAGGTGAACTATGTTTAATATTCTTGTAGTTGACGATAACAAAAACACAAGGCAACTGTTTAAAGCGGTTCTTGAAAATGAAAAATACAAAGTTTTTACCGCTGAAAACGGCGAAGATGCACTTTTGGTTATGGATAAGGAGCATATTGACCTTGTTATTTTAGATATAATGATGCCAAAAATGGACGGATACGAATTCACAAAAACGCTCAGAGAAAACGATAGCTCCCTCCCCATACTTATGGTTTCTGCAAAACAATTACCATCTGACAAGCAAAAGGGGTTTTTGGTTGGAACTGATGACTATATGACAAAGCCCGTTGACGAAATAGAAATGCTTCTCAGAATCAAAGCATTATTAAGAAGAGCAAAAATAGTTAGCGAGAGAAAAATTGTTATAGGCGAAGTTATTCTTGATTATGACTCATTTACCGTTTCAAAGGGAAACGATGTGCAAGAGCTTCCGCAAAAAGAGTTTCTTCTCCTTTATAAGCTCCTCTCCTACCCTGGAAAAATTTTCACCAGAATACAGCTTATGGACGAAATATGGGGAGCTGACAGCGATACATGTTGGGAAACGGTTACGGTTCATATTGGCAGATTGCGAAAGCGTTTTGAAGGTTGGGACGAGTTTCAAATTGAATCAATACGGGGTTTGGGATACAAAGCGGTTAAAAAAAATTGATTATAATATGATTTTCTTTAACTTTAGATGGTATTATTGTTTGAGTATCTTTAAAATGTGGTTGATTCATTTGTTTGATTATCTTTGATTTTTTAATTGTTCAGTGCTGTTAAATCATATTAAAAAGGGTTGATTTATTATGGAAAAAGAGAAGAAAAAAGAAAAAAATATCCCAGAACTCAAAAGCAAAACTGACAAATCGAATGACAAAAAGCACAAGGAACGGATTAACAGATTGTCCCTCACCCTAATGTTTTCTGTTGCAATTTTTATTATACTTTTTATCGCCATAGGTCTTACAATTGGGATTATTTATCTTTTAATTGCCCTTGAAGCTGTGCAAACAGTTGATGAAGGTAACCTTACAATAACTCCTGTTTTAATTTATGTTTGCTTCATCAGTCTTGTTATTGGATTTGGAATATCAATGCTTTTGGTGAGGTTTCCATTAAAGCCCTTTAACCGCATTATTTCTTTGATGAATCGACTTTCATCAGGAGATTTCAAGGCGAGGTTACATTTTGGGAAGCCATTAACGGCAATTTCTGCTCTCACAGAAGTTAGCGACAGCTTTAATAAAATGGCAGAAGAACTTGAAAACACCGAGGTTTTAAGGTCTGACTTTATAAATAATTTTTCCCACGAATTTAAAACACCAATAGTTTCAATTGCAGGGTTTGCAAAGCTATTAAAAAAAGGAAACCTTTCGGAAAAAGAAAAAGCAGAATATATTGACATTATAGAAAAGGAATCCCTTCGTCTTTCTTCTCTTGCAACAAATGTTTTTAATCTGACAAAAATTGAAAATCAGACTATTCTCACCGAAATTAACGAATATAATCCTGCCGAACAAATAAGGCATTGCGTTTTACTTTTGGAAAACAAATGGTCTGAAAAAGAAATTGATTTCAACCTTGAACTTGAAGATATCTTAATTTTTGCAAACGAAGAATCAATGGAGCAAGTTTGGATAAACCTCATCGACAATGCCATTAAATTTTCAAGTAATAAATCCACAATTGATATCAAAATGAAAAAAGAAGAAACAACAACTTCTTTCACAATAACAAACACAGGTGTTACAATATGTAAAGATAATATTGATAGAATTTTCAGGAAATTTTATCAAGCAGACGAGTCCCACGCTGCAGAAGGAAATGGCGTTGGGCTTGCAATTGTTAAGAAAATTGTTGAGCTTCACAAAGGGAAAATTACTGTTGAAAGCGAAAACGGAGTTACATCATTTACCGTAACCATTTAAATTTATTTATTGATTTATCCAACACAGAAAACGCTTTTGCGAGCATCTTTTAATACAAACTCAAAACATTTTCATGCATCAAAGTGATTCACTTCCTATTCTTTAAGGCACAGCTTAAAATAATTCAAATAACAAAAATGGGTATATCTTCCATTGGTTTAACTAAAGATATACCCTTATTGGTTTTCTATAACCAATAAAAATCCGTTCCTTGATTTCGTTTCAGGGAACGGATTTTTTTGAGATTTTAATTATTATTTTTTGTAGAAATCCCAATAAATGAGACCGTATTTTTCTTCTACTCTAACAACAACGGATTGAGTTGGATTGGATGTTGTTGTAGTATTTGGAGAATGGAGAATCATATACATTTGACCGTTTTCTGTTTCAAAGAACATTCCGTGTCCACCGTCATTTTTTACTATCTCGTTTTTGGAATACAACATTTTTTCTTGGTGAATCCAAGGGCCGCAAATATTTCCGCTTGGACTTTTTGCAACCGCAACAACATAATCAGAGCCACAGAAGTTTGACCATATCATCAGCAATGAGCCGTCCTGACATTTTTTCACATAACAACCGTCTGTAACGCAGGATGCATCCCATGAAACAGAGTTAGCTTTGAATAATTCTATTGGTTGTGAAATAAAATGAGTGAAGTCTTCAGAAAGTCTTGCAACAGCAAAAGTTCCTATTCCGTCCGGTTGACAAGTCCATTCATGAACAAACATCATCCATGGCTGACCGCCTTCATCAATATAAAGAGTTCCGTCTATGCAGTCCCAATCACTTCTTGTTATATGTCCCTCTGTTGTTGGAACAAAAGGCCCAAGTGGTGAATCTGAGACCATTATAACGCATCCTCTGTGATATGTTTTAATTGAAAAATACGTTGTAAACATATAGTATTTTCCATTATGTTTAAAAACTTCAGGAGCCCATTTTTGTGCCCACGAAGGACGGGTTACGCCGGAAGGAAGGGGCGCTCCATCGTAATATATATCGCTTGGAGCTTTTGCTACTTCTCCACGATATGTCCAAGGCCCTTTGATGCTTGTTGATGTATAACATCCCCATCCTGTGCCATACATATAATACACACCGTTTTCATAGAACATACTCGGGTCTCTTAAATTGTATACTCCTGTTCCGATGAGTATTTCAGAAGATATTTCTGCTGAAGTGCAACTTCCTTTTACATTAACATCTGCCGGGAATGAAACAATTTGTCCATCGCCCTCGATATATTCTTCTACAAAATGCTCCACACATTTCATTGCAGATGCATAATTTTTATAAGCAAGAATAATTAAAGTTTTAGACCCTGTCTTTATTGTTTTTATAGCATATTCCGAATTGCCAAGGGTATTCATAAGATTTTTGCAATCTGCTCTGTTTTGAGAATTGAGAATAATCTCATAATTACAGCTTCCGCTTGTATCAAGGAGCAAGGAAGGAGATGCACCAACTTCAGCCATAAAAGCATTTTGAATTATTGATGATACATCACGATAATAGGCATCTCCATTGCTATAAACTATTTTGAAATCAGTCTTAACTTCTTTTTGAGAGAGAGTTATAGTTGGCTTTTCTTCAGATGAATCGAAATTGCTATATGAATATATATTTTCGGGGATTGCATAAACAAATGTGTTTTCATTCACAATATACGGAATATATAAATAATTAGATTTTTTATTTGTTCCGTCAATTGATAAGACAGAAGAAAACTCTATAAATTTATTTCCCTTTTCATCTGCCATATGATAAAAAGTATATGCAGAATCAACTGTTGGAACGCCAAAGCTCATTACTTTACAGTCCCCTTT
>JAZNIJ010000128.1:0-3246 GCA_045577455.1 Eubacteriales bacterium
AAGAATCAATTTTTGATGTTTTGCAAAATGCCTCAATTGTTTCTTTTGATAGTAAAAGATTGCATAATAGAATAAAAACTTTTGAGTTTACAACAAATGAAACTTTAGAAGCATTGGTATCAAAGGGTCTTGCAAAATTTGAAAATGCAAGTGTTATTATGGATTCATCCGAATTCATATCAAAGATTTCAAAGAAAACTATTGTGTTTGACCCTTTTGAACTTTCTGAACCAATATTCGATTATAAATTTAAATTTGTTTCAAATTCATCAAGTGTTACTTATAACAAGTATGAAATAAATGACCTGTTTAATTTGATTGGAAATAAAATCGAAGAAAATAAAAAAATACTTATAGCTGTCAGAAGTGAAAGGGAGTCAGCAATACTTCAAGATAATTTGAATGACATTGGAATAAATGCAATTCCGTTTTCAGGAAAGTTATATAATAAAGTTGTTGCTATAACGCATTCAATACAAGCATGTTCCCTTGGCGGTTTTGTTAATGAAGATTTCGTTTTTATTTCAGATAGAGGTTCGAAAAATGAAGGAGCATATTCTTCTGCTCGAAAAAAAAGTGCTTCTTCAAAGAAAAAAAGCGAAAGAATTTCTTCTTTCACAGACCTTGAAGTTGGTGATATTGTTGTTCATTCAACCTTTGGTATAGGAAAATACCTTGGAGTTGAACGAATAAAAACAGAAAAGGTATATAAGGATTATATATCTATTCAATATGCAAATAATGATACTCTTTATGTCCCTTGTTCCAATCTTGATATGGTTAGCAAGTATATTGGGGATGAAAATGTTAAGCTGTCCAAAATGGGCGGTTCTGAATGGAACAAAAAGAAAAGTAAAGCCAAAGCTGCCGCTACAGGAACAGCGCAGGAACTTGTTAAGCTTTATGGTATGCGTCTTCAAAGAACAGCTCATGCATTCGATGAAGATGATGCATTGCAGACTGAGTTTGAGGATTTATTTGAATATGTTGAAACGGACTCTCAGCTTGGTGCTTCCCGCAGTATAAAAAAAGATATGCAATCTACGGTTCCTATGGAAAGATTACTTTGTGGAGATGTTGGCTTTGGTAAAACAGAGGTTGCATTGCGTGCAGCATTTAAGTGTATAGCAGGGGGAAAACAAGTTGCAATTCTTGTTCCAACAACAATTTTAGCTTTACAGCACTATAATACAATTTTACAAAGATTCAGAACTTTTCCCGTAATTGCCGATTATATTTCCAGATTTAAGTCAGGCAAAGAGCAAAAAAACACTTTGGCAGAGCTTGCTCAAGGAAAAATTGATATAATTGTTGGAACACACAGAATTTTGCAAAAAGATGTTGTTTTTAAAGACCTCGGATTGATTATTATCGATGAAGAACAACGATTTGGTGTTAAAGACAAAGAAAAACTAAAAGAAATGTGCAAAAATGTTCATTCGCTTTCTTTGACAGCTACCCCAATTCCACGAACACTCAGTATGGCTATTTCGGGAATACGGGATATGTCCGTGCTTGATGAAGCCCCAATGGACAGACAACCTATACAAACATTTGTTCTTGAACATGATGATGACCTTATTTTTGAAGCAATTAGAAAAGAGCTTAGAAGGGGCGGTCAGGTTTTCTATCTTCATAACAGAGTTGATACTATATATGCCAAAGCTGAGGTTTTGAGACGAGAATTTCCTGATAAAAATATTGATGTCGCCCACGGTAAAATGAACAGATCTGAACTTTCATCAATATGGCAGGGGCTTGTTGAAGGTGAAACAGATATTCTTGTATGCACAACAATAATAGAAACGGGAGTTGATGTTCCAAATGCAAACACTCTCATAATTGAAGATGCCAATAGAATGGGGGTTTCACAGCTTCATCAGATAAGAGGAAGGGTTGGTAGGTCTTCAAGAAAAGCATATGCTTATTTGACTTATAGAGCAGATGTTAATCTTTCTGAGATTGCAACGAAACGACTTGAGGCTATAAGAGAATTTACAGAATTTGGTTCAGGCTTCAGAATTGCAATGAGAGATCTAGAACTGAGAGGGGCTGGAAATGTCTTGGGAACCGCTCAAAGCGGTCACATGGATGAAATTGGTTATGAACTTTATATAAAAATTCTTGAAAATGCCGTTTTGGAATTAAAGGGAGAAAAAGTTAAAGAAGAAAAAGATTGTACAGTATCTTTTATTGTTGATGCTTATATTCCTGAATATTATATAGAATCAGACAATATAAGAATGGAAATTTATAAAAAAATTGCTGAAATTGATTCTCAAGATGCATTTGATGATTTGTTAGACGAACTATTAGACCGTTTTGGAGAGTCGCCCAAAGCCGTTGTAAATCTTTTAAATATTTCCATGATAAGAAATATTGCGAAAACTGTTGGTGTTGAAAGCATTGTTCAACAACAAGATTTTTTAAGAATAACTCTTAGCGAAGTTGACGAAAATTTGCCACCATTTATATGCAAAGCTGAAAAGATTGCAGGCAAAGTTTTTTATTCAAACAATGAGAAACCATGCTTCAGCGCAAAACTATCGTATAAAGAAGATATTCTCTCTCTTGCAAAGTATATTATAAATTTATTCAATGAATTTAAGGTAGAATAAAACAATGTTATGTAATATTTTGCATAATCCATAGTTTATTATTTTTAAAGTTTGGTGTTTATTATGAAATATAAAATGAAAAAATTATTTTTATTTATCTTGGCTGTTTCAACTTTGCTTCTTTCATCTTGCTCATCATCAGAAGATGAAGCTGTATTTTCAGGAAACGACAAAGTCATAACTGAAGCAGCTTATCGTTATTATTATAGTTCCAACCGCAATTCCTTAATCAATCAGTATAAGTCATATTATGAAAGCTATGGCAGTCAGGGCGAAGCATTTAAGGCATATTTTGGATTCATGCCCGATAATAGCGCTGATTACTGGGAAAATGGTTTTTTAAATGAAAAAATTTTTGAAAATGGAACTTTATCTGTTGGTCAGTATTTGGAGCAAAGCACTGTTAAGGCATGTAAAGAATATATAGTTCTTGAAGAAATTGCTAAAGAATATGGGTTTGACGGAATTCCCGAAGATGTAAAAAAGGAGTTAGACACATATATTGATAAGCAAATCAAAGAATACGGTAGTAAGGAATCATGGAATGTTGCAACAATTGCTCAGTATGGGTTAACCGCTGATGAAATAATAAATTATACATTAGTCAGCTTATATGGGAGTTTTCTTC
>JAZNIJ010000129.1:0-32864 GCA_045577455.1 Eubacteriales bacterium
TCTCACAACGCTTGATCTATACAATTACAACAGCTTTATTGACATTATTAACATATTTGGGATTATTTCATATCAATCTTCGGTATCATTATGTTCCGTTTTATTTTTTTTGGAATCTTTATTTTCTGAACGGTTATTAAGAAGCACAACACCTATTGCTCCCCCCACCATAACAAGAAATGCTATCATAAATATATGCGGTTCAAAAGAAGCATCGCTTGAAGATAAATTTATGCTTTCAATATTATCTGCTATCATTTTGCCCGAAACACAAGTCGCACTTACTTTTGAAAAGAAAACCTTGGAGGAAAATGCAAGTAAAACCAGCACAGCCAAAGCAAAAACAACTAAAAGATATTTTGTTTTCATTTTTTCCATCCTCAGCTCTCCTTCTTAATATCCAAACAATTTACACATAAATTATACAATATTATTTTTTATTTGTCAAGAGTTTTTCAAAAGAAAGTTCACAAATTGCGAAAAAATATATTTAATTTGTCTTTTTATCACCAATATTTAAAGTAATTATGGTTATTTTATATTCGCAAGAGACTTATTGAAGTTCACCTATTTCGGATGGTGACAAGCCGTGGATAGCTATATTGATTGACATAGAAAGTAGCTTTGATGCTTCCTTTATAATTTTATCGCTTTCTTTTGGCGCAACAAAGAAATTATTTTTTTCGCATTGCAAATTTGCAAAGTGTTCGCTCCCAACAAGGTCGGAAACAAGGGTGAAAGCGTCAACAACCGTTGGTATTCCTATTGCAATAACAGGCACACCGAGGGTGTTTTCATTAAGCTCCAGCCGTCTGTTTGCAACTCCAGCACCCGGGGAAATACCTGCGTTTGATATCTGAACCGTTGTTGCAAGTCGAGAGAGTCGGCGTGATGCAAGGGAGTCAACCGCAATAACGCATTTTGGAGACAGCTTTTCAACAAGCGCAGAAACAAACTCCGCACTTTCAAGCCCCGTTGTTCCCATAACTCCTGTCTGAACCGCAACAACATCGCCTAAATTCATAGAAGTATACAGCCCATTTTTCAGCTTTTTAATGTGTCTTGAAGCAATAACACCGCTTATCGTTTTAGGGCCTATGGCATCGGAAACAATTTCATCATTACCTATGCCTGCAACAAGGACGCAGCCATCACCTTGGGGAATCTGCTCCTTTATCAGAACAGAAAGGGCAATAGCAAGGGTTTCAAGCTGGGATGATGACTTTAATTGCAATTCGCCAACATCAACGGTTATATATTGCCCCGCCCTTTTTCCGCTTTGTTTTTCCCCCTTTTCTTCGCCAACAATTGTTTTTGTTACCTCATATCCGTTTATTTGGTAATTTTCCGTTATAATTCCATCATCCTCGCCCTTTTCAACATTAAATTCGTGAGTTTCAAGGGCAAGGTCTGTTTTAGGAAATGAATCTGCCACAGCAATTTCAACCGCTTTTGTATTATCATCTCTGAATTTGCTTTTTGTTTTTTTCATATTCATAAATTTGTTATCCCCCATTTTTTCTTATTATCTCCATATTTTTAAAAGCAAACTCTGCTTTACGGAAATTGACTTGATAAAAATACAAAACCAAAATATACCGCTTTTTCACATACTGTCAAAAAAATTTAACTTTTTTTTTGTTTTTTTCTTTGTTTTTTTTGAAAAAACCTATTGCAAAATAGAAAAATGTGTGGTATAATTCATAGGAAACGGAAAAAGACATACAGGAGGAAACGAAATGCCTAACATTAAGTCTGCGAAGAAAAGAGTAAAAGTTACTGCTACTAAGACTTTGAGAAATCAAATGATCAAGTCCGCCCTCAAATCTTCCATTCGTAAGTATAAAGCTGCTATCGCTGCTGGCGATAAGGATGCTGCTGCTGTAGCATACAAAGATGCAGTTAAGAAGGTTGACAAGGCAGTTAACAAGGGTATTCTTCACAAGAACAATGCTGCAAGGAAAAAGAGCCGCTACACCAAGCTGCTTAACGCTATGTAATTAAAATTCGTTATTTTAATTCACATTGCCGACAACACCAATCAAGTCTGTCACTCTTGATTTGCTGCATAATGTGTAATCGGTTAGTTTAGTTTGTCCTTAATTTCCCCCGTCTGAACAGACGGGGGATTGCATTAACCCTGTTATTTAATTCAATATGCCTCCATAGTTAAATGGATATAATAAACCCCTCCTAAGGGTTAGTTATGGGTTCGATTCCCGTTGGGGGTGCCAAATTAAAAACAGACGAACTTTGTGCTCGTCTGTTTTTTGTTTCGTAGGATAAAATACGGGGACCGAAGGGTACGTGTTGAATGACACGATTAGCAGGAAATTAGCAGAAAATCGCCGTTTTGCTAATCGCCTGCTAATCGGATTCTTAGCAAAATCTTGCTAATTTGCGCAGGCGTATGTTCCATCCATAAACTTTTTTATAAATTTTTTATAAAATATATTGCATTCTATCGCAAACTGTGGTAAAATGATTATGCCAAACTAATTATATATTGCAAAATGGTATTTTTTATCCGTGGGGATACTATACCCTTTCTGAATTCCGTATGAATTTGATAAAAACGCAAATTCTATTATGACGGAATTCGGGTAAAACCATTTTGCATAATAATTAGTTTGGCGACTATCGGAGTTTGCGTTTTTTGTGCGGTTACTTCGGTAGCCGCACTTTTTATTTTTAGGAGGAAATTAAAATGAAAAAAGCAATCAACTTAATCGTCGTGTCAATCCTGGTTTTTTCACTCTTAACCGCTTGCTCAAGCAAGGATAGCCCAACAAACAACACCAGCAATAGTAACAGTGACAGTAACAGCAACAACACATCCAATCCCACAAGTACATCACAAGTAGACGAGAGTAAAATTGCGTCAATCACAGATTTTTCCAATGGTTTAGCGTTCGTGCAATACATCGATGATAAAAACACCTATTGTATTGATAAATCAGGAAAACAGTTGTTTGTATTAGAAAATTGCAACATATATAATTTTGCCAAGTTTAATACCAAGATTGCGATGATTCAAACAACTAACATTAACGAATATATTCTTTGTGATAAACAGGGAAAAATATATACAGCCGAAGATTTTAGCGCATCACGAATAGTATTAGATACAAATAATCATAAACAAGCATTTTTAGACGGTTATATTATTTTAGAGCGAAGAGAAGAGTCATATACAGGCACGAAAATCGAAATGAGTGTGATTGATTCAGATTTTACTACGCTCGTGCCTTTTTCTGTCGAACTGGCAGAGATAATCAATAGTAATATTATGAATGTAAACGGGACCAATTATTATGACGGATATCTTTATTTTGAAGATACAATTTTGGATTTGAGAACTGGAACCAAATCATCTGACAGAACACAAATGAGTACAAAAGTCCCAAAGCTTTCATATTGGGCAAATGGCACTTATGGCACTAGTGGGTTCTATGATCATTTGGAATGGGGCGATATTTACAATGCATTAACTGGTGAAGTTATAGCCAAAGTAAAGGAAAGTGAAAATATTTCTAACATATTTTTCGTAGGCGACCTGGGTTTGGCTAGATATCATTCAGATAATGGAACCTGGTTTAATATTATTGCACAAGATGGCAATACAAAATTCGAACCGATAAAGGCCGAAGGTTCAGAAATGAGGTTTGATGGAGAAACAATATTAACGCTTAACAAATGTAAGG
Organism: Eubacteriales bacterium; assembly: GCA_045577455.1. GTDB lineage: Bacteria > Bacillota > Clostridia > Oscillospirales > CAG-382 > SIG653. Next base: position 3,705 of record JAZNIJ010000129.1, read on the forward strand.
TAGAAAAGGAAAATGCCGTAATTGAGGGACTTTCTGTAAAATCCTATGACGTGCTTGGTACTTTGTTAGGTGAGATTGTTTTGGAAGACTGGTCTTGGGGAGGAAGCTTAAGTCTTAATGATGGCGTGATTAAAGTATATAATATAGCGACAAAAGAAATTTCACTTTACAATTCAGCTTTAGAGGAATTATTCTAAAAAATATTGATAGGTGTTTGCGGTAACACCGTAACATTTCACACGCTTATTATCTCTACCCCAAATTCACTTTATTTGCTAATTGCTTGCTAATCGTACAACGTAAAACAACATAGTATTAGCAGTAACGGCGTAACACAAGATAAACCTTTAACCTTAAAAATCCCCTGACAACAGGGGATTTTTAGGTATTACAAGGGATACCGTTTCTATTTCCATCGGTATCTCCTAAGGGTTAGTTATGGGTTCGATTCCCGTTGGGGGTGCCAAGAAAAAAGCGCTTGCAAATGCAAGCGCTTTTTCTTATAATCTGTGTCTTTATCATGCGATATATGTTCTTTAAATTTTATATATTGGAAATAATGTATCCGTTGCCAAATCGGTTAACAAGTTTATTCTGAGCATCAAACTCAAATCCCCTTACCAATCTGCCATTTTGAAATTCACCAAAAAAGGTTGTTCCATCACTTTTTTTAAGATATCCGTTAACTCCGCTAAATACCCCATTTTTTACACAGCCGACATATTTTTCACCGTTTTTGCAAAGGATTATACCATTACCATCTTTTTTTCCATTTACAATGGGAACGGTTGTTATCTCTTCAAAATCCCCAAATATATATGTTCCTTTACCATTCCAAGGCAAGCCGTTTTCCCACGTTCCGCGCCAGATGTTTTCAACGCACTCGCTCACTATTCCAGAAATGTTCCAAATCATTTCTCCTTCACCATTTGGAATACCGTTCTCAAATGTACAACTGAGCACATGGCCCGACGGATATATTACTTTCCCCTTACCTGTTGGCTTTCCGTTTTTCAACTCTCCCTCATATAATGCTCCGTTTTCAAGAACAATTTTAACAGCGTTTTTCTTCCATCCGAAAGCACATTCTAACCATCCAATACAGTTTTCTGCCCACTCCTTGCTAACAAAATATCGGGATTGCAACCTTGATACATATATTCCCTTAAGAATTTCCTTCTCTTTTTCTTCTTCGTCTTTGCGTTCAATTATTTCCTTAACTATTTCAAGCTCAAAGCAAAACTTCAAAAGCCGTCTTTCTCCAATAAGCGCAGGCGCAAAATCACTGAACAAAGATATGGCTTGATGAGAATTCAAGAAAATCTCTTCACCGTATGCTTTCACCATATATTTCAACGCATCAACAGCAGACGAAAACTCAGGACAACCATTATTAACTGCCTCACCGCAAAAAGGACAAGTGTGGAAATTTTGTTCCACCGACCATTCTCTCAAACATTTTTCACATTTCATTTTTTCCACCAACTGATTTTTGTTTTGATATATTTCTGAATTGGTTATTGCTTTAAATGGGTGATATCACCTTTTCATCCGTTGCGCTAAAATTTGTACCGACTTTTTTACTTGGAAATTCACCGTCAAGTTAGACAAAAGATGCCACAACATCAAAAAATCACCCATACTCTACAAAACAGGAGCTTTCAAAAATTTCATTCTCACACAAACCCGATTATTCCCCTTTAAACTCTTTGAGTTTGAGCGAAATAACTTCTCTTTGCTGTTTCAAGCCCTGATATCTGCCATCATACAGCTCGAATTCTTTTTTAGCATCTTCGAATGTGGTTTTTGCAAGTTCCAATTCTTGTATAACTCTGTTTTTTTCAGCCAATTTATTTTCATACCGTTGCTTTGCTTCGTTAAGAGCAACTTCACCGTTATTATAATCATCTATTTTCTGTGAATCTTCATAACATCCCTCAAAAAATGGGATGATTTCTTCGGTTTTCTGAAGCTTCATCATATTTTTTTCAAAAGATAAATTGTTATAATCCCCAATTCCATGTTCAGGATAATTTTCATTATTACCACAATCAACAGAACAGGCGCTGTTAAAAGCATCGTCAACAATATTTTCCAAAACCGTGGAAAGGTTTTGGTCTGATATTTTCAGTTGTATAATGCTTTCAAGCTCGCGACATTCAGTTTCAAGTCGACTATGTTCCACATCAAGCGAAAAGAACGCCTTCTTTGCCTCTGAATATTTTTTCTGCAAATGATAATATTTTCCGCCTGTTTCAATTGAATTTATATCATTTTCAACCTTGTTATAATCGTTTTGCAATTCTATATATTTATTTTCCCGCTTAAACGCTTCAAGGAAGGGTTTGCATCTTTCTGTATCAATTATCCCTGTTACAGTAACATCATCCTGACTTGCTTCTTTGCTAAGGCGGGAAAGTTCATCCCCAAGATAGCTTTCAAGCGCAGGAACTCCATTTTCGCAGGAATATCCAATAAACTCTCTGTAATATGCATAAACCTTATCCATTGAAGAAAAGCTATCTTCAATTCCATCTGAACCGGCAAAGCAGGCAACTATTGGATTTTCAGCCAAGTTTACAACATAAAATCTCACGCTTGAAGCAGCATCGGAATCGCACATTGATGTTGTTGCGTTTCCAATACATCTGTCATCCCACGGCACAGGAGTTGATGCTTTTCCACCTTCATCAAATAAAACTATTCTTCCGTCGCCCTGTTGCAACAAGAGAAGAAAACTTGATGTTTGAATTCCTGCCATCATTGTTGTTCCGTATGCTCTTTCAACTCCGATTCCACTTTTAAATTCCTCGGCAAATATTGTTGCTTTAGAATATTCTTCGTTGGTTGGAGAGTTCATGTCGAAATGCTCTCTCACGCGCTGAACCCATTTGTTAACAATACACATTGAAAGTTGCCTCAAGCGTTTTGATGCCAAATTCTCATCAAAAAGCTCCCATACACTTCCCTCGGCAATAATATCCCTTGCAAACATTTCAATATATTTTGCAGCAATTTCACAAGCGAACTTAGAGCCCACATGGCTTCTCATACAGTTTGGGTCTCCGTGACCGTCTGCTGTAACAAACACTTTCATATCTCCACAATCCATTTTCAAACCGAAGTCTTCACACGGAATGTTTTTGATTATGTGTCTTGCACCGAGAACCGAATTGCATAACAATTCATAGTTCAAAAAGTTCACCCCCTATGCCCGGTTACGCTCAAATTATGCCCAGTTATCGTAGTTCCAAGGGTCATCAACAATAACCGTTGCCGTCTCATTCATATCCGCATTGGAATTGATTGCGCCTGCGTCGTATGTCTGATTCCAATCAGTTTGTTGCCAATCATTTGTCAAAATCCAATCCGGCTGATTCCAATCGGGCTGTTGTTCTTCACCACTAACAACATATTCTAAATTTTTCCTTTCTTCCTCGCTAAGTCCACCGTAAGCTGACCCAACAATTGTTCCGCCTTCAACTCCGTCACCTGCAAGTCGAGACTGGCCCGCAAGCATTGATGCAGTTGCAGAGATTGCAACTATAAGACTTTTGAGAGTTCCAAGGTCGTTGGCTGTAATTACAGACTCGATGTTTCCTGTAATTTCTTCAAGCACTTTACTGTCTGCTTCTCCAAAGCCAATAGCAACCTTTTTTGCACTTTTAAACCACCTATTATTTTCGTTTGCTCGTTTAATAGCTTTTTTATAATCGTCACCCGGATATCCGTCGCTCATAAAAATAATAACAGGAACAGCATATCCAACCTCGCTTTGAAGAAAACCCGTTCTACTGAGCTTGCTTTCAAGCTCTTTTATTGCTTCGCCTAAATCTGTAACGCCTGCGGCCGTCTGGTCACACCAGTAAAAATCCTCCAAAGATACAAGGCCGGAAGATGTAATCCACTGTGCGCCTGAGCTGAATTTCAACGCTCCTATTTTTATTTCCACATCGGGAAGCTCTGATGCTTTTTCCTTTAATATATGCGCACATTCGTACATTGCCTCGTTAACAGCAGCAATTCTGTCTCCCTTCATACTTCCTGAGGTATCTATAACATAAATTATCGGCAATATTTTTTTGACGCTCTTTGGGATTTCAGGCATTGTAAATTCCTCCACTATATACTTTTAATTTGTCTTTTTCTACGCACTGAATTACTGCACATTTTTAAGAGTGATTTTTTTCTCGTAAACAGAAAGAGTTATCCCTTCCATAAATGGAACTATTCCTCCGGGAGGAACTTGTTTAGGATGTCCGCTTGGAGTTGTTGCAAGAAGAACCATATTGGTTAGATTTTTAACTCCAATAGCGTTGGGATTTGCGGGATTTGCAACAATAACAAATAACAATTCAAGGGCATCATCAGAGTTGCAATAGCCCAATTGGCATCGGTAAATCTTTGTTCCAACAGTTACAGCAACATTATATGATGGAAGCTGCATATAGTTTTTAACTTCAACAAGAGATGAACATACATCACATTTCGTTGTTGAAGAATCAAGCAGGAACATATCGCATCCACAGCTACATCTTCTGATATCATTTCTGAATCTTGCAAAGACATTAAGCCAATCGATCTCCTTAAGGCGTTTGAGGGGGTTTTTAAGCGCTTCTTGGCTGAACGCTTTAACAAATGCTTCTTTCATATAGTCAGGAAAACAGTTCCAAATCTCAACAAGACCCTTTTGGACTTGGGGGTTTGGTCTGTTAGCGTTATTTTCACAATCGAAAACAAACAAGGGCTGAACTCCATAAAGCTGTTCTGCAATTGCGTCTGTAAGACACGGAACAAGCCAGCGCCTCCCTTCTAAGGGATGCCCGAAGGTAAGAATCATAAACAAAATGGTTGCAAGGGAATATCTGTCTGACTGAGCATTTGGCAACACTTTCCCACGCCCCACTACAATTTCAGGTGCCATATATCTTGGCTTGCCGAGAATACCCGTTGTATCACCGTTTGGAGCAACATTATCGTTATCGCAGATAAGAACATTTCCATTTTGTGGATTTATAAAGAAATTACCATCATTAAGGTCTTGATAACTGTAACCACAGTTATGGAGAATTCTAAATGCAGAAATAATTTGCAAACACGCTTCAACAGCAACAGTGAAAGACGCGAAATGACATTCTTTGCTTGAAAGAATTTTGGTGAATTCTTCATACCCGGCAGGGCGAAGCTCCATTACATATCCAAAGCTACCCTCTGCCCATTCCATAACAGCCAACGGCCAAAGAAACGCGGGAGACGGCGAACCATTAGACACATTATTCTCCAAGTTTTTGTAAAACGCATCTGGGTTTCTGATGGATTCGAGATTATACCATTTCAAAGCCCTCTTTTTTCCGCCGTAATCAACCATATAAACATCGCCCTGTCCGCCTCCGCCTATATATTTATCGATAACAACATCTGCTCCCGTTGCGGTTTTCAGCACCTTGCCGCTTTCGAATTTTGCCATATGTGTTTTTCCTTTCGCATACGCATTTATCTGTTCTACGATTTATCGGTATTTGAACTTAACAACTGCGCAATCCAACTTTTCAACATAAATAACGGAAAAAGTTCCTATACTTTCCAGCTCTAACTTTTTTATCGCTGTTTTTACCAGCTCCGAAATTTCTTCAACAAATTGAAATTTCTTGTTGAATCTTAAAATAAATTCATCTTTCCTCATCATAACCATTGTTTCCAAAGCATTAGCAAATGAACGAAGTCCAAAAACATCAATAATTTCCTGCTCAACCGCTCCACTCACTTTACAAGGCGGATAATCATCTCGTTTCCATTGATGGTCACATCCAATAAACTCATCAGAAACATTGTAATATAGAGGTATAGTTCCGTTTTCATATATTCCGCTGTTCCAAGTAACATCAACATGAAACGCATTTCGCCCCAATCTAACAATGTTCCAAGCGTGTCCTTCGCCCTTCGAAGCTCCAACAATAACTGCGCAAGGAATACCAACCTGGTCGCAAAGCAATTTAAATGCCTTTGCATATCCCTCGCAAACGCAGGTATGGTTAAGAAGCGCACCGATTATACTGTAATCATAATGAAAAAGCTCTGTTCGGTTATATTTTATACCATGTGCAAGATAATCGTGTATATCCCTCTCTATGTTTTCCGAATTTTTATAGCTGGAGAAAAAATCAACCATAACACCATATATTTTTTCTTTCAGCATTCCTGCCTCGCTTGGAGACATAAGATACTTAAGAATTAAATTCGTTTTGTCCCCTCTTGTTTCCACCGTCACCTTGAGCATATCCACATAAAATAGCTCAGGAATATCCATTCTTATTCCCATAACGATTTTTGCATAATCATCAATGGACAAACCGCCATTAACCTTTATCTTTTCCTGAAATTCAAAAACACCGCAAAGAATCTGTTCATATACTAGCCGTTCATTCGGTTTGAGCCGTGTGTAATAAAACCTTGAAAAAACTTTAAAATGCATTTATTCATTCCTTTTAGCAACTTATTCCATATCGGCTTATGTCATCTTTGAGAGATTTAACACTGTTTTCACATTTCTTCTCCGTTTTTCGACATCAAAACAAATATTGAACCATGCGTATATAGCTCGGCAATATATCACATTCAATCCGCAAAAATATGATTAGTTGTTACACTAATTGGCTATCAACACATTCGTTAAAAAACAATAAAATACCTATTTAACATTATATCACGCTTTAAAATTCAAGTCAAGAGAAAAAAGTTTTTTTCATTTTTAACGACTTTTAGTTAGTAAAAACGCCCATAAATTTTGCAACATAAAAAAAGTGGGTCGTGAAGACCCACTATGGAGCTAATGGGGGGATTTGAACCCCCGACCTGCTGATTACGAATCAGCTGCACTACCCCTGTGCTACATTAGCAAGCTACATAAAGCTCAATTATTATATATTATTTTTTCCCATTTGTCAATACAAATTTATTTTTTCACATATTTTTTCAGTCAGTACAGCAAAATTAAAAAGGAATTCTCCTTTTTGCAAATCCCATCAAGTTTCTTTTTTAATATCACTTGAAAAAACAAGATATTTATTGTATAATGTTGCAGAAATACTCACATTAAAAGGAACAAAAAACATGGATAAAATAAACCCACTTCACAGCCAAAAAGTTTATTACCCCAGCGATGATTCCATAATGCGTGAACAAATGCTCTGCCTTGAAAAGCAATATGACTATAATGCAACACGCCCATCTGAGGTAAAAAAGAGAGAGGAGCTTTTAAAGGAAATGTTTGCTTCCATCGGTGAAGGATGCTATATAGAGCCACCCCTTCACGCAAATTGGGGCGGTAAACATGTTCATTTTGGAAAGTATGTTTATGCAAATTTCAACCTGACTTTAGTTGACGATACTTATATTTATGTTGGGGATTATACAATGTTTGCACCCAATGTAATTGTTGCAACAGCAGCACATCCCATACTTCCCGAACTGAGAGAAAAAGCACTTCAATACAATCTTCCCGTTACCATCGGAAGAAACTGTTGGATTGGAGCAGGCGCAATTATTCTTCCGGGAGTTACCATCGGCGATAACTCGGTTATAGGTGCAGGAAGCGTTGTTACAAAGGATATACCCGCAAATGTTGTTGCTGTTGGCTCACCCTGTGAGGTTCTTCGCCCTATAGGTGAACACGACAGAATCTATTATCATCGCAACAAAAAGTTTGAACAGGCATAATATTACTGTGACGAAAAAAAATTGCTTTTGCTTATACGATAAGCGTTTTCTCTCATCGTTCAAAAAAGGTTTGCAAATAACATCCCCCTGCTTCACCTTACAATTTTTCAGGTTGCACGATCTCAAAAAAATGGAAACTCTTTACCAAACGGTATTGAGCTTCCATTTTATGTTTTTTGTGATTTTAAATAAGGGTATCCACCGTTAACATCATCGGCAATCGCCCAATAGCTATTAAAGTCTAATTCTTCAAAGCTCGCTTTTTTAGAAAAATTCTCACATTCAATACCAACAACTCCCTCAAAGCCATCATCGATATCACCCGAAAAAGCACATTCAAATCCATCATATTCTTTATGATGTTTCAAATAATATGATTTATCAATTGAGATAAACTGCCCTGAATATGAATGCCCAACAAAAGCTCCCGATTTTCCGCCCTGTACCCTTCTGCCAACTATCGCACCCGAACTATAGCAACAGGTAAGGTCCATAGCATAGCCCTCAAAAGTTCTTGGCTGTCCAACAAATCCACCAAGGGTTTGATTCACATTCACATTATATGTAAAAATTCTGCTTTTGGAATAACAATTGTTAAAGTTTCCACAGCCAGCTCCCAAAAAGCCACCGATTCCCAAAAGAACCTCGCTTCGCTTGCCATTTAATTCAGAATCGCCATCAACGCTTATCGCTGTATAACAATTATCAACCGAAGTTAAAACTGCAACGCCATCTTGGGATTTTGCCATTGAAAAACCTGCAAAACCGCCTATAAATGTATTTTTATCGCAAGAAGCTATTGTAATTTTACCAACAATACCAAGGTTTTTTATAGTTGCTCCCGAAACACATTGAAACAGCCCTGCATACACCGTATCATCGTTGGTGTTTTCAATCTTTATATTCAGATTTCTTATACAATAGCCGTTGCCGTCCAATGTTCCCGAAAAAGGAGTTGCAAGAGAACATATTGGAGAAAATGTTTCTTTTTCAGATAAAACAATATCATTTTTCAGAGCATAATTTCCACTTGGATTTTTGGATATTTTATAAATTTCTTCAATTGTTGAAATATATGTAAACAGCTTTTCGCTTTCATTGTCTGAGCAGCCGCAAGTTTCCAAGAGAAGTACAGCCAACAAAAAGATATTTATAACTTTCTTCATAACCAAACTCCGATGGGATTTATTTTTAATCTGAATATTCTCCCTCCGCTAAAACCCATTAGAGTATACCACAGTGCAAACTAATTGTCAATAAATCAATCGAATTTTGTGTTTTTTTGTAAAGATATTTTCACAAAAACCAACGCAAAAAGCCGCAAGTACAAACAGATATGCACCCTAAAAGTTAAACACTTTTGGAGGTGCATATCAAACTTACGGCTTTTATTTTCCAATGGAAATGCAATCTCAAACTTCCAAAAATTATAGCTCAAATTCAAAAGCGAGACATAAAATTACAAATCAAAAAATCAGAGCTTATACCCTGCTTTTGAAAGCACCTCCACTGCTTTTTCATTATCAGCAACACGAATTACAACCTGTGCATCGTTGCCTGATTTAGAGATAAAAGCATAGGTATAACAAACATCAATACCTGCAGCTGCCAAAGAAGAAATCATACCCGAAAATCCACCCGGAACATCGGGAACTTTAACGCTTACAACATCCTTAACAGCGGCAACAACATTATTTGATTTAAGCGCATTATACGCTTTTTCGTAATCATCAACAATAAGTCGGAGTATGCCAAATTCTTCTGTATCGGCAATGGAAAGTGCTTCCATATCACAGCCGGCATCTGAAATTATCTTAATGATTTCAGCAAGTCTGCCCGGTTTATTTTCCACAAACACCGAAAGTTGTTTAATTATCATAAAAAAACCTCCTTAGTCGAATTTACGGTTATCAATAACCCTCTTTGCCTTACCCTCGCTTCTTGGAATTGTGTTTGGGCTTACAAGAGTTACCTTTGCAGAGATTCCAACTGCGGATTCTATGCGTCTCTTTATTTCCTTAACAAGAGATTCGAGCTGTCTTACTTCGTCATTAAACAGCTTTTCGCTCATTTCTACCTGAATTTCAATTGTATCAAGGTTATTAACTCTATCAAGCAAAATAAGGTAATGAGGTGCTAAATCTTCAAATGTAAGAAGAACTGTTTCAATCTGAGACGGGAACACATTAACGCCACGAATGATCATCATATCGTCAACACGTCCTTTGGGCTTTGACATCCTCACAAGAGTTCTTCCGCACTCGCATTTTTCAATATTAAGACAAGCGATATCCTTTGTTCTGTAACGAACAAGGGGGAGAGCTTGCTTTGTTATACAAGTGAAAACCAATTCGCCGTATTCACCGTACGGTAAAACCTCGCCTGTTTCGGGGTCGATGATTTCGGGTATAAAATGGTCTTCGTTCACATGAAGTCCCTTACGGCATTCGCAATCAAATGAAACACCCGGTCCCATAACCTCGGAAAGTCCGTAAATATCGTATGCCTTAAGGCCAAGGCGTTTTTCAATTTCCGTTCTCATATTTTCTGTCCAAGGTTCTGCACCAAAAATACCTGCTTTCAGCTTTAATTCTTCGGGCTTTATACCTTTTGCCTGAACGGCGTCCCCAAGATAAAGAGCATACGAAGGAGTACAGCACAAAATTGTTGAACCAAAATCTTGAAAAATTCTTATCTGTCTGTCTGTATTACCTGTTGAAACGGGAACTGTTGTTGCGCCCAGCTTCTGAGCTCCACCATGGATACCTAACCCACCTGTAAACAATCCGTAACCGTATGAAACGTGAACAACATCTTCTTTTGTTCCACCTGCGGCAACAATTGCACGAGCAGCACATTCATCCCAAACTTCCAGGTCTTCTTTTGTATAACCAACTATTGTCTGACGGCCTGTTGTTCCTGAGGTTGCATGGATTCTCACAACATCGGAAAGAGGGGTTGAAAACATTCCGTATGGATAGTTTTCCTGAAAATCTGCTTTATATGTAAAAGGGAGCTTATGCAAATCCTTTACAGACTTGATATCCGATGGTTTAACACCCTTTTCATCGAATTTTTTTCTGTATATTTCGTTATTTTCATATACATGCTTAACCATTTTCACAAGCGCAGCAGACTGCATTGCTTCTATTTCGCTACGCTCGGCTGATTCAACAGCTTTGTTATACATTGCCATAATTATGCTTCGTATCCTTTCTCAAATGCTTTAAGATTAAGTTCTCTGAATTTTTCAGGAACGCATTTGTTGATAGCATCGATAAATGCACTCTTTGAGAATGGTGATTTCTTTGCAAAAACACCTATAAGAACAACATTAACTGCTTTTTCGTTGCCCAAATCTCTCGCAATGGAAAGTGCATCCTTTGCAACTATATCAACACCCTTTGCTTCGATACATCCATCTATATTTTCAGGATAAGCCGCCTGTCCTGTAATTACGGGCATAGGCAATATTTTCTGGGTATTTGTAACAAGCGTACCGCCTTTTCTGAGGAAAGAGAGCCAACGCGCTGCTTCAAGTATTTCAAAGGAAATAAGATAATCTGCTTCGCCCTTGCAAATAACGGGAGATGCAACTGTTCCTTCCTCTGCATATCTTACATATGTAACAACGCTTCCGCCGCGCTGTGCCATTCCGTGAACCTCGGAAACCTTAACATCGTATCCTGCAGACATAACAACCTCGCCAATGATTCTGCTTGCGAGAAGTGAACCTTGTCCACCGACACCTGTTATCATTATATTAACTGTTTTACTCATGGTTACCTCCTATTTTATTGCATCGAAGGCGCAGAGCTGTTTACACAGATCACAGCCAACACAAAGTGTTTTATCAATTGAAACCTTGTCACCGTCAAAGGAAATTGCAGGGCAACCAATCTTCATACACGCTTTACACTTCTTGCATTTTTCAGCATCAATTGCGAGGGCAGGTTTCTTAACAACCTTTTTAAGAAGAGCGCAAGGGCGTCTTACAATAATTACAGATGGCTCTGCAATTGCTGTTTCTTCCTGCAACACTTTTTTACATTCTTTAAGGTCACCGGGGTCAACTGTTCTTACACGAAGCCCAAGAGACGAGCATACCTTTTCTATATCAACCGGCTCAACGGGAACATTCTTAAGAGTTAACCCTGTGCATGGGTTCTGCTGATGCCCTGTCATACCTGTTATATGGTTATCAAGAACAAGAACCGTTGATATACTTCTGTTGTAAACTATATCAATAAGTCCTGTTATACCCGAATGCATAAAGGTGGAGTCTCCAATAACCGCAACAGTTTTTGATGCATCCTCAGGACGAACCTTATTGAAACCATGAAGCATGGAAACAGAAGCGCCCATACAAATTGTTGTATCGAGAGCAGTAAGGGGTGCAGCTCCTCCAAGGGTATAGCATCCGATATCTCCGAGAACCGTATATTTAAGAGTTTTAAGCGTGTAAAATATTCCTCTGTGAGGACATCCGGGACACATTACAGGAGGTCTTACGGGAACCGCCTCGTCAAAGGACACAAACTCGTTTTTCTTACCGAGAAGTTTATCAGCAAGAAGCTCCTGAGAAAACTCACCAATGTTGGGAAGAAGATTTTTACCGTCACATTTTACTCCGATTGCTTTGCAAAAATCTTCTATAACAGAATCAAGCTCTTCAACAACGATAACCCTCTCAACCTTGGAGGCAAACGCCTTTATCAACTTTTCGGGAAGTGGATTAACAGCACCCAATTTAAGGTAAGATGCGTTTTCACCGTATATTTCTTTTGCATAAAGATATGATGCGCCCGAAGTGATTATACCTAATTTTTCGCTGTTGATTTCAACCCTGTTAATAGGTGATGTTTCAAGATATTCTGCAATATCTTTCTGACGCTGTTCAACAACAGGATGTCTTTTTGTTGCACCCGCGGGATTCATTATGTATTTTGCAGGATTTTTAACATATTCTTTAGTTGGAATTTCTTCTCTGTCGCAAAGCTCAACAATGCTCTGAGAGTGGGCAACTCTTGTGCAAAGACGAACAAGAACAGGTGTGTCAAATTTTTCCGAAAGCTCAAAAGCCATCTTTGTGAACTCTTTACATTCACCCGAATCTGACGGCTCTAACATAAGGAGCTTTGCGGCTATTGCATAATGTCTTGAATCCTGTTCATTCTGAGAAGAATGCATTCCCGGGTCATCTGCAACAGCAAGAACAAAGCCACCATTTACGCCTGTATAAGACGATGTAAACAAAGGGTCTGCGGCAACATTAAGGCCAACGTGTTTCATTGCCGAAAACGCTCTTGCGCCTCCAACAGATGCACCGAAAGCGGTTTCAACTGCAACCTTTTCGTTGGTTGCCCATTCTGCATATACCTCATCATATTTCGAGGCAAATTCCGTTATTTCCGTAGAAGGTGTGCCGGGATAACTTGAAACATATTTGCAACCTGCTTCATACAGACCTCTTGCAACTGCCTCGTTACCCAGCAACAATTTCTTTATTCCCATATCTTGAAATCAAGCTGATTTTCAGCTGCTCCTTCCATTTAATATTATACAAAGTGATTATATACTTTTTTTGTTTAATTGTCAATATTTTTTAAAAAAAACACTTGCAAGTTCAAGTTGCATATGTTATAATTCTTTTGTAAAGAATTTATTTCTTTAAAAATTCAAGGAGGATATCTTATGAAAAAATTCATTAGCATTCGTTCCCTTTCATTGATTGTTGTTTTAACAATGCTCGTTTCCCTCATGGCAATAGGCGTTGCAGCAGAAACAACAACAGCAACTCTTGTAAGCAATCTCGCAGACGGTGATACAGTTGTTATTTACTATCCCGCAGGTGAAACCACCCTCGGCACAACGATTTCCGGCAAAGGTCTTGTTCCTGCAGATGCAACAGTTGCAGGGGATTCCCTTACAGTTACCGCAGATATGGGTGCTTTCGTTGTTGAAAAAGATGCGGTTACAGGTTGTTTCTATCTTAAATTGGATGGAAAATACCTCACAAGCGGTGCAACAGGCAACGCTATGACTCTTGAAGATGCAGCTTCCGACTGTGCTCTTTGGGTGCTTGAAGGAGCAGAAAACGGCTTCTATGTTAAAAACTATGCAGCAGCATATGTTAACGGCGAAGTTGTAAAGCCACAGTATCTTGAATTCTACAACGTATTTACAACTTACAGCTTCAACAGCTCAAAAGCCAATATTTACACATTCCAGTTCTTCAAGCTCAGCGGTGATGCTCCCGAAGCTCCTTCCGAAGCTCCTTCCGAAGAACCATCCGCAGACGCTCCCGAAGTTGTTTACACAGATATAGCAACAGTTCGCACAGCAGAAGCAAACGAAGTTTTCAATATCAAAGGCGTTGTTACCTTTATCGACGGCAAAAACGTTGTTGTTGAAGACGAAACAGGCGCTATCAATGTTTACCTCAAAGCAGCTGCAGAAGTTTCCATCGGAAACAAAGTTGCCGCAACAGGTAAAAAAGGCGAATTCAACGGTCTTAAACAGTTAACAAGCGCAGAAATTATAGAAGTTGTTGAAGAAAATGCAACACTTCCCACAGCAGTTGAAAAGACTCTTGCAGAAATTCTTGCAGACGCTGAAACAGAAGCTCTTGAATGCCACAAAGTTATCATCAAAAATGTAACTCTTGGCGAGCTTGACGGTTCTAATACACCTATCACAGACGATGCAGGCAACTCCATCAACATTTACAGATGCCCTGAATTGGCAATTGCCGCAGGAACAAAGGTTGACGTTGTTGCTATAGTTAGTGATTTCAAAGGTTATCAGCTCCGCATTGTTTCCGCTGATGACATTACAGTTGCAGGCGAACCATCTGACGAACCCTCTGAAACTCCCGATGAGCCATCAGAAGCTCCTTCTGAAACACCGGACGAACCTGCAAAACCAGGTGATAGCAACGCAATTGTTATCCTTGCAATTATCGGTGTTATTTCCTTGGCAGCTGTAGTTGTTGCAGCAAAAAGACACAGAGCATAATTGAAATTATAAATCAATTTCCTCCGCACGGTTTTCCGTGCGGAGTTCTTTTTTCGCCAACGAAATTATCATTTTTCAATGCGATTATCAGCAATTCCAAACAAATTTAAAGGTTTTATTAAATTTTATCGCATTTCTCACCTTTTTGTTTCAAAAAACCATTGACTTTTTCAAAATAATATGTTATTATTCTTTTACATCATTGAAAAGGTATATACTTGCGATATGGGCAAGAGTTTCTACTGACCACCGATAATGGTTGACTACCGGTTTATTCCGATAGTCTTTTTTTGTTTTATAAAGCAAAAATCATTCTTGCGCACGCTTGCGACAATATATCATTTTCAAAATCAACATTCAAAAGAGGTATAATATGTTTTGCGAAGTTCATTCTGCTTTTTTAAGTTTTATTGAAAAAGCCATTGGCAATTTTTCTCCCAAAGTTTTTTGGGAAGTTTTTGGTTACATAGGGACAGCCCTTGTTATCTTTTCAATGACAAGGACATCCGTTGTTAAGTTGAGAATCTTTAACATTTGCGGTTCTGTTATAAGTCTTATTTACGCTGCCAAAATGAACACATGGCCCGTTGTTTTTCTTAACGGCTCTCTTGTTGCCATAAACATTTTTCAGTTAATCAGAACAAGCAGAACAAAAATAGTTTTCAACTATGTTAAAACAACTTTGTCCAATGACACTCTGCAATATTTTGCCAAGCACAATATGGAAGATATAAAAAAATATTTTCCGAAATGGTCTCCCGTGTCATCCGACGAAACAGAAGCACATATTGTTTATATGGAAAACGAAGTTGTTGGAGTTTTAACAGGAAAACGAATTAACAACACACTTATAGTTGGCATTGACTATAGCACACCTAAGTTTCGTGACCTCTCCGTTGCATCATTTCTTTTTGCAAAAATTAAAGATGACGGAGTTGACACTCTGCAAGCTCAGGCAGATGTTGAAATCCACGAAAAATACCTTAAAAAGATGGGATTCACAAAAAAAGACGATGCTTTTGTAAAATCACTTTAACTGAGAGAAAATAATATTGAAAAGGAAAAAAAATCATGAAACTGATAATTGACGGAACACCAATTGTTGCTTCTCCTGACCAATCCCTTTATGATATGGTAAGGGAAATGGGATTGATAAAGGGCAAGCTCTCAACAGACCCGATTGCCGCCAAGATCGGCGGACGAGTTTTTACGCTCAACTACATTCCTGTTCGTCAAAAAGATATAGAACAGCCCGAAAGAGGTTCAGTTCGCAAAGCGGTTGCAGCATCGGGAGGAATTGTTCGCCTTTTAAGATACGATGACCCCGCAGCTCGTGATGCCTACAGAAGAACAGCTCAGTTTGTATTGTTTTTGGCTTTAAGGCGTATTTATCCCACAGCCAAAGCGAAAATGAACTGTACAGTTGGCTCAGGCGTATACATAAAAGTCACAAACTGTGATAATTTCTCTGTTGCCGATTATAAAAACGAAGTTTTGAAAATTATAAGCGAAGATATCTTTGTAAGAAGAAAGAGAATAAGCACAGCAGACGCAATAAAATACTATGAAGAACAGGGCGCATACGATAAAGCGAGATTGTTTAAATACAGAAAAAAGCCCACTATCGATGTTTATGAAAGCGGTGAATTTTCCGATTATTTCTATGGTGAAATGGCACCATCAACCAGTTTTTTGCGTTCTTGGGAAATTATTCCTGCAGACGAAGGTTTTATTTTCATCTTCCCCGATGTAAACAACCCTGATAAAGTTTCAAGGTATAAGGAAATGCCAAACTTTTTCAATGTATATTCCGAAGGCAAAAACTGGGGCGAGCTTATGGAATGTGAAACCGTTGCAGACCTTAACGAGCTTGTTGATTCAGGGAAAATAAGAGAGCTTATCAGAGTTAACGAAGCGTTGCACGAAAAGAGATTTTCGCAAATTGCGGACATGATTTGTCAAAGAGGCGCAAGAGCAATTATGCTTGCAGGCCCAAGCTCATCGGGAAAAACAACAAGTGCAAACCGACTTGCAACTCAGTTGAGAGTCCACGGTAAAAAACCAATTCTTATGAGTCTTGACGATTACTACATTGATAGAGACAAGATTGCTCCCGGCCCTGATGGTACTATTGATTTAGAACACATTAACACCATTGATACAGAGCTTTTCGGCATACAGCTTCAGGATTTACTGAACGGAAAAGAAATTGAACTTCCATCATTCAACTTCAAAAAAAGCAAAAGAGAATGGACGGGGCATAAATTAAAGCTGGACGACAATTCTGTTATTATTGTCGAAGGGCTTCACGGTCTTAACCCTGTACTTTTGCCAAGCACTCTTGACCCAAAATTGGTTTTCAGAATGTATATAAGCCCGCTTCTTCCGCTTAATCTCGATGACCACAACAGAATTCCGACAAGCCATTTACGACTTCTTCGCAGAACAGTTCGTGATTTTGAAACAAGGGGCGCATCGGTTCAGAGAACTATGTCTATGTGGGATTCAGTTCGCAGAGGAGAAGAAAGATGGATTTTCCCGTTCCAAGAAAATGCCGATGTTATTTTCAACAGCTCAACGCTTTATGAACTTGCTGTACTTAAAAAGCACATTTTCCCCTTACTCACCGCTATAGAACCATCAGACGAATGTTACGACAAAGTTCGCCCAATGGTTAAGTTTTTAAACTTTGTTCACGAAGCAAATGTTGACGACGAAATACCCCCAACAAGCATTGTTAGAGAATTTATCGGTGGAAACAGCTTTTACAGATAAGATTTTAATAATAAAAATGTCGCATCCAAACGGTGCGGCATTTTTAATTTGATGCATTGCATTTTTTTCTGCAACAATCGTTGACAAAGAACTTTTTTCGTGATAAAATCATTTCATAATTTATAATTGTTTTATTATGCACTCGCAAAGGAGAGAAATATGTATTTTCCAACATTTATTCAGGGATGGGAAACCGTTGAGATTCTTCGTCGCGCACCATACGGAACTCAATACAAAATAAGAAACAATGCAGGAGATTTTTCATTACTCAGAGTTACAGATATACCTGATTCGATTGAATTACACCAAAACCTCTCAAGGCAAGGTCCTGTTGCTTTCAATTATTATTGTCAAAACGAGCTTAGCAAGTTTGAAAACGCTTTTCGTATGATGTGCAATTTTTCGAACTCGCCATATATTTTAAAACCCCTTCAACATATTATTCAGCCATTTTCCAACTACAGCGGATTTGCATTCTTTGCAAGATATGAATTTCTCCCAACAATTGACAGCGTTTATATAGAAAGAACATTGAAAAATGCTGTTAAACTTTTCAGAGATTTGTGCAACGGGCTTCGTCCCCTCCACCAAAACGGTCTGCTTTACGGAAATATCCTTCCGTCAAACATATTTTTAGGAAACTGCTTCAAATTAGGCGAAATTGTTCCATATTCACCGCAAAATTCTTTCACACCCCCAGAAGTATTGAATGGTGGTGCAATAGGTTTCCATTCCGACATATATTCAGTTGGTGCTGTCGTTGCATGGTTTTTAACCTCCGCCTTCCCACCACATTCAATTTCCATGTTAAATGGAGGTATTGGATACATTGTTTCAAAAGCATGTGCTATGAATCCCCTTTACAGATATCATAACATTGATGAGCTTCTGTCTGATTTGAATTCCATTTTCCCCATCAATGATAATTTCTCTAATCAAAATATGCAAGAAAAGGAAGAAATTAACACACCAAGCGTTCAAACAAATGCAACACCTGTAAACGCCAATATATCCATTGAACAAAATCCAAGCTCACCTCTCAAAACCTCTCAAAGTGATAATATTTGCGAGGCGGCAAGTTCAGCAGAGACAACTTTGCAAAATAATAATGTTGCAGATTCTATTTCATCCAATGTTGACACAAATTTGAATATTTCTACCCAAAAGTCCGTTCAAAACGATGAGTTTTTCGGTGCTACTATGCCAATCAACGATATGTTTGGAAACACTCCCGAAAAGTCTGTTCAAAATGATGAGTTTTTTGGTGCTACTATGCCAATCAACGATATGTTTGGAAACACTCCAGAAAAGTCTGTTCAAAATGATGAGTTTTTCGGCACTACTATGCCAATCAACGATATGTTTGGAAACACTCCCGAAAAGTCCGTTCAAAACGATGAGTTTTTTGGTGCTACTATGCCAATCAACGATATGTTCGGAAACACTCCCGAAAAGTCTGTTCAAAATGATGAGTTTTTCGGTGCTACTATGCCAATCAACGATATGTTCGGAAACACTCCCGAAAAGTCTGTTCAAAATGATGAGTTTTTTGGTGCTACTATGCCAATCAACGATATGTTTGGAAACACTCCCGAAAAGTCTGTTCAAAACGATGAGTTTTTCGGTGCTACTATGCCAAACAACGATATGTTTGGACACGCCGATAAACAAAACTAAATAAATTCTCATCCAATACAGCAACAGAAAACAATTTTCAATGCGCAAACACAAATCAAGTATAAACAAGAGCAAATCTAAAACAAATTTTAAATTGTGTTTAGCTTCTTAAAAGTTTAACCGCCGACTATGTCGGCGGTTAATGTTTTATATTATGTTTTTCGGTTATTTGAAGTAAAAAGATAGATTTACAAACAATAATTCGCTTCACTTACAAATATCCGTATTTTTTTCGTTTGGCTATAATAAACACCAAAGAAACGAGAACCGCCATACATTCTGCTACAACAACTGAAAACCAGATGCCGTCAATTCCCCAAATCAATGGTAGAATTAAAACAGAAGCTGTCTGAAAAACAACCGTTCTCAAAAACGAAACTATAGCTGAAGTCAATCCATCGTTAAGAGCCGTAAAGAATCCCGACGAGAAAATTGCATAACCCATAAACAAAAACGAGAAGGAATAAACAGAAAACGCACTTACTGTTAATTTGAGAAGCTCTTTATTATACCCAACAAACACCATAGACAATGGCGTTGATATTAAAAAGCTAAGGAAGAACATACAAAGAGATAAAGTTCCTATAATAATAACGCTTTTCTTAAATATATTTTTCAGCTCATCTTTATTATTTGCGCCCAAATTAAATCCGATAATCGGGGCAACGCCTATGGAATATCCGATAAACACAGATGCAAAAATCCAGCCAACATACATAAGAACACCATATGCGGCAACACCGTTTTGACCTGAATATTTCAAAAGCTGTCCGTTATACAACATACCAACGAGGGACATTGAAATATTACTCATTAACTCCGACGAACCATTGGCGCAAGTTTTAATAAGAGAAGCTCCGTCAAATTCAGTTTTTCTTAGCTTTAACAAGCTGGTATTCTTTTTCAAAAAGTAAACAACAGGAACAACACCGCCAACAAATTGGCTAAACGCTGTTGCAATGGCAGCTCCAACCAAGCCAAGCCCAAAAACACCTACAAGAACACCGTCTAAAACCATATTGCATATGCCAGATGCAACAGTTACCGCAAGCCCCATTTTGGGCTTTTCGGCAGTTACAAAGAAGCTCTGAAACTCCATTTGAAGCACATAAAACGGAAGCGCAAACAGAATTATCCGTCCATATGTAACGCAGTCTTCAAGAAGCTGACCTTCTGCCCCTAAAAGTTTCGCAACATTGCGAAGGAAAGCAACGCCCAATATTGCAATTACGACACCAACAGCAAAGGATACATATACTATCAGTGAAAATATCTTCTGCGCCTTTTCGGTTTTACCCTCTCCAAAGGTTTTGGCAACCAATGCACTTCCACCTGTGCCAAACATAAAACCAACGCAACCCAATATCATTAAAAAAGGGAAAATAAAGTTAACAGCGGCAAAAGCCGTTTCACCTGCAAAATTTGAAACAAAATAACCGTCAACAACACCGTAAATTGAGGTAAAAACCATCATAACAACTGACGGCATAATAAACTTGATTAGCTTTCGGAAACTAAAATTATCAGACAAACTAATTTTCATTTATAAAAACTCCGAATCTGATTAGTTACAAGATTTTGTTTTCTTTATCAAATCGTAAAACTCACGAACAGCACCGCAACCACCGTTTTTTGTTGAAACAAAGTGGGACACTGCCTTTATTTCATCAACAGCATCAGCGGGGCAAACAGCGATACCGCAAAGTTTCATACATTCAAGGTCGATAAGGTCATCCCCTGCATATGCAACATTTTCAAATGTGTATTGTTCCCCTGCTTCCCTTCCCAAAACTTCGAGAAGCTCCTCTAACTTTGATATTTTATTTTCAACGCCTTGATAAAAATGCTTTATCTTCAAGTCGCTACAACGATTTTCAACAATTTTTGAGGTTCTTCCTGTTATTATTGCAGGTGTTATTCCAAAATCCTTAAAGTGGATTATTGCGTGGCCGTCTTTTATATCGAACGCCTTCATAACCTCACCATCGTTGCCCATATATATTTTTCCATCTGTCAATGTGCCGTCAACATCCATAACCATAACTTTGATTTTATTTATCTTTTCTTTTGTTATCATATGTTTACCCTCGTTTTTTATAATTTGTTTTCATTTTTATATATTATGCTTTACTGATTGTTTTCTATATTAACTTTCAGATATGTTGCGCTTTACTGATTATTTTCTATAATTTTTTCAGTATATTTTTTCAATGCTTCTTCAGGGTTTATTCCACTCACAGAACAAGAAGCAACCAACTTGAAAAGAGCTTCTCCGGCTTCTTCCATAGTGATGTTTTCACCGCCAAAGGTTTCGCCCTTGCGCTTTCTGATTTTTTTGCAAACTTTTTCAGATCTCATAAGTGCAGGCAAAGATGATGTTATTGAAGAAAGCTCATCACCAAGAGTTTTATTTGATTTTTCAACATTTTTAATATTATCCCAATTCTCCAAAACCGTATTGGTAGTATTCGCTTCCACAGCTGCAAAAATATGCGGATGTCTCCTTATGAGCTTTTTGCAAATATCACCAATAACTGTTTCAAGGTTGTATTTTCCTTCTTCCTTGCCCATTATTGAATGGAAGATAACCTGAAGCATCAAATCTCCAAGCTCCTCTTGCATTATGGCAGGGTTATTTTTATCTATGCCTTCAACAACCTCATATGCTTCCTCAAGCAGATTATTACGGATGGAGCTATGAGTTTGTTCTCTGTCCCAAGGGCAACAAGCTCTGAGAATTTCTACAATTCTAACGAAATCGTTAAAAGAAAATGTTTCTTTTTCTCTTAAGCGTTCTATATCATTCTTATATATTTCTTTGTTTTCCATTTTTCTCCTCTATATAGCTTATTTCAGCCAAATAATTATTATTTATAAAAAGGTAAAACAATATCTCCTCTATTTTACCCTATATATTCATCAATGTCAAGAAAAACAGAGCTTTTTTCAAAAAATCCTTGAAATATATCAATGTTCGTGTTAAAATACCCCTATACCATCTAAGGAGTTTGTTATGAAGTTCACAAAAATGCAGGCATTTGGCAATGACTATGTATATATAGAATTATTAACACAGGAAATGGAGTCTCCAAGCAGATATGCAAAGTTTTTATCAAGCCATCACTTTGGAATTGGAAGTGACGGCATGATTTTGATTTGCCCTTCTGACAAAGCTGATTTCAGAATGAGAGTTTTCAACCCCGACGGAAGCGAAGCAGAAATTTGCGGAAACGCCATAAGGAGCGTTGGCAAGCTGGTATATGCAAAAGGGTTCACAAACAAAACCGAGATTACAATCGAGACCCTCGGTGGCATTAAAGACATTTTCCTCCATGTTAAAAACGGTGAAGTTGAAAACATAACCGCAAAATGGGGCGCACCAATTCTTGAATGGGATAGAATCCCCGTTTCTCAAAACAGTACAGTTGAACATTCATTGGAAATATACGGAAGAATATTCCCAATGACATCTGTTTCTATGGGGAATCCTCACTCCGCAACATTCTGCGACGATGTTGAAACCCTTGATTTGAGAAAATACGGAAGCGCAATAGAATGCAACCCATATTTTCCCGAAAAGGCAAATATTGAATTTGTTAAGGTGATAGACAGAAAAAATCTATTCCTCAGAACATGGGAAAGAAACTGCGGTGAAACCCTTGCCTGCGGAACAGGATGCTGTGTTTCAACCGTTGCCGGGGTTCTTACAGACAGGTGCGACAGAGAGGTTTCAGTTCATCAGCTCGGTGGCATAACGAAAATAAAATGGGATGAAAAGGAAAACTGTTTGTATATGACAGCACCATCGGAAATTGTGTTTGACGGCACTGTTGACGATGAAGCCCTTGAATGCTTTGAAAGAAAGTATGCACATCTTATAAGAAGATAACTTTTATTTGAATATTTTATCCACAACCCTAAAAGGAGAAAAACAATGAAGCTATGTTGCTTATTAAGCGCCTTGAATATAAATTCTAACTCCGAAAAAGAAATCAAATTTATTTGCAACGATTCCCGAAAAGCAAATTCAGATTCTATTTTTGTTTGCATAAAAGGTTTTGAATCCGATGGTCACAAATATGCTCCTTCCGCATACGAAAAGGGGTGTAGAGTGTTTGTTGCCATTGACAAACTTTACCTGCCAGACGATGCAGAGGTGTTTTATGTGCAAGACACAAGAAAAGCGCTTGCCCTTCTTGCTGCCACTATTTACGGCAACCCATCAAAAAAACTGACACTGATTGGTATAACAGGCACAAAGGGAAAAACAAGCATCAGCTATACCCTTAAAAGCATACTTGAAAAGGCAAACCACAAGGTTGGAATTATGGGAACAGTTGGTATTATGTATAATGATATACATATAGAAACCCCGAATTCTACCCCTGAATCTCTCGTTATTCATCATTATTTAAATGAGATGCTCTGCAACGGAATTGATACGGTTATTATGGAAGCAACATCTCAGGGCTTTAAGTTAGACAGAACATACGGATTAAATTTCAATGTTGGGATTTATACAAATCTTTCTCCCGACCACATAGGGCCTTCTGAACACGAGAGCTTTGAAGAATATCGCCTCTGCAAAAAAGCTCTGTTTTCGCAAGCCGATGTTATCATTGCAAACGGTGATTGCGAACATTTGGGTTTTCTTTCGGAGGGTTGCACCGTTCCTATTATAACTTTTGGCTTTGGAGATGCCCAAAACAAGGCAACAAATGATATTTATTCCAAAGACGAAACGGGACTTTTCACCTCATTTACCTGCGGAAACGAGGAATATAAAACATATATTCCGGGGAAATTCTCCGTTTATAACGCCCTTGCTTCAATTGTTACAGCAAGGTATTTAAAAGTTTCGGAAAGCGCAATTAAAGAAGGGCTTAAAGAAACAAGGGTTGAAGGCAGAATGGAATCTATTCCACTTCCCTCAGGCGCCGTTGCCATAATTGACTATGCGCACAATGAGCTTAGCACGGAAAATCTTTTCAGTGCATTAAAGCTATACGCTCCAAAAAGAATTATCACCGTTTTCGGTTGTGGTGGGAACCGTTCAAAGTTGAGAAGATACGGCATGGGCGAAATCGTTGCTAAAAATTCGGATTTATCAATAGTTACATCCGACAATCCACGAACAGAAGCTCTTGATGATATAATTGTAGATATTTATGTTGGAATAAACAAAACCAAAGGTAAATCCACCATCATTAAAGATAGAAAAGAAGCAATTGAATATGCTGTAAAAAACTCCCTTAACGGTGATTATATTTTGATTATAGGAAAAGGACATCAGCATTACGAAGAAATAAACGGAGTTCATTATCCTTTCAACGAAGCTGAAATTATTATGGATTGCTTTTAAAGACCGTTTAACGATTTATGAATTAAACCATATTCTTTAAATTCTGACATAGTTTTAAAGATGAATTAGCGATTTAATAAATGGATATTAGTTTTAAATTTTATTTGTCTTGTTCAAAGACCTTGCATAATGCCATTTGGCAAAATGCAAGGTCTTTTATACGTTATATTTATCAATTAGATGCGTTTTCAAAGCACCGTATGATTACTGATTTTTTATTGGAGTTGCCTCAAGATAATTTATGGTGAACCCTTTATCAGAGAAATTTCTTTCATATTCCGTTTCGATATTGTCTTTTGCAAGCTCGCTGTTGTGCAAATCGTAGCAAACATTTTCCAATTGGTAGCCCGCTGCTTCAAACTGTTCAAGCGAAAAATCGAACAAAGGACGGTTATCGGTTTTGAAATAGATTTTTCCGTTTGGCTTTAAGATAACTCTGTATTTATCCAAAAACTGAGTTGCTGTGAGACGGCGTTTGGCAGTTCTTGCTTTTGGCCACGGGTCAGAAAAATTCAGATAAATAACATCAACAGATGCGGGCGGAAGCAGGGAATCTACAATTGTTGCATCACAACGGTAGAATTTAACATTCTCACAGTTCTGTGCGTTGCATTTTTCCATTGCCATAAGCATAACATCGGGAGCAAGCTCAAGAGCAAGCAATCTGTCGTTTGGATATTTCTTTGAAAGCCCTGAAATAAAAGCTCCCTTTCCACAACCTATTTCCAATCTCAATGGGGATTTATGAATGGACGGGTCGTATGAGCGTTCAAGATTTATCAATCGCCCTTCACCTGTGCGGCGCATAACCTCCGGAACTGTGCAATCCAAATCCTTGATGGTATGTGCTAAATATTTGTTAACGGTTTCAAACCGTTCTAATCTGTGCTTTTTTGGTCTTGGGCGCATAATTTGCCTCTTTCGTTGAATATTTTTAAAAAAACTGCAAAAAATAGATATCAAGGAGAGGAGATGAAAATATGATAGATAGAATATCCTTAATATTAACCATTATCGGAGCTTTAAATTGGGGCAGCATCGGTCTTTTTCAATTTGATATTGTTGCTTGGCTTTTTGGCGGTCAAGACGCAACCTGGAGCAGAATAATCTATACCTTAGTTGGCCTTTGCGGTTTATGGTGTATAAGTCTTCTTTTCAGAAAAAGAGAAGTTATTCCTGAAGAAAGAAGATAACTATAATTTCCAATTTTTATTAGACTGTGCATTTTTGCACAGTCTTTTCTCTTATGATTTCTTTATTTTAATTATACTATTCACAACTCATTTTGTCAATTAAATATAATCTAACTAATAGTAAATTTCTATTGAATTATCAATGAAAAATTCACATTCTTATTTACAAAATTTAATATAATTTCATTTTTTAACAAAATGAACACATTTTATTTTGTGCTTGCAAATCATATTTATTTATGATATACTAAGAAAAACAACATTAAGGTGGTTTAAAATGACAATTCTTAACTTAGGGAAAGTCTGCCTATCTTATGGCGTTACAGATATTTTAAAAAACATATCTTTTTCCGTTAATGAAGGTGATAAGGTTGGGATTATTGGTGTTAACGGAGCAGGCAAAACATCCCTTTTAAATATTATTTCAAATAATGCACAATACAATTCAGGAGAAGTCCATATAAAAAAAGGGGCAAAAATTGGTTTTCTGAAGCAACATATATCAGAAGAACATGAAAAAACAACAGTTTATGACCTTGTTTTTTCGTCATTAAAAGAAGAATATAAAACAAAGGCAGCGGGCGTGCTTAAAAGTCTTGGTATTCCCGAGGAACTTCATGGGCTTAATATGGAAACCTTATCAGGGGGGCAGAAAACAAGAATTGCACTTGCTTCTGTTATGATGGGTGATTTTGATATAATTATCCTCGATGAACCGACAAATCACCTCGACACAGAAACGCTGGCTTCGCTTGAAGGTATGATAAAAAATTCAAAGAAAACTTTTTTAATTGTTAGCCATGACAGGTATTTTTTGGATAAAGTTACATCCCATACTCTTGAGATAGAAAACTGCGAATGCACAATGTATTCGGGAAGTTACAGCATTTTTGCAGAGAAAAAACGAAAACTCAGAGAAGATGCTATAAAACATTATAATTCTCAGCAAAAAGAGATTGCTCGCATTGAAGCATTTGTTGCCAATCAAAGAAAATGGAATAGAGAACACAATATTATTGCAGCCGAAAGTAGATTAAAGGCGTTGGACAGAATGGAAAAGCTGTCAAAGCCCAAAAATCATCCCAAATCAATCTCTTTTCAGTTTAAAAACTCTCAAAGCGGAGAAGATGTTCTTGATGTAAGAAATATTTCCAAATCGTATAACGGCAAAAAGCTGTTTCAGCTTTCCTTTTCTCTTAAAAAGGGACAACGGTTATTTCTTCTTGGGGCTAACGGTTGCGGAAAATCGACATTACTTAAAATTCTCACAAATCGTGAAATTGCCGATGACGGAAATTTTGAATATGGATATAACCAAGAAATTGGGTATTACGACCAGGAAATGCAAAATCTCAACGAAAATAATACAGTTTTTGAGGAGGTTTATGGGCTTGAAAGTGAAAACAGCGTATCAAAGGTAAGAACATTGCTTGCTTCCTTTAACTTTATTGGAGATGATGTTTTTAAGCCAATTTCCGCTTTAAGCGGTGGTGAAAGAGCAAGGTTATCAATTTGCAAAATGGTGCTTGAAGAAAAGAGCTTAATTATTCTCGATGAACCAACAAATCATTTAGATATCCCATCAAGAGAAATTCTTGAGAACGCTCTGTCCCAATATGAAGGAACAATTCTCTGCGTTTCTCACGATAGATATTTTATAAAGTCTCTCGCAACGCATATAGTTGAAATAAATTCTAACGCTTACCCCGATGGTTATAAATATTTCGCCGAAAACTACGAAAGATATTTATCCCTCAGAGAGTCTTTTATGGTTCAAAGCTGTGATATGGCTGTTAAAAAGGTTGCTTCCAGCACCTTTAACGATGCAAAAAAAGCAAGAAACCAAAAGCAACGAGAAGAAAAACGCTTTTCTGCTCTACAAACACTAATTCCTGAACTTGAAGAAAAAATTAAATCCCTTGACCATAAGATTTCAACAGATTATGCAACAGATTATGTTGAATTAGAAAAAGCAATTAACGAAAAGGAAGAATCGGAAAACCTGCTTCTTTCTCTGTTAGAAGAGTACTATGCTCTTGAAGAAATTTATGGTTAATTTTTTAAACTATAAATATTGTGGAATACCACTTCGGTATTCCACATTTTTTTCGACATTCAATACTAAAAGTTCTCGCCGCAAGCAAATGCCTGCGGCGAGATTTTTAAATGAGTTTAAACTCACTTATTCATAAAACAGTTTGAGCATCCTATTATGCTCTTCTTGCCTTCTTAACAACTACGATAGCTGCAAGAGAAATGAATGCAAGAATTGCGAATACTGCGAAGCCGGAATCACCAGGTTTGCCTGGATCTTCGGATGGTGCTTCAGAGGAAGCAGGAGCTTCGGAGGAAGGAGCTTCAGAGGAAGCAGGTTCTTCAGAGGAAGGAGCTTCGGTGGAAGCAGGTTCTTCAGAGGAAGGAGCTTCGGAGGAAGCAGGTTCTTCGGAGGAAGGAGCTTCGGAAGAAGCAGGTTCTTCAGAGGAAGGAGCTTCGGAGGAAGCAGGTTCTTCAGAGGAAGGAGCTTCAGAAGAAGCAGGTTCTTCGGAGGAAACAGGTTCTGTTCCGATAATTACAGTTGCGCTGTCTGCGTAACCATTGATGCTGGATACTGTTTCTCTGTCTGTACCCTTAACGGAACCGTTAACAGTGCTGAATGTGATTGCATCACCGAGAGCAACATCTTCAAGAACTTTGAATTGGATCTTGATTACGAGGTCGCCATCATTGATAAGACCCTGATGGTTTTCATATTCTTCACCTGGTTTTGCCATTGGGTAAGAAAGGAGGTCAACGAATCTGAGGAAGTATTCACCATGGTCATCATAAATATCGTAAGTACAAATCTGTTCGTAACGGTTGGTTGCAAAATCCATACCTTGTACGTCCATAATGTATGTAGGATATTTTTCCATGAATACGTCCATTGGCTTACCGGATTCTGTGATAACACCAGCAACCTTTGTATGGTCAAACATAAGCTGGAATTCAACAGAGTCGAGTTCAACCTTGATATCTTTAATTGTGATAATTACATCGATGATATCGCCTGCTTCTGCATATTCAGGAGCTTCGATATCTGCAAAGTATTTATAATCTTCAGGAATTACAGGAGCTTCAGAGGAAGCAGGTTCATCAGAAACTACAGGAGCTTCGGAGGAAGCGGGTTCTTCAGAAGGAACATCGCTAGAAGGAACAACGTATGTTGCAACGTCACCTGTACCTACGATGCTTGCAAGGTTGTTTCTGGATGTACCTTTAACATCGGATGCAGAGAATGTAATTTCTGTGCCGGGTTCAACACCGTCAGCAAGTTTGAACTGGATAGTTGCAACGAAATCGCCATCGTTAACAAGACCTGGGAGTGCAGGATACTGTTGATCTTCTCTTGCCATTGGGTAGGAAAGAAGGTCGATAAATCTG
>JAZNIJ010000130.1:0-5601 GCA_045577455.1 Eubacteriales bacterium
TCGCTTGCGACATAATCAAAGGCATCGCCCAGGTTGTTCATTGCACTGTCGATATACATTTCATCGTAAGCGTGAATCATTATTATCAATCCTTTCTCTGATTATATCACGCATAAATAATCCGTTGATATCATCAACCTCTTGCTGAAGTCTGAACTGCTTATTGGCTTCTTCGTTTCGTTTTTTTCTCTTGATATAATATTCTGCACTGTCTGCAATTTCATACTTTTGGAATTTGATTGCATCAAATGCTTTTTCGCTTTTTAGCACAATCTGCTCGCCGAGTTTACCAAGCTTCATTGCTTCTGACAATTGCTCAATGGATATTTGGTTGTTTACAAAAGCTCTTGCGAATGAGAAGTATGAGTCATCTGCACGGTAGCCTGTGATAATATCATAGTTTGATATATCGGGCAGGAAGTTATTTAACAAATAATCTCTTCCTTGTTTCGACACCGCAGTTGATACTCTGAAGTTTCTGTTATTGGCAAGAACCGCAAGCCAGTTTAGTATTGTATATTCATCACCTGATAAATCAAGTGTAGTAAGTCCATCTATATTAAGCTCATAGCAGTTAGCATATCCATCTTTGGAAGGTTTCTGACAAGCCCACTCTTTTGCAAGTTCCAAAGTTTCTGTGCAATAGAATCCCAAGCCATAGTCATTATTTTCTTTGCCTAATCCGAATACAGGTTTTTCAATTATTTCTGGAGAGCCATGCCATATTATTTTTTTCATTCTATCACTCCTAACTTTACATTTAACATTATATCACTAAAGTGATAGTTTGTCAATGATATATGGAAATTTGATGATTATTTTTAGAAAAATCTTTGATACCGCAAAATACACCACTTTTATTCCCATTTCATCGGCACTTGAGGGCATCTCGACACCAAATCAGCACCAGACCTCCTGAAACAGCACCACTCCCGAACGGCACTGCCGGTCGGGGTTTAACCGCATTGGTGGCGGAGTCCGACACCAATGCCTTTTCCTGCTTCATTTTATTCCGTTGTTTTTTCAGTCATCTTGGTGCCTGTGGCGTTGTTCGTTTGATATCTGTTATCTTTATCTCCATTATCTTAAATCGGTTTTAAGTGCTGATTACGCTCTGTTATTGGCGTTGACAGAGGGAGAACTTTCTTAGATGGGGTAAATACCTTACCTCAAACTTTTTCTTCACGAACCGCCCTGTCACAGGCTTTCACCTTGGCATAATTGTTTATTATCCAATATCGGTCGGCAGGTATGCTGTATGCGAGAGATATAACTTATTCAGGTAGTGCAATTCTATTCTGCAAAAAATAATCCATTCCATTCCGCTAATCTGCCGACTGATTTCACCAAAAATAAAAACCGCTTTATCTTTGGTTGCTGTGTAACAAATTTTAATATGGGTGATGCAGGAAGGTATTCGTTAAGGTTATTGGAATATAAAAATAATTGATTTGCATTTCTCATTGAGAGGAGCCAATCAATTAAAATGAAAATTCTTAATTCTTTTTGCTTATATTATTTATATCCAATAACTTTTATGTATTATTATCTAAGTATTATTTGCAGTCCATCCTGATACCACCTCAGTCAAATTTGAGCCACCATATATTTAGTCTGTTCCGTAAATCTTTTCTGTGAACTGATAGAGATTTGATGTTGCAGAGCCATTAGCCTTTTTGCGATTTATCTTTTTAAGATATCCCTTTTTTGCAAGTGACGGTATTGCTCTTTTAACTGTGCTTAGACCAATGTCTGTATCTGCGGCTATCGTGTTAAGAGATGGGTAACAAACATCTTGGTTCCCGGCTCTCATAAGCAGATAACACAGTATGCGAAATTCTGCTTTAGAGATATTTTTATCTGTGATAAGTTTGTTTAGTATGTTTGTAAAATTATCTTTTAATTTTGGCATTATAATTCCTCCGTTTCTGTAATTAAAAAAGCCGCATCATTTCGATACGACTAATGTATTTTATTAAATTCATTATTGATTTCATTCTACCAATTCTATAGAATGAAATTTGCAAAAAAAAATCAAGAGTTTTTATGGTTTGATTCAACCTAAAACCCCTGATTTTATGCAATTTTTAATTTTTCACAGAGTTGACGCTATCATCAGGTCCATGTGCCGGTAACGGCTTGGGAGTTCAAGTCTCCCAGGGTGCACCACCGAAAAAAGTACAGCTACAGCTGTGCTTTTTTCTATGTAAAAAGTATTAGTTTATGGATATATGTCAATTGATGTCGAAGAGGAGAAAATAGTTTGCTATATGAGTGATAAAAATTAAAATACACGGTACTTAAAAATACATAATAGTGTATAATACTTGTATTTTTTGTAAAATTTTGTTATAATAATAAACAGTTACACAAACCGGATTTTACAATAATGATGAATGGAGAATATAATGGAAAAGGTTAAAACAGCACAATCATTTACAGATGTTTTATGTTATCATAAATATGTTTATTTTTTCTTGTTCGTTAGTTATTTGGGGTTTAATGTTGCCGCTATGCCACTATATAATATTAACAGCAAAAAGTCGTGGCTCATTGTGCTATCAATTTTGTTGATTCATTTAGGAATATTATTTATTATTACAAACAAGCGCAAATTACCTAAATTTAAGAGCAACGAATATGGAATAATTTTTTCTGTTGATATGGAGGATGAGAAGCAGTTTTCTTTAATAAGAGACAAATTTGTTAAGGAATTTCAATATAGATTAAAAAATGAGCGAAAAAACTATAAAGTTATTGTTCTTTCGCAGTTTGTTTCAAACAAAATGAAAGAGAAATATATTGATAAGAAAGATTATGATGGACTATGCAAAAAAACAAAATGCAAATTTGTAATATACGGGAGAAGCGTTTCAGGTGGAGAAAAAGAGGATATAAGTTGTAAACTACATTTAGATAGCGTAATTTTTCACAATCCAATGCCTAGTGTGAGTCATAAAATACTGCAGCGGGAGATGGATATTACCTTTAAGCCAATCAGGGATATAGAAATTTATAAAACTACTGAAACTAGGGACTTTGAAAAACATGCAACACAATTAAATCTTGCGTTTGACTATATACTTGCAACCACTCATTTGTTTTTGTCAGAATTCAAAGATGCAAGCCAGATATTCTGTGAGATAAATAGAATATTGAAGGAATGTGATGATGCTGTCCCTATGATAAAAATGTTGAAAAATGTTATAGGAAACCGGCTTTATTGGTGTTATATATTCATGGCAAATCATGAGGTACAATTGTATTATGATGATAATGAATATCATCATATGCGTAATGCGAAAAAACTATTAGACCTGGCATGTGTGCATGAGAAGAATGGTTATGACTACAAACTGCTTATTGCAATATATTATTTTTTTGAAGGAAATATTAAGGCTGCGTTAAGCCATATAGAAGAATGTAAGAATATCACAAATGATAAAGGTTGGAAATTCAGTAAAGTTTTTTTAAAGTTATACCAGCAAGATAGTTTTACAAATTTTATGAACGCATATAAAACATACAATAGTATATTCGGAAAACCTTCATATACATTTGAATATATAACGAATATTTCTGAATTTATACATAGAGTTTTAGAAAAAGAACCTCAGAAAAAACAACTCAACTTTTTACTTTTTTTAATTTATCATTATTTAGAAAATGTAGAAGAAGAGGAAAAGTATTATACCGAATTTGTTAATGCATATCCCGAATTGATAAGTAATGAAAATTTTGTGGAAATATTAACAAAGTTAGGCAAAGTTGCGGAAACTAAATGCTTAGCATCATAAAAAGGAAACAAATAAAACTGTGTGTTTGGATAAAAAGCAGCAAGGATTTATGATATGCACCCCCAAAAGGCAGATGCTTTTGGAGGTGCATTTTTTGTGTCGTTTTTCTATCAAATAATTTACAACCCCAATATATGTCCATCTGATTACTGTATGATTAAGAGGAAGATTATCGAAGGGAGTGGTTTTATGGATAAAGAAATACTTATGAAAGATAGTTTAAGCGATTTAGAAATAATTTTAAATATTGATACTAGGCAAGGAGACATATAATGAAAACAATTAGTATATTTGGAGAAATAATACATTGTGATAATTGTAGCAAAAGCTTGGTTATTGATTATGATGAGAGAAAGGATGGTGTATACGAGCATGAAGAGATGCTTAAAAAATATTATAAGCCTGCTGACGATAGTGGTAATGGTTATTACTTTTGTCAGCCTAGGGAATTTTTGTGTGAAGAATGCGCAAAAAAGGATCAGAAAGTGATTGTTCTTACTCCAGAAGACCCAAAAGTCAAATACTTTGAATTAATGATGGCTTTTGAAGAACTTAAATACAATTTTGCAAAAAAGATAATTGAGCCTTTTGAGGAGAAATTCAAAGGAGGATTGTCAGTAGAGTTTATCCAGAAACTTGACACTGTGGCGTATGAACTTCTCAGAAATACAAAGCATTTTGGTATAAAAAAGGAAAAGCACAGGATTGTAAAGGCGTATGTTAAGCACGCAAAACAAAGCTTTATTAATTATCTGAATTTGCAACTTTATAATGATGACGTTATGAATATGCTAAGAAAACAAATACTCGAAATGCAAATAGACATAATTTACTTAAAGAGACAGTTTGAAACGTCAGGGGAAGTATACATACCCGTTGAGGAAAATCTGGAATTTTATAAGTACTCATTTGAATACACAGACATTTTAGAAAATGCCTGTGCTGATGGGAGCAACGTGGGATATTCAGGCGATGATTACCTGATACAGGAGTTGTTTGATAAAATGGCAGACAAAATGTTGAGACTTGATATATGGAACTAAGGAGGTTATGTACTATGAGTTTTGCGTTTCCTAAGACATGTTATGAAATATATCACTGTGAGAGTTGTGGTGAAGTATGTGTGATAGAAAATCCGTATTATTATCCTAATTACTTTGATATTATAGAATTTCCTGAAGCTTATCTATTTAAGCTTGGGGCGGACTTTTTGAAATCACCGATAAAATTCATTAGAAATATGGTTGGCGGAGGAAAAGTAAAATTACCCGAAAAAGAGGTATACATAGAACATTTTAGCGGTATATGTGAAAAGTGTCTTAAATCTAAAGACCCAAAGTCAATACGAAGTGCACAAAATCCAATTGACATATATCGCATCAGCAAGGAAGAGTATAGAGGTATTGTAACCAGTGTGCTGAAAAAAGAAATGGAGAAATTTAAAAGAGAACTGCCACAGGATGTATTAAAAGAACTTAATACTGATGCATATATGAGTTTGACAAACCCGAAGAATTGTGTGGAAGAGAAGAAACAACGTGCAAAGGAATATGTAGAGCTAACAAAAAGAGAAATAATAAGCTACTTAAAAGCTATAACTATGGAGAACGAGAAGGTTGTAAAGAAGAAAAACGAGGTTTTGGAAAAGGAAAAAGAGGTAGTAGAATTTCTCCGTAACTTTGATGATAAAATTATTAGATACAGTGAAGTTGGGCTTAATTCTTTTTACGGTGAGAAGAGAATGCTTGAGTTGGATGATTACACATTTATGGGAGAGATAGTTACGAAGGAAAAGATGTATGTA
>JAZNIJ010000131.1:0-8164 GCA_045577455.1 Eubacteriales bacterium
GAGAGTATTAGAAAGAATATTGTTAACCGATATAAATGAAACAAAAATTGGTATTTTGTTATCACTTTATGCCGGGTTGAGGGTTGGAGAGGTTTGTGGGTTAAAATGGGAAAATATCGATTTAGAAAATGGAATTATCCATATTGACAGTTCAGTTGAGCGAATCAAAAATTTAAACAAACAAAATGGTTCTTCAAAAACGGTTTTAATTTTGAGTGACACGAAATCAGACACCTCAAATCGTACTATTCCAATTTCTAATATTCTGCAAAAAATCTTATTAAAAAACAAACAAAATAATAATCGCTTTGTTATTGAAGGAAAAACATACCCTTATACAGATCCACGAACTTTGCAATATGCTTTTAAAAAATGTTTAAGGGAATGTGACCTTCCAGAAATTAACTATCATGCGTTACGCCACACTTTTGCAACAAGATGTGTTGAAGCCGGAGTTGATATAAAATCATTAAGTGAGATTTTAGGTCATTCAAATGTCAATATCACCCTCAATACCTATGTTCATTCTTCACTCGAACAAAAGAAATTACAAATGGAAAAACTTAATATTTATTGTGGTCAATAAAATGGTAAAAAGGCCCTGTAACCCCTTGGTTTATAAAGGGTTACAGAGCCTAATTCGTTAAATAGAATATTCTACGAAACAATCAGTACATTTTAGCAGTATAATTGTTGTTTATAGTATAGAATTTATTATATGTAATGTCGAATGCATGGATGTGATTTTCAGACATAGCTAAAGCCCCGTTGTGATTGCAGATTTCTGCTTTTCCAACGGGGCTTTTTGTTTTACTAAATAGACTGATATTTAGCTTTCGTTCAATAAAATGTGTATTCCCAAATTACGTAACAACGATTTTGATAGAATCGAAATTATTGGATAGAAATTACCGAAACAATCAATACATCATTGAAGCCATTTCTATTTGATAATCGGTGCATTCAGCCCGTTGTACTAAGTGCAAAAGTGAGCTAAAAATACCCCTCTTGAGAAAATAAATATTATTTAAGTAAACACCTCATTCACCCTATACCTACTCACATTGTAACTATTCTCACGCTCAATGGCACCGGATTTGACGAGTTCGGTTAATCGCTTCTTTGAAAATGATGTTGAACCGAAATATGCATCAAAATTTACAACGGGAAGCACAACCCAATCTGTATCCTCCAGTCGGTTGGCATAGTAATACTTTATGAGAGTTTCAAGTGCATTGGCTGTGCTCGGTGCTGTTGTAAAATCAAACATCTTTGCTTTCGTTTCTTCGGACAGTTCAAAATCCTTATTTTTGAGTTCGCCAAGTTCTAATGCAGATGAAAGTATATCATCAAATCTTAAAATCCAGGCACCTTTTGTTTTCAGGTAATAAGTGCTGAAATGCATACGAGTAACCTTGTCACGCCAAACGGTATCAAAGTTCTTATCCATAAGAGAATATTTATCAACCTCTTTTGATGTGAACTTGTCTGTATTGTTTTGAACGAAATTCATAGCATTGTGAAAATGCCTGTAAAACCAACCTGAACCGTTTTCTGTAACAAGCTCAGGAAACTCGCTGTGGTACTCTCTGAAATCTGTCCTGAATCGCCACTCTTCTTTTTCTTTTGTAACATCTTTGTCGGGGATACTGCACCAAGCAGAGATTGCCCGTCTTGCATATTCAATGTCAGCAGTACCGTTCTTGAACATATATCCTCTTGCAATAATGGTCAGCACTCTCGGAAATCCCTCAAATCCTTGTATGCCCTCACGGGTGAATCTGCCGAGAAAACTGTTGTCGTTTTTGTTGTCACGCTTGTATATAGGTATTTCTGTGTAAGCCTTAAACTCAGCTATTTCATTTAACATAAGACACACCTCTTTCAACGATATATTTCTCTGTTTCGCTCAGTAAAATATCAAAGATATATCTTCTGTAGCCTGCCGCAACAACATAGGGAACTACATCATTCAATCTGACGATTTTTGAAAGAAGCTTTCTGCATTCCTCCGTTACCGCTTCCTTGTAATCGTAGGTTTTTGATTTGTTTCTGTATGCCAACATCATAGCAATCATTTCATCACTGTCATTGTCAAAATGAAGCGAAGTGAGATTGTTCAGCTTGTTTTCTGAACATCTGTCGCAGATAATATCAGAAAACACCCTGTCACCGTTATTCCTGAAATCACAGAACAACTCAATGTAAGGTTCAAAGCGGTCACAGATAAGATATGACCTTAAAAACTTCTCTCTTTCTTCGGGTAGCATAAACTGCCATTTACGCTCCTGCATCTGAGTATAGATTTCTTCAATCTCTTCGGGTGTAAAATCGGTAAATAGTGCATACAGCTCATCTGTATCATAGTCATTTTCCTGACCACGCATAAACAAAATACGCTCAATATCAGACTTTCTTTCAGGAATGTCAGACTTGTTTCTGTTATTACGGATTCTTCGTAAGCAATGCTCGTAATCATTCATCAAAGCAGAAACACGAGCGAGTTTCTTTTTATCAAGACCTGATTTCCAATCGGGATTTTGAGCAAATGTGAAAACTGCGTTGTCAGGTGCAGTTTTTCCTTTAGCTTTAGGAGTATTCCTTTTTAGCTCATAAGCATATAAAGGCAGTCTTTCAAGGTTTGAGCTGATACTCAACCAATCGGTGTTTTTGAAGAATTCTCTGAATTGTTGGTCATAAGTCTTTTCGTACCAAGACCTGCGTTCATTCTGTTTTTCAATAAGAGATTTGTATTTAAGAAACAGACTTTTCGGAGCCCTGTTTGTTACAAGATATTCCGAAAGGTCAGGCTTTACACCGCTTTTTGCAGAGTCGATTTCCAAGCCTGTGAGAATAGCAAGAGTTTCCGTTTCTTTTCTGTACTGTGCTTTTTTGCCCTTTGAATTTTCGTCATAAGCTAAAATACTTCTGTTGAGTGCAGCATTTGAGATTTGACCAACACGGGAGGAAAAAGTATTTTTAACAGTTTCAAATCTTGCTTCCCAATCCTTTGCATCTGACATTATTGGTTCTTCCGTCGGTATGAATAAAAGCGGCAAGGTATTATCGCTTTTGTTGTAATACTCAGGTTCTGTTTCCTTTGTGTAAAGATAAGAAATAATAATGCGGTCAGCAATTGTTTTTACCATATCACCGTCAAAATCAGCTCCGCCCAGTCTCATGGGTATATCAGAATTATCCGACACCATAATAACATCGGTTAAATGGCTGAAATATTTGTTTCTGTAATATCCCACATTCTTTAAAGGTCGCACCTGCACACTTTCGTTTTTAGATATATGAGGATTGCGAAGAAGCGAATATTTGTAATCTGTGCCGTAGCTGTTGCCGGGTGCATAAACAAAATTGCCTGATAATTCTTCATTACTAATGTCGGCATATTTTCTGCTGCCGATTGCAAGGAAAGAAAAAAGTGACATTAAATCAGCAGATAAATATCTGTTATCACCCTGAACAAAAAGCTGACCTATCGCATATTTTCTTAAAATGTTTTCTGCAATATCGTCAATGTCTTTCGCAAAGAACGGTTCATCAATGAGCAATGAATTTTTGTTAATAAGCCTTGCTTTTGTTTTTAAATCTTCATCACCGTCATCTAAATGTTTCGTATAATAATCTATTCTGTATTTTCTGTTATTGCAGTAATCGTAATATGCCTGCTCCGTTGCTTTAGTCAGCCACTCTCTTTTATCACGTGACGGACTGTCTTTCCAACCTAAAGGTAAATCTTTAGGTCTGAATTTTTCTTCAGGTATTGCAACGGTATTTAAAAACTGAAAGTTAAGTTCAGTTAAATTTTCATCTTCACCTTTACCTACATTTGAAATGTATAACGAGTGTCTGTACTTTTTACAGCGTTCAAGATAATCGTTAAAGGTTAAATTGTTTTCACTTAACCAACCTTTACCTTTGAACATTGTATCGGTAAAAATAAGGTTTATCTTATCAACAGGATGCTCAACACACCACATATCTTTAACAGAATATATACCTAAACTTTTAAGAAAAGATTTGAAATCAACCTCATGTACCATACCTTTTATGTAAGGCAAACGAATCTGAAAAGATGAGTGAATATGCTTACCACAAAACTGTTTATCAATTTCTTTTGCGAATGAAGGAGAGATAAATCCTTCGCCGTCAAATGAATCGTAAGAAAATTCAATATCCTTTTCGGCTCGGTTGTATTTTTTTACTGCCGTATTTTTATCTTTTGATGTAACAGTTACTGCGTGAGTTTTAATAAATCTTTCCCAAGTTTTTATGATAACAATACTGTCTTTATCAAAAATATGTTTGCTTTCAATTCTTGTACCGCCCGAAAACATAAGTCCGTTGTAAGCGTAAAGCTTACTTAACTGACATAAACCGATGTTCATATCAAGCTCTATTCTTGCTTTGACTTTTTCATAAACATCACTTCTTATGAAAGATAAACGAGCGTTTCTGCTCATACTTGCAGAGCGTTCAAAGGCAACAAAGTTTTTCATACCTGTTCCTAAATCAATATTTATTCCCTCGGGACGGAACATTGATTTTGCTTTTAACTGTCTTAAACGGATACGTTCGCTCTTTGCATCTCTGTCAAAAATTCCACCGAAGTCAATGTAAACTATCACATCAGAGAGGTCAGAAATTTTTGTATCGCTCTTCGGCTGAGTAAATTTATCAGAAGTTAAAACACTCATTAACTGATAAAACATAGCACAGTCTTCCTGCAAACTGTTTTCTTTATTCATCAAACATTTTGCAGTTGCACTGCTATTAAGATTAAAAATATATGTTTCTTCATTTTGCTTTTCAGCATAAGAGATAATTCCTCTTGCTGAAAGCATCGGTATTTCATAAGTAATTTGTGCCATTGTTTCACCTCTGATACGCTTATTCTGTATAAAGGATACTACAGCCACCCCTGTAATGTCAACTCTTTTGCACCCGAATAATCGGGTGCTTTTTTCATTTA
Source organism: Eubacteriales bacterium (assembly GCA_045577455.1). Taxonomy (GTDB): domain Bacteria; phylum Bacillota; class Clostridia; order Oscillospirales; family CAG-382; genus SIG653. The sequence continues at coordinate 4,985 of JAZNIJ010000131.1, forward strand.
AAACAGCGGTATTACTTTAACGAGCATTGGATTTTGGTACCACAAAATCCGTTTTGGGAGCAGTCGCCCCGAAAATCAAAACAGAAAAGAGGTGAAAGTTTTTGAAAGAAAACAAAAAGACGAGACTTGTAAAAGCATATTTTACCGAAGAAGATTACGAAAGACTTAATTATCTTTGCAGCATAATGAAGATTTCAAAATCAAAAATGATTCGGTTTCTGCTTTATTACAAGAACATTAAAGAAGCTCCGCCTGTTGATTACACAGTTTTAATCAGAGAAATGCGAGCAGTCGGTAACAATTTAAATCAGCTTGCGAGAGTTGCAAATGCAAAAGGTTGGATTAATGAGAAAGAATTGCGTGCCGCTATTCTTTCTCTTCGTGAACTTGAAAAGAAAATATCGGCACAGTTTCAGTTGAGTAAGGAGGATGAATATTGGCAGTAACAAAAATATGGTCGGTTAAAGGGAACCTGAAAGGTGTTGTTGATTACGCAATGAATCCCGATAAAACGCTTAATGATTATTACACTAACAGCGAATTGCAATCACTCAAAGATGTAATTGATTATGCTGTTGAAAGTGAAAAAACAGAAATGCAATATTTTGTAAGCGGAATAAATTGCAACCCTGAGTTTGCCCGTGACCAGATGACAGAAACAAAAAAGTTGTTTCATAAGCAGGATGGGATAATAGCTTTTCACGGTTATCAGAGTTTTATGCCGGGAGAAGTTACACCTGAGCTTGCTCATGAGATAGGAAAAGAACTTGCACAAAAATTATGGGGAGACAGACACGAGGTTATTGTAGCAACTCATCTTGACCGAGGACACATTCATAATCATTTTGTTGTGAATAGTGTTTCAATGGTTGACGGAAAAAAGTTCAATGCCTGCAAACAAAGCTATGCACTTATGAGAAAAACATCTGACGAGCTTTGCATTAAATACGGTTTATCAATAGTTGAAAAGCCGCATAAAGCTCCGAGAAGGATGACCTATCTCAAAGAAAAATACGGAGAAAATCACGAACACGATTTGCTGAAATTTCATATTGATGATTGTCTCTCACGCAGTTCAACCATCAGAATTTTCATTTGGCAAATGGAAAAGAAGGGTTATACTTTTGATTTCAACCGTCCCGAACCAACAGTTTATCACAAAAGATTTAATCGTCCCGTATGGCTTTGTGACCTTGGTGACGGTTATGCAATTAACGATATTGAAGAAGTAATACTGACTAAAAGACATTACACAAGAAAAGTTACTCACGATTCAATCACTTTCAAAACCTTATTCTTTGACGGCAACCCATACAATTACAAAAGCGGAATCAGCAGCTCTTACACTTGCTTGTGTAAAGGGCTGCTTATGTTTAAGGAGCATCCGCATTGCAATAATGTTGAAATTTATCTTGAACAGGAGCTTTTGAAATTTGACCAGCTTTGCGAAGAACAGAATTTACTGCTTGATAACAATGTTGAAAGTTACGAAGACCTTGAAGCACTAATTACAAACACTGAAAAGGAATTAAAGGAAATGGATGAAGCAAGAAATGCATTCAGAAACAAATTAAAATGTGCAGTCCGTGCAGGTGATGAAAATCTGCAGAATGAAATCCGTGAAGACATTGCAACTCTTACTGCCGCTATGAGAGTTGCAAGAAAGAACATCAAAATTTTAAACAGAGTTAAATACAGGGCTGAGGATGTAGTAAACAGAATGGATAGCATCAATGAGTATTCAAGAATGCATGAGCGTTATACCCGTGATGACTATAAAACTAAAACAAATACAAATAAAATTCAGGAAAGGAGCCGATAAAATGGCTAACAAAAAATTAAAAGCACCGGTAAATATCCCGGTGGAGAAAATCCGTCCCTTTGAAGGACATCCGTATAAGGTGCTTGATAATGAAGAGATGAATAATCTTATCTGCAGTATTCAGGAGCAAGGTATTTTGTCTCCGATACTTTTACGACCTATTGAAAATACAGATGAATATGAGGTGATAAGCGGTCACAGACGCTTGCACGCAGCAGTCAAGGCAGGGATGAAAGAAGTCCCTGCCTTTATTTATGCAATTTCCCGTGATGAAGCGGCAGTAATGCTCGTTGATAGCAATCTTCACAGAGAGAAAATATTACCGTCGGAACGAGCGTTTGCTTACAAAATGAAACTTGAAGCAATCAAGAAGCAAGGTACAAGAACAGACTTAACTTCCCGACAAATTGTCGGGAAGTTAGAGAGTGCCGACCTTGTTTCAGAAACTGAAAGTGGCAGGCAGGTACAGCGATATATCCGTCTTACAAATCTCATTCCCGAATTGCTCGACCTTATGGACGAAGATAAAATTGCATTTTCCGTCGGTGTTGAGCTTTCGTACCTTGATGACCAAACACAATATGACCTGTTAAAAATTATTGAAGAACAGGACTGCACACCATCATATTCTCAGGCTTGGCACATGCACAAGGATTTCAATGCAGGTACACTTACAGTTGAAAGTATGGAAAACACACTTTCAACTGAAAAGCCGAATCAGAAGCCAATGGTAAAAGTGCCTATGGAAAAATTGCAAGCAATAGCACCAAAGGTTAAGGATAAAGAATTTGAAGATTTTATACTGAAAGCTTGTGCTCATTACTACAAATACCTTCAGCGACAGCGTGACAGGGATGCGAGGTGATGCTAATGAAATTTATTGATACCATCAAATATATTATTTATTATCTTGCTACCGATACCCGCGGCGAGTTCTCTTTCAAACCCGTTGATTACAGTAAAATTGAACTGCCGAAAGAGGTTCTTGATTCTTTTGCCTCGGCTATGGTTCCCGAAATCAAAAAGTTTTACGAAAGCGATTTCGGTAAGGAATATTTTAATAAATGGTTAGAAAAGCATCCTGAGTATGCTTAAAAAGACAGCTACCCGGCATTTAGCGGTGTCGGGTAGCTCCCACACATTCGACAAATAAACCAAATCTAAATAAAATTAAAATAACAAGTACAGGAGGTGTTAAAATGAATGTAGTAATATATGCCCGTTTCTCTTGTAAAAGACAGACGGAGCAATCAATTGAAGGACAGTTAAAAATCTGTTATGAATATGCGGCAGCTCATAATTATACGGTAGTCGGCGAATATATAGACCGAGCACAAAGCGGTACTTCCGACAACCGT
>JAZNIJ010000132.1:0-15786 GCA_045577455.1 Eubacteriales bacterium
AACCTGCCCTTTTTTTACAGGTGCTATAATATTTTCATCAATGAATATTTTTTGTTCAATCGATTTCTTATCATCTTTTTTCAAAAGAATTGATGTTGGTGTATAATCAGCTGATAAATGTTTTTCTTCTCCTCCATCTATAACAATTTTTTCAACTGATAATTTTTCCGGTATTACAACAGAAAAGTTTGCAAATCCATAATCTAAAAGTGATTTTGTTGCCGCAAATCTATCGTTAGAAGTTTTTGCTCCTAAAACAACAGCAATCAATTGCATATCATTTCTTTTTGCTGTTCCAGAAAGACAATACATCGCTTTATCTGTATAACCTGTTTTCATACCATTTGCACCATCGTAAAACTTTACAAGACGATTGGTGTTTGAAAGTCCAAACGCACCATTTCTTATAGAATCAATCCAAATTGTTGTATAGTCAAATATCATATCATACTTCAGCAATTCCTTTGTCATCAAAGCAACATCTAAAGCAGAAGAATAATGTCCTTCCTCATCAAGTCCTGTTGTATTCTTAAAACTTGTATTTTTCATTCCCAATTCTTTTGCCTTTTCGTTCATTGCTAAAATGAACGATGATGAACTGCCATATATATGTTCAGCTAAAGCAACCGCAGAATCGTTAGCAGAAACCACGATCAGAGACTTAAGCAAATCGTTAACAGACATTTTTTCTCCACTTTCAAGAAAAATCTGTGATCCACCCATAGACGATGCATATTCACTGACTGTAACAATATCGTCAATTGAGATTTTTCCTTTCTGAATAGCTTCAACTGTAAGTAATATTGACATTATCTTTGTTACCGATGCAATAGGGAGTCTTTCGTTTTCATTTGATGCATATATAACATTTCCTGTTGATGCTTCCATAAGAAGCAATGATTTACATTCAATGTTTGGAGAATAATTTGAATTTTGAACAGCTTCGTCGAACCAATATTTTTCTGTTGGAATATCTAATGGGTAGATGATATTTTCATCTTGAGCAAGTCCATAAAAAGAAAAATGATTAAGCAATAAAAATAATGCTAAAATGATAAATGTTCCTTTAAAGTGTAAGTATTTCATAGTTTAAGCTGAATTTTCTCTCCTTTTCGTATTTTACATTAAAATTATACTATAAATCAAAAATAAAAATTCCAAGTTTTTTTAGAAATTTTCAAAAAAGTATTGACAAAACGAATTTTTTATGGTATATTATTTGGGCAGGCAAAAAGTAAGGTTTTTGCGGGTGTAGTTCAATGGTAGAATTCCAGCCTTCCAAGCTGGCCGTGCGGGTCCGATTCCCGTCACCCGCTCCAAAATACCGGATACATTCGTATCCGGTTTTTTCTTTTGCGAAATTTTAGAAAAAATATCAATTATCATCTTTAAGATGAAACAAGGAGGACAAATGAACCCAATAGTTACTTTTGAAATGGAATCAGGTGAGATTTTCAAAGCAGAACTTTATCCTGAAATAGCTCCAAACACAGTTAACAACTTTATTTCCCTAATAAAAAAAGGTTTTTATAACGGACTTACTTTTCACAGAGTTATTAACGGTTTTATGATTCAGGGTGGATGCCCTCGCGGAAACGGGACAGGCGGCCCTGGCTATGGAATAAAAGGTGAATTCTCACAAAACGGTTTTAAAAACGATTTAAAGCACACAGAGGGTGTTCTCTCAATGGCTAGAGCTATGAATCCTAATTCTGCAGGTTCTCAATTTTTTGTTATGCATAAAAATTCTCCACATCTTGATGGTGCATATGCTGCATTTGGCAAGGTTACAGAAGGATTTGATGTTGTGAACAGAATTGCTAATGTCAGAACCGATTTCTCTGATAAGCCCCTCACTCCTGTTATAATGAAGTCTGTTACTGTTGATACATTAGATGTTGATTATCCCGCTCCTGAAGTAATATGAAATCCATAAAAGGTATTGTATTTGATTTGGACCATACCCTGTTTGACAGATATGCAACCTTTGATGCACTTCAAGATATTTTTTATGAAGCATTAAAGCAATATCTCTCGGAGAATGTTACTCCGAGAGATATATGTATTGCTATAAAAGACGGTGATAAAAATCATCTTTATGAGGGCTGGGATTCAATAGCAAGATATGTTTTCAGTTTGGGTTATTTTAAAACACCAATAACTGAAAAACAATTCAAATCAATTGTATTTTCTTGTTTTTATGAAGCGGCTGTGCCTTACGATTTTACCATACCAACGCTTGAAAAGCTAAAAGAAAATGGTTATAAATTAGCTCTTATTACAAATGGAAAATCAGAGTTGCAAAGAAAGAAAATATCTATGCTGAATTTGGGTAATTTATTTGATGAAATAATTGTGAGCGGAGAATATGGAAAAAATAAACCCGATACATCAATTTTCCATGAAATGGCACGTAGATTGAACATTGAAGAAAGTAAATTATTTTATGTTGGAGACCACCCAATCAATGATATCGATGCAGCTTCAAAGGCGGGATATAAAACAATTTGGGTGAAGTCAAATGGTAAATGGGTTGATGGGTGTATTTCGCCTTCATTCGAAGTTGAAAATGTGTCTCAAATTCTTAAAATTCTGAACAAATAATTTTTTTCGTAGTGAAATTATTATAGTATCAGTTTTACATAAAACAACCCGAAATGAAAACTGCAACGCAGGAAATTACAGCAACCGTTAAAAGTGATTTGTTTAGAAAAGCAAGTATCATTGCAACAACAAATCCAACAATAGCAGTATAAATATTACCCGTTGATGAGAATATTGATGGAACTGTCATTGCTCCCAAAACAGCATACGGCACATAGTAAAGAAAGCTTTTTATATAAATATTATCTGTTTTTTTATTTACAAAGGTAAACGGAATCATTCTTATAAAATAAGTAACGCCTGCCATAACAAGTATGTACAAAGGAATCATTTTTTCTCCTCCCTTATTGGTTTTACAATTGCAGCAATAATAGAAGCAATTACGGCGCAAATTATCACTGAAAAACCCTCAGTGATGAAATCAAAAAACGGTATGTAATAAATTATTATACTAACAGTTACAGATACAACAATAGCTAATAAAGCTCCCCTGTCTTTTTTTGACGGTGGAATAATTATTGCAATGAACATCCCATAAATGGCAATTCCTAAGGCAGATTTCATATCCGACGACAGTATTTCACCTGAAAATGCACCAAGAAATGTTCCAGATGTCCATCCTATAAATGGCATTAGAATCAATCCATACATATAAGCAGGATAAATTCTATGTTTCGCTGAAGCAACTGCAAATATTTCATCGGTTATTCCAAATGAAACAACCAATCTGTCAAGTAATGTAAAACTGTCATCTTTTTTCTGAGAAAGAGACAAGCTCATCAACATATACCTCAAGTTTATAACTAATTGAGCGAGCGCCATTTCAAGTAACGTTCCACATGCGGCAATTATATCAACACCTGCAATCTGACCTGCAGATGTAAGGTTAGTTGCAGATATAGTTACAGCGTTAAGTCCACTCAAACCACTGTTAACTGCTGTTATACCAAATGCAAACGAGACAGAAAGATATCCGAGTGCTATTGGTATTCCGTCGCTGATTCCGTTTAAAAACATTTTTTTTCTACTTTCCATAATACATCTCCAAATTTTTTCAAAAGAAATGATACCACATAACTAAAAAAATTTCAAGCATATATTTCCAAAAAAGGATTTGAATTTTATGAATATCAATGATTTCACAACAAACTTTGGTTCAAATGTTTTTAGCGATGATGTTATGAAGGCATATTTACCCGAAGAAACATATAACATTCTTAAAAACTCGGTTAAAAACGGAAAAGAATTAGATCGTAATATTGCCAACACAGTTGCAAATGCAATGAAAGATTGGGCTATTCAAAAAGGTGCAACTCATTATTCTCATTGGTTTCAACCCTTAACAGGAATCACAGCAGAAAAGCACGATAGTTTTCTTGCTTGTGATAAAGAGGGAAATGCTATCTTTGAATTTTCCGGAAAGTGCCTTATAAAAGGTGAGCCGGATGCTTCCAGCTTCCCATCCGGTGGACTTCGTGCCACATTTGAGGCAAGAGGATATACAGCGTGGGATCCTACCTCCTATGCGTTTATAAAAGATAATACATTATGTATCCCAACAGTTTTCTGTTCTCATGGAGGAGAAGCCCTTGATCAAAAAACTCCTCTTTTACGTTCTATGGAATTGATAAATGAGCAAGCTCTTAGAGTTTTAAAACTTTTTGGAAGAGATGCAAAGAAAGTTATTACAACAGTTGGAGCAGAGCAAGAGTATTTCCTTATTGATAAAGAGCTTTATAAAAAAAGAACAGACCTTTTGTTCTGCGGCAGAACATTGTTTGGTGCAAAACCTCCTAAAGGGCAGGAGCTTGATGACCATTATTTTGGTGCAATTAAGCCGAGAATAAATGCTTTTATGAAAGAACTTGATGAAGAACTTTGGAGCATGGGAGTTTTTGCTAAAACAGAACATAATGAAGCTGCTCCTGCACAGCATGAATTAGCTCCCATATACACAAACGCTAACATTGCTTGCGACCACAATCAGCTCATTATGGAAACAATGAGAAATGTTGCTCATAAACATGGATTGGTATGCCTTTTACACGAAAAGCCATTTGCTGGATTTAACGGTAGCGGCAAACACAACAATTGGTCTTTATTTACAGATACCGGTTATAATTTGCTCAATCCGGGAAAATCACCTGCAGATAGTTTACAGTTTTTGTTGTTTATTTCTGCTGTTATTAAAGCCGTTGATGAATATCAGAGTTTGCTTCGTATTGCTGTTGCAACCGCGGGAAACGACCATAGACTCGGAGCGGCAGAAGCACCACCTGCTATTGTTTCAATATTCCTTGGTGATGAACTTACTGAAATAATAAATTCTATAATTAACAATAAACAATATAAAGGAACTAAAAAAAGCAATCTTGAAATTGGCGTTCATGCATTACCTGAGATTCCAAAAGAGACAACGGATAGAAACAGAACCTCTCCATTTGCATTTACAGGAAACAAGTTTGAATTCAGAATGGTTGGTTCGTCTCAATCCATAGCAATAACTAACACAATGCTAAATACAATGGTTGCACATGTTTTGAAAGGTTTTGCTGACAGACTTGAAAATAGCTCTGAATGTAATTTCAAAGAAAATGTTTCAGCACTAATTAAAGAAACATTAGAAACCCATCAAAGAATTCTATTCAATGGTGATGGTTATTCTGCTGAATGGAAAAAGGAAGCAAAAGAGAGAGGGCTTTTGGATTTGGAAACAACAGTTGATGCACTTCCCCATTTTCTTGACCCTAAAAACATTGAACTATTAAGCAGTAATGGAATTCTTAAAGAAAATGAGATTAGTTCCCATTATGAAATTATGATGGAAACATACAACAAAACCGTAAACATAGAATGTCAGACTATGCTTGATATGGTTATAAAAGATATATTACCATCAATTTCTAATTACTGTTGCAAATTATCTGAAACAATAAATTTAAAGAAAAATGTTTCAAGCAATATTCTTTGTACATTTGAAATTGAAACTCTAAAAAAACTTTCTATTTTGTGCGATGAAATTTATAAAACTTGCGAATGTTTAAAAGATGAATCTAATAAAACACCAACAAAGAAAAGCTCATTAGATGTTGGCAAGCATATGAAAAATAAAATTATCCCTCTTATGGCAAAGCTCAGAGAATATGTTGATGAAGCTCAGTTATACACAGCATCCGAGTTTTGGCCGTATCCAAATTACACTGACCTTATATACAAAATATAGTCAAAATCTCGCCCTTGATTTCAATGTCAAAGGCGAGATTATTTATATAAATTATTCTTTTTAAAAAAAATTTTTACATTTTTTTATATCCAATTTGGGAGATTTAACATTGACAAAAAATAATTTTAGGATTATAATTACATTTAAAGAACGATGAAATATCCACTATTTTGGGGTTCTTTTACAATTTATATAATTATCATTTAATAATAGTTTGAATTAAACGAATTTCTTTGGAAAGGATAATATGGTTATCTTCTGAACGGGATAACAGTTATGCACATGGAAGAGTTAAAAAATATAAGAGAGCAGATTAACGATATTGATAAACAGATGGCAGAGCTTTTTTGCAGAAGGATGGAAGCGGTAAAAAAAGTCGCTGAATACAAAGCCTCTCATGGTATGCCCATATTTGATGCATCAAGAGAAGAAGAAGTTATTATAAATGGGTCTAAACGTGTTTCTAATGAAGAATTGCGTTCGTACTATGTCAATTTCATAAGAGAAACAATGAAGATTTCAAAATCATATCAATATAAGCTCCTTGAAGGAGTTAAAGTTGCATACAGCGGAACCGAAGGTGCTTTTGCTCATATTGCATCAAAGAAACTATTCCCATCATCAGTATCCGTTGCATTTTCAAACTTTTCTGATGCTTATAAATCTGTTGAAAACGGTGAATGCGATGTTGCTTTGCTTCCTCTTGAAAATAGTTCAAATGGAGAAGTTGGACAAGTAACAGATTTGCTTTTCTCGGGAACATTATTTATAAATAAAATATTCGATTTAGCAGTTTCTCATGATTTATTAGTTTCTCCTGATGCATCATGGGATACAATAAAAAAAGTTATAAGCCATCCTCAAGCGTTAGGACAGTGTTCTGAATTTATAAATAAACACGGTTTTGAAACTGAAGATTACAGTAATACTGCTTTAGCTGCAAAATACGTTGCGGAATTAAACGATAAAACTATTGCAGCTATAGCAAGTGAACAAACAGCTTCCTTATTTGGACTTAAAGTGCTTGAAAGAAACATCAATGCAAGCCGAACAAATACTACTCGCTTTGCCGTTCTAACTCGTGCCGAAAATCCTGAATTCAATAAAAAAAGCGGTGTATTTTCTGTACTTTTATTTACTGTTCCAGATGAAGCAGGAGCTTTGGCAAAAGCGATTGATATTATCGGTTTATATGGATATAATATGAGAACTCTCAGAAGCAGACCCATGAAAGAGCTTATGTGGCAGTATTATTTCTATGTTGAAATTGAAGGCGACCTTAATTCTGATAACGGGCGCGATATGCTTAATATGCTTTCAAGGTTTTGTGACAAAATAAAACCCGTTGGAAGCTATGAAAACTAATTATCTTAGGAGTAATTTATGATTATAAGCATTGATATTCCTCATAATCCATATGATATTTATCTTGAAAGAGGTGTTTTAAATAAAGCACATCAACTTTTAAACCTCAACAGACGTTGTCTCATAGTAACAGATTCAGGAGTACCTACCCAATATAGCGAAATAATTAAGGGCTTTTGTAAATTTCCAACTGTTGTAACCATTCCTCAAGGAGAATCTTCCAAGAGCTTCGAAAATTTCAAAATGCTTTGTGAAACACTTTTAAACAACGAGTTTACAAGGACTGATTGCGTCGTTGCGGTTGGTGGTGGTGTAGTTGGAGATTTAGCCGGCTATGCAGCCGCTTCATATATGAGAGGGATTGATTTTTATAATATACCAACAACGCTTCTTTCTCAGGTAGATTCTTCCATTGGAGGAAAGGTTGCCATCAATTTATCGGGAGTTAAAAATATCGTTGGTGCATTTTATCAACCTAAGAGAGTTTTAATTGACCCAGATGTTTTAAAAACACTTCCTCAAAGACAAATATCAAATGGACTTTCTGAAGCATTTAAAATGTCGCTAACAAGTAGTAAAGAGTTGTATTCTATTTTTAAAGAAGGACAGTCATTTCAGAAAATTGATAAAGTTATTGAGTTGTCATTAAAAATAAAGGCATTCGTTGTTGAACAAGATGAAAAAGAAGCAGGACTCAGAAAAATATTAAATTTCGGTCATACTCTTGGTCACGGAATAGAAGCAGAAGAAGAGCTTAACGGAATGTATCACGGAGAATGTGTTGCTCTCGGAATGATTCCCATGTGTGGTGATGATATAAAAAGTGAAGTGATTGATATATTAAAAAGTATCAATCTCCCAACAGTAATAAACGGAAATCTTGAAAAAATTCTTGATGCAGTTACACACGATAAAAAATGCGACGGAAGCTATATTTCTGTTATAAAGGTAGAAACTCCAGGTGTCTATAAAATAGAAAAAATTCCTCTTGAACAATGGAAAAATGAAATAAGAAGTATTTTTGCATAAAATGAAATTTCATTTAAGATGTATACAATGAATTTTCCTTTTAAGAAAGGATGTTAGTATGAAAAACTCTTTTGGCACTTCCCTTTCCGTAACTTTGTTTGGTGAAAGCCATGGAGAGGAAATCGGTGTTATTTTAGATGGACTTGTCCCGGGTATGGAAATAAACAATGAATATATCGCTCTATGTCTATCGAAGCGAAGACCATCTGAAAATATTTCAACAAAACGCATAGAGAATGATAAATACAGAATTATAAGCGGTGTTTTTCGCGGTAGAACAACAGGTACACCATTGTGCATACTTATTCCTAACACAAATACAAGAAGCGAAGACTATGATGAAAGCGTTTTTATTCCCCGTCCCTCTCATGCAGACTATACCGCTTTTTGTAAATACAACGGTTATCAGGATTTTAGAGGCGGAGGACATTTTTCGGGACGCTTGACCGCTCCATTAGTTGCAGCAGGAGCTATAGTACAATCTGCACTTTTACAAAAAAATATCCATATAGGAACTCATATATCATTTTTAGGCGGAATACATGATGATGAACCGTCTGATTTGGAAAGTATAAAAAACTTGAATTCTGCAACTTATCCAACTGTAAACGAAGAAAAATGGAAACAAATGAAAGAAATAGTTTCGTCAGTAGCTTCTGAAGGTGATAGTATTGGTGGTACTGTTGAAACTTATATATTTGGAGTTCCTGCAGGTATTGGAGAACCTTGGTTTGATGGAATAGAGGGAGTTATTGCTAAGGTAATTTACGGAATACCTGCTATAAAAGGCGTCGAATTCGGTTTAGGATTTGGTTTTTCATATGGCAAAGGAAGCAATCTTAATGATGAATTCAGATATGAAAACCAAGGCGTTGTTACAACCACAAATAATAACGGTGGTATTAACGGTGGGATTTCCAATGGTATGCCAATTGTTTTCAGGAGTGCTGTTAAGCCAACACCTTCAATTTACAAGGAACAAAAAAGCGTTAATCTTAAAACAAAGGAAAATACTGTACAAAATTTAAAAGGACGGCATGACCCTGCTATTATCCATCGTGTTGTTCCTGTTATAAATGCTGTAACATCTCTTGTGATATATGATATCCTTGCCCAAAGATATGGAACAGACTATTTTGCCAAATAAGGGGTTGATTTTTTGAAATACGGGTGTATAGGTAAGCAATTAAAACATTCTTTTTCCAAAGAAATTCACGAGGAGTTTGCTCCATATTCCTATGATATTTTTGAAATTCCTCCAGAAGATCTTGAAGAATTTATGAAAAAGGGAGAATTTTCTGCAATAAATGTAACTATTCCATATAAAGAGGCAGTTATACCATATCTTTTTTCAATTAGCGAACAAGCACAAAAAATTGGAGCTGTTAATACAGTTGTAAATCGCAATGGTAAGCTATATGGTTATAACACAGACTTTTTTGGCATGGAAAGTTTAATTTGCAAAATGGGAATTTCGTTAACTAACAAAAAAGTTATAATCCTTGGGACGGGCGGCACATCCAAAACCGCAAAAGCTGTTGCAGAATCTATGGGTGCCTCTGTTATTTTAAAAGTAAGCAGAACCTCAAAAGATGGGGCTATTACTTATGAAGAACTTTATAAATATCACAGTGACGCAGAAATAATAATAAATACAACACCTTCGGGTATGTTTCCAAATTGGAACTCTGTACCGGTTGATTTAAAAAAATTCAATAATCTCAGCGGTGTTGTTGATGTAGTTTATAATCCATTGAATACACGTCTTGTCAGAGAGGCGAAGTCTCTTGGAATAAATGCCGAAAGCGGGCTTTATATGCTTGTTGCTCAGGCAGTCAGGGCATCTGAAATATTTTTGGATACAAAATATGCCGATGATACAATTGACAAGGTTTTCTTAAAAATCAGATTGCCTAAAAGAAATATTGTTCTTACAGGTATGCCCGGGAGCGGTAAAAGCACTGTTGGTAAGATTATTTCGGAAAAATTAAATATGCAATTTTATGATTCAGATGCATTTATAGAGAAAGTTTTTAACAAAAAAATATCTGATATTTTTGCAGATGAAGGACAAGAGTTCTTTCGTGTTAACGAAAGTGAGATAATTTGTCAGCTTGGTGCCAAAAATGGTATAGTTTTATCAACGGGTGGCGGTGCTATATTAAGAGAGATTTCGGTTGACGGTATGAAACAAAACGGAACTGTATATTTTTTAGACCGTCCCGTAAATGAGCTTATTCCCACAGATGACCGCCCTCTTGCAAGAACAGCAGACGATATAATTAAGCGTTATAATGAAAGATACAACATTTATGTTTCATCTGCAGATGTTATTATTCCTGTTGACGGAACACCAGAAAAAATTGCCGATAGAATTATAAAGGATTTTTTGAATTATGAAACTTTATATAATTAATGGGCCAAACCTTAATATGCTTGGCATAAGAGAGCCAAACCATTATGGCAGAGAAACATATGATGATCTTTGCCAAATGATAAAAAAACATTCAGAAGAAATAGGTGTTGAACCTATTCTTTATCAATCAAATCATGAAGGTGATTTAGTTGACAAAATACAAGAAGCATATTTTAAAGGTGCAAAAGGTATTGTTATAAATCCCGGAGCATATACTCACACAAGCGTTGCTATTCTTGATGCAGTTAAATCTACTATGCTTCCAACTGTTGAAGTTCATATTTCAAAAGTTGAAGAACGAGAGGATTTTAGGCAAATAAGCTATATAAGAAATGCTTGCATTGATACAATTACAGGAGAAGGTCTTTTAGGTTATCTTCACGCAATTGATGTTCTTGTTAAGTACTTGGAGGGAAATAAATGAGATATTCATTCTCAAAGTCTATAGCAAATGGAGTTATTTCCGCTCCGCCTTCCAAAAGTATGGCACACAGATTATTGATATGCGCAGGGCTATCAGAGGGAAAAAGCATAATTAAGGGCATCACACAGAGCAAGGATATGCAAGCAACCTTAAACTGCTTGAAATCATTAGGAGCAGAATATACACTTATTGAAGATACAGTTTATATACAAGGAATTGATTTTAAAAACATCAAATATCTTTCTCCTTTAAATTGTCTCGAAAGTGGAAGTACAATTCGTTTTTTTGCACCGATTGCTTTATTGTTCAACAAAGAAATAACTCTTTTAGGCGCGCCATCACTAATGAAGCGGCCTATGGATATATACAAAAAATTATCATTAGAACATAACTTTAAATTTCAACAAATAGATGATGGTTTAATTGTTAAAGGGCCATTAACAAACGGAATATTTACAGTTAACGGAAACATTAGCAGTCAATTTATAACAGGGATTTTATTTGCCTTACCTTTGCTTGATGGCGACAGCGAAATCAGAATAATCCCCCCTATTGAAAGTTATTCTTATTTAAAGTTGACTTTAGATGCGCTTTCAATGTTTGGAATAAATATCGTAGAAAAAGATAATACTTTTTATATTTCGGGAAATCAACATTATATCTGCGGAGAACATATTGTTGAGGGTGATTATTCAAATTCTGCTTTTCTTGATGCATTCAACTGTTTAGGTGGTTCAGTTTTAGTTGAAGGTTTGAAAAGTGATAGTTTACAAGGTGATAAGGTTTATAAAAACTTTTTCCCAATGATTGAAAATGGAAGTCCAACAATTGATATTAGCGACTGCCCTGATTTAGGTCCTGTTTTGTTTGCTCTTGCTGCTGCAAAAAATGGTGCTATATTTAAGGGTACAGAAAGATTAAGAATTAAAGAAAGCGATAGAATTGCATCAATGGGAGAAGAATTATCTAAATTCGGTGTTGAAATAATTGTTGATGAAAATTCTGTAATTATTCCTAAATCAACTATTCACTTCCCTACCGCACATATTAACGGCCACAATGACCATAGAATAGTTATGGCACTATCTTTGCTTTTATCAATAACAGGTGGTGAAATAGAAGGTTGTGAAGCTGTATGCAAAAGCTATCCTGACTTTTTTAAAGATATAAAAAAACTTGGCATTGGAGCTGAATTGATTTGAAATTAACTAAAGATAAAAACATTCTCATAATCGGTCTTGGTGTTATTGGTGGTAGCTACGCTATGTCTCTATCTAAGCAAGGATATAAAGTGAGCTGTATAACCAGAACTAAAGAGCATATTGAGTATGCTTTGGAAAAGGGAATGATTTCTTGCGGTGAAACATTTGATTCACCTGAACTAATTAAAAATGCAGATTTAATTGTAGTTGCTATTTATCCCTCCGCTTGCGTTGACTGGGTTAATCAAAATCAGAAATATTTTAAAAGTGGTGTAATTATAACTGATGTAACAGGCGTAAAAGGATGTATTGTTGATAACATTCAAAGTATTCTTAGGAATGATGTTGAATTTATTTCTGCACATCCCATGGCTGGACGCGAACAAAGTGGGGTTGAATTTGCTGATGACAGCGTTTTTAAAGGTGCTAACTATATTGTAACCCCAACAGATAAAAACACAACAGAAGCTATAGAATTATGCAAGGATTTGGGAGAAAAATTAGGATTTGCCAATATCTCAGAACTATCTCCAGAATATCACGATAAAATGATTGCATTTTTATCACAATTAACCCATTGTATTGCCGTTACTCTCATGACCTGCAATCAAACACCTGAGCTTGAAAAATATACAGGAGACTCGTTTAGAGATTTAACTAGAATTGCAAAGATTAACGACAAAATGTGGTCTGAACTTTTTATAGCTAACAAAAAATCTCTTCTTGATGAAATGGACCGTTTTTCAGCGGAGTTTGAACGATTAAGAAAATATATTGAAAATGAAAATATTGATGAAATAAGACAAATGATGAGACTTTCCACTTCACGAAGAAGTAGGTTTGATAAACCAAAGAAGTAAAGAAAAGAGGAAAATTATTATGAATATGAAATTCTATCGTAAATTACCAATTCCAAAGGTTGTTAAGGAAATGTACCCTCTTTCTGCAGGTGCTGCTCAAATCAGAGAGAATACGGTAAACGAATTAAAAAAAGTTCTATCAGGTGAATCTGATAAATTTATATTAGTTATTGGTCCTTGTTCCGCTGATAACGAGGATAGCGTTCTTAAATATATTTCTTTATTAAGACCTGTTCAGGATAAAACAGCAGATAAACTTTTAATCATCCCAAGAATATACACAAATAAGCCAAGAACAACAGGCGACGGATATAAGGGAATGCTTCACCAGCCCGATCCTAATTCTTCACCTGACCTGCTCAAAGGAATTGTTTCCATTCGTAATTTACATATGAGAGCTATCCTTGAAACGGGTTTTGCTTGCGCTGATGAAATGCTTTATCCCGAAAACCATCGTTATCTTTCTGATTTGATTGCTTATGTTGCAGTTGGAGCAAGGTCTGTTGAAAATCAACAACATAGACTAACTGCAAGTGGGCTCGACATTCCTGTTGGTATGAAAAATCCTACAGGTGGTGATATTTCCGTTATGCTCAACTCAATAACAGCCGCACAACATTCTCATATATTTAATTATCGTGGCTGGGAAGTGAAAAGCGAAGGAAATCCGTATGCTCACGCAATTCTTCGTGGTTTCGTTAACAAGCATGGTAACGCTTTACCAAATTATCATTATGAAGACCTTGTTTTCCTCCATGAATTATATATGAAATCCGGTCTTCAGAATCCTGCTGTTATTATTGATACAAACCATTCTAATTCAGGAAAAAAGTATCTTGAACAGATAAGAATTGCAGGTGAAGTTCTTCATAGCAGAAGATATAACAACGATATTAAAAAAATGGTTAAGGGCTTTATGATTGAAAGCTATCTCCTTGATGGAAATCAAAAAATCGGTACTGATGATATACCGGGACTTTCAATTACCGACCCTTGTCTTGGATGGGAAAAAACAGAGAAGTTAATATATGAAATAGCAGATTCTCTCTGATTTAATAAATATAATTAGAACAAAAAGCATTATGGCTATCAAAAGATAAACCATAATGCTTTTATTTTTATCAAATAAAAAAATTAAGCAAAAGAAAGCATTCTATCTAAATCCTCAATAATATCTTTTGCATTCTCAATTCCAACTGAGAAGCGAAGTAGAGTATCGGTTATACCTATTTCATTTCTAATGGATTCAGGAATTGACCAATGAGTTTGCGTTAAAGGATATGTAATTAGTGAATTTACACCTCCAAGACTTTCTGCAAACATAATAAGCTTCCCACCCGTAAGCACTTCATTAACATTTTTGTTGCTCTTAAGAGTGAAAGAAATCATTCCACCAAAACCTGAAGTTTGTTTCTTTGAAACTTCATATGATTTATGTTCAGGAAGTCCTACATAAAATACTTTATCTACCTTTGGATGATTTTTCAAGAATTCTGCACATTTAATAGCATTTTCCTGATGGCGTTCCATACGGAGTGCAAGAGTCTTAATACCTTTTAAAACAAGCCAGCTATCGAAAGGAGAAAGTCCTGCTCCTTGCGTTTTTGTTATATAATCAAAATGAGCTTCAAGTTCGGGATCATTAACAATAACAAATCCAGAGCAACAATCGTGATGACCCGATAAAAACTTTGTTCCACTATGAACAACGATATCAGCACCTAATTCAAGTGGACGCTGAAAATACGGAGACAAGAATGTATTATCTACTGCAAAAATTGCACCGTGATTTTTTGCAATCTTGGAAATTTCTGAAATATCCGCAACGGTCATCATAGGATTTGTTGGTGTTTCTGCAAAAATCATCTTTGTTTTATCTGTCATCGCAGAAACAATTGCATCATTATTGTCTATTGGAACAAAAGTATGTGTTATACCGTATTTTATAAAAAATTCTGCAATTTGACGGTATGTTCCACCATAAATATCGTTTGAAAGAACAACATGGTCTCCCGATTTAAGCATTGAAAAACAAGCAAGAACCGCTGCAAGACCACTAGAAAATGGGAATCCTGCAGATCCACCCTCAAGCATTGCTACTGTATCGCCTAAAGCATCACGAGTTGGATTGTTGCATCTGCTATACGAATATTTTCTACCTGAATTTATGCCTGTATTTCTAAAAGTTGCAGTTTGATATATTGGGAAACTAATAGCTCCTGTTACAGGGTCAAGCTCATTTTGTCCTATAACAGTTTTTGTGTCAAAGCAAAAATTTTCTCTTTTAGATTTATCTATCATATTAGAACCAAATTTGCTTATGCAAATCCTTTCGTGAAATTTTGATTATGATATATTATATGTCAATTTATTGCAAGGGGTTTAAAATCCAAATAGTCAGACGAAACTAAATTTAAATTTGTATTACCATATTTGGTGATTAGATACTTATCTTCAGCACCATGTAAGTGACCATAATAACATCTGCCTATTTTTTCAGTTATTAAAAATTTGCATATAGGAACTGAAACAGAATTTCTGTATACAGGTGGATAATGAAGAAAAACAATGATTTCTTCGTTATTTTCTCTAAGTTTTTTTCCAGCTTCAATGGATAATAACAACCTTCCCGATTCTCTTATTATAATTTTTTCGTCATCCGG
>JAZNIJ010000133.1:0-3678 GCA_045577455.1 Eubacteriales bacterium
TGGCTACGATCCGACTTCTTGGTCAAACGCATATATCGTTTTAATGCCGATATATATGCCGTATTTGAGAGGTGTATCTTTTCGGGAGGGGTAAACCCTTTGCCGAATATATTTTGTTTTCAAACACGGATATATCTATTCGATATAATCACCCAAAATCGATTTTAAGGGTTCAATTTTCTTTATATTCTTAGCGAATTCTTGACCTAAAATTTTCCAGTAGTGTTAAGACCTTACCTCAAAAGTTATTGCTTCAAATTCCTTAAATTTTTAGTCAAATCGTGAGGTTTATATTTAGGGATATTGGAATAAAAAATAATTAATTCATATTTCTCAACAAGCGGAAGCAATCAATTAAATCATCGCTGTATTTTATTGCTTATATTATTCTTTTGCAATATCCCTTATTGTATTATTATCTAAGTATTATTTGCAGTCCATCCTGACACTACCTCAGTCAAATGTGAGCCACCATATTTTTAGCCTGTTCCGTAAACCTTATTTGTAAATTTATAGAGATTCGATGTAGAAGAACCATTTTTCCTTTTTCGATTTATCTTTTTAAGATAACCTTTGTCCACAAGTTCAGGGATTGCTCTTTTAACCGTACTTAAACTGATGTCTATATCTTTGGATATTGTATTAAGAGAAGGGTAACAAACATCTTGATTTCCCGCTCTCATAAGCAGATAACATAGTATGCGATATTCCGCTGCAGAAATATTTTTATCTGTGATAAGTTTATTTAGTATGTTTGTAAAATTGCTATTTAATTTTGGCATTGTATTTCCTCCGTTTCTGCAACAAAAAAAGCGCATCATTTCGATACGACTCATTTGGTTTAATTTTAATTCTATTTTATTTTCAATTTCATTCTACCAATTCCATAGAATGAAATTTGCATAAAAAATTAGAGATTTTTAAGACTTCTATTAGCCTGAAACCCCTGATTTTATGCGTTTTTTAATTTTTCACCGAGTGGGCGGGACCATCAGGTCCATGTGAAAGCGATTTCATGCAGGTTCAAGTCCTGTTATCCGCACCAATTTTCAAAGTGCTTACGAGTTTTTCGCAAGCACTTTTTCTTTGCTTAATTCTGCTTACACCGCTATCGGTTTGTAATCACCATTGTGTGCCAGCTTTACATCTCCGTTTTCGGCGAATACCTCTCCATACTCATTAAATGGTCCGTTTATCACTATGACTACTGCAATCTCACCGTCTCCCACATCCAGAATCTGAATTTCCTGAACCAGAAGTCTTAAGTTTACGTTACTGATTGCACCCTCTGCTACGATGCTATCGAGCATATCGATGTTTTCCTTGATAGCTTTTCTTCGTTTCTTTACTGTTTCTTCAAGGTTTATCAGCTCATTAATTTTAACCTTAAGGTCTTCAATCTGTGCCTTCTTTTTTTCAAGCATTCTGTCATAAGTGGCACGGTTTTCCTTATCGTTAATTCTCTCCATCAGTATGTTTTCCACATCTATTTCGAGATTTGATACAGCAGTTCTCATTTCAGCTATCTGCTTTTCTGTGCCTGCCTTATTCCGTAACCACTTTTTAACATCGGCTTCTATAGCAGTCCAATTCTTCTCCGACTCGGATTTCAGCCTTAATATTTCCTTATAGACTAAGTTATCCAAATCCGCCTCCTGAATTCTGTGTGAGGTGCAATAGCCTTTGTAGCGATGATAACCATTGCAGACATATTCAACTCGCTCAGGCTTGTCTCTCCATCTGCGAATCTTTGCCACGAAGGTGCAACCGCAATCTCCGCACTTTAATAACCCTGTGTATCGATGATATGGTTTTCCGCTTGAAGCTCTGACCTTAGTTTCCTTTTTAGCTTCAATCAGTTTTTGTACCTTATCCCATATTTCCTTTGGAATTATTACGGGTGCAAAGTTTTCGTGCCTGAATTGTTCTTCTGTCGGAACCTTATGTCTGATTTTCTTTGCCTTATCGCTTTCTTCTACATGGCATATCAGCGTCCCTGTATAGAACTCATTTGTAAGCACTCGCTTGACTGCAGTTGAATCCCACAGGTACTTAAGGGTTATTGCAGGTTTATTATAGCCTTGATTTTTATCGTTGTATAGCTTTTGATAATATGACGGCGATTTCTTGCCATCTTTATTCAGCTTTTCCGCAATCGCCTTAAAGCCGAAGCCATCAAGATACATTGAATAAATTTCTTTAACTATACCTGCAGGCTCATTCTTGATTATGATTTTGCCGGAGTTCTTATCCTTGTAGTAACCCATAGGTGGCATATTGCATATGCCCTTGTCCTTTTGCTTCTGACGATATCCGTATCTTATCTTTTTGCTGACATCTCTTGCATACATATGATTCATAAACTGACTCATTTCCATACGGAATTCATCATCTGTGTTGAAACTGTCGGTGTTGTCTGTTATGCTGATTACTCTTATACCCTTGCTTCTTAAGTATTCGATGAACATAGAAGTCTGGATTTTCTCTCTGCCAAGTCTTGACAAGTCTTTTACCAACACTACATCCATCTTATGCTCTTCAGCCGCTTTACAGATTTCATCGATTCCATTTCTCTGGAAGGTCATTCCGCTGACATTGTCATCATAGGATTCTCCTACAAATATGTGACCTTCCCGTTCTATGTAATCCATAAGAATTCTGCGTTGATTTTTGAGTGAATTCATTTCCTTGTCTTCATCTCTTGACAGTCTGTAATAAATCCATATTCTCCATGCTTGCATTATGTTCATAAATAATTACCTCCTTTCAGCAACAAACAATACCATACTAATTTCAATATATCCAGCAAAACATTTACAAAAGCTCTAAAGGTTTTTTTACCTTTATTTTAGCCTTAATGTCATCCCTATACATGCGCTCCGCAATAATCTTAAAACCCTGTTCCAAAGTTAATTTTTCCATTTCTTTTATGGTTTCAATAACATAAACCGGGTTTCTGATTTCCTCAACTGTAAATCTTGTGTAAATATATGTTTTCATAATTCGTAGCTCCTTCCTTATTGGTTAGCTGCAGCAGGCTTTTCCTGCTCGCAACTTTTTTCGTGGGTTTCAAATTTATGACCTAAATAATCAAAAATAGTTGCCCTTAAAAATTTGTTATACTCTTCATTTGTTCCGTTATATACATACATAACCTCCCTGATTCTTGGGTAATCACTTTTTCTCGGCATAAATATGCCCCCCTTTCATTATTACACTTAGCACCGACTTCCGCTACAGTTCCTGACCTCCTGCCTTGCTTGACACCGACATCGTATTTGCATCTCTTGGTGCGCTCATATCGTGGCGTCACTTCCCCGAGAATGTATCCCTTGCGGTACGGCTATTTAGTTTTAGAAAATTAACTGTATATCAAGTAGATTTTACAACTAAATTATAACAAGGCGTTGACAAGCCGTCAATCGTTTTGTATAATGTTCTTGTAGTAATGTAAATTTTACAAAAACACGCAACTTTACATTTTACAAAACAAGGCGGTGTTTTAGGTGTCAAAAAAGAGGCAAATTATGGACTTTCAAGCTCCGGAATATGTTATAAAAATGAATTATTTACAAAATGAGATGGAAGTTCCTGATAACAAAAATATAATTCTTACCGTTGACCCCCAAAAGGATGATTATGCCATTAGCAATATATTGTGGGTGCTTAATGGTGCAA
>JAZNIJ010000134.1:0-11804 GCA_045577455.1 Eubacteriales bacterium
ATCCCCGGTTTCAGCAAAGCAGACCTCATCCACTTTGCACACTATCCCATTTCACTTACTAAGTTTAGCACAACTTTCATTTATTGTCAAGTGGATATGTAAAAATAATTTTATTTTTTGCAGAAATATCAAAAAAAATGACGAGCTTTCAATTCTCCGCACCTTTAACAAACAAAAAACAAAGCCAACCGCACAGAGATTTTCTCTTGCGATTAGCTTTGTTTTTATTTTTGCCAATACCGCTTTTTGTTATAGACTAAAACATTTTACCCTCATTTAAACGCTAAAACGGTTTGTGTGCATCCACTTGCTGAAACAATTTGCTTTCGTTCAAACTCTAAAACGGTTTATTATCATTCAAACTCCAAAACGGTTTATCATTGTTCAAGCACTAAAACGATTTATCATCGTTCAAACTCTAAATCGATTTATCACTGTTCAAACACCGAAACAGCTTTTTACATTCATTCAGCGAAGTAATAATAGTAACTGAGTCTACCCATTGGGACAGCTTTTCCATATGTATATGTATCCATAATATTGGTTGATGCAAATCCGTCTGTTACCTTGAAATATATACCCTGCTGATTCACTGCGCCAATATCTGCGAGGGAAACGGAAGCGTGGACAACATTATCAACAACGACAACAGTTGCGTCTGCCACCTTTTGACGGTTGCCCTTACTATCCAACTTATAAACCGCTTTATCTCCACAGCTAAGCACATATTCATAACCATTCCAGCCCTTAAGCTCAAGGTCGCCTATACCGAAATACAGATTAACGAAGTCGGAAGAAGTTATGGACTTCATATTGTTTTCTGCTTTTGCATAGAAATAAAGCTTATCAGAATCGTTTGCCAACTTAATCTGCTGGATATTATTTCTTGCGGCATCAACCTTATATGATATTTTAGAATCTACCGAAAGGGCATCTCTCTTTACAGATTTTTGAGAAACGGAAGTATAAACGCTTTCGATTGAATCCCATTTAGAAACATCTCCGTTTATATCAATTGTAACTTCCTTCACCCCTTTGGGTTTATCTGCAATTCCCTTGAATTTACGGACATAATCGCAAAGCTGGATATAGTATGAATCCTCATATCCACCCTTCATTGGCTCTATATCACGGGAGAATTCCTCGGTTGCACAATCAACAAAGTATGCTTCATTATTGATATTTGCCTTCATTACAATCCATTCATTCCAACCTGTTACAAACACATTTTTAACATTGGGATTGCTGAACACCGTATTCCACTGATACAGGAAATTTGTTCCCTTACGCATATCCGCTTCTACATTTATTCCTGTTTCATAATTATATCCCCTGCCCTGATTTCTCGTTCTGTCAACAATGGATGCGCTGAACGGAAGCTCTGTATGTTGAGCAACAGACACATTCATATATCCACCGTTATATATGGGCTGTGGGTATGTCCATTCCATCCACGGAACACCGTTTGCTTTATATGAAACATTTGGCCACTGGCTTTCACGAACATAGAAATTATTTAGCAATGTTGTGTTTTTAAAGCCGGCATCACTTGTATCTGTTATTATCATCGGTTTATTACCTGTTGGGCAATACCAGATTGAACGATATTTATTAGGTTTATAGAGTTTATTATAGAGTGTATTTACTGTATTATATGAATTTGTATTAGTATAGAAGCAAATATAGGGAACATCCCATCCCTGCTGTTGATATTCAACAAGGATATTGAACAGAGCAATATATGCCCTTTCATAAGTATAACCGTTGGTTGCATCAAAGATAAGGTAATCCACGCCTGCGTTTATTAACATTTCTACCTGACGGCGGATAACCCATTCTTCCCACGAATTATAATAACCGTAAACGGGCTCACCCCAATAATGCCATTTATTGGTATCTCTGTTAGGGTCTAAAATTCGATTTGGGTCTTTTGCAAGAATCTCGGTTACATTGAGAGTTGATCTTCCACTATCCCCATGCCAGAGGAAATAGAACATACCAACATCTTTACTTTCATCAAACCCTGCGATTGGCTCAAACGCACGGCCGTATGTATCTATACCGCAAAGATAGTTCACATTGTAACCCCCATTATCACCATATGCATCCACGCCTTTAAGGGGTGCATCGTTAAGGTCTTTCATTTCAAGGAATGAGCTTTTTATTTTAATATAGTCGGTTGTATCTATAATTTTGTTTGAATCAACATCACCTGCAACAAAATATGCATCCCCAAGCTCAAGGTCTCCTGCAAAGGAGCTTTTTATTCTCAGGTAGTCCGTTGAGTCAACGATACCGTTTCCGTCTACATCACCGGCAACAACAAGGGAAAGGGAGTTTACAACCTTACCATCTCTTGAAAGATTTACCTTTGAACCTGTTCCGCAAATTGTTTCATCGGTTGCACTGTTACCGTTATTATCCGTTACGGAAAGACCACTTGTATCGAACTGAGAAACGATTTGTTTTGCGGTTGAATTCTGAGGCACATACTTTACATAGCTTTTTTCTCTTTGATACTGTGATTTTGGTTTAAGAGCAATTCCCTCTAAAACAAAGGTTTTCTCATCCATATATGTATTGCAATATATGTGAACATCTTTGGTTTTGGAATCCACGTCCAACATAGCACTGCCTTTTGCAGTACGAAGCACATATCCACCGTTTGCAGGGTAAATAAAGAAGCTCTGCGCCAAGCTACCGTTTGTAACATAGAGCTGAACATTTGCTCCTTGCTCAACGCTTCCCCCTGATACATCAATAACCTTACCTGTTGCAGGATGCTTAATAACATATGCCCCATTTGGCTGACGCACAAATTTCCAGACGGTGCTTGAAGACGTGCAAGAAAGATTTCCTGTTTCTTTACCTGTTATATAAAGCCCCGATGATTTATGCTGAATAACGCTATCAAATTCTGCTCCAAGGTCAAGGCAACCCTGTCCATCAACTGAAAGAATTGAAACTGCAAACCTATTATTATTAGTTGGAATTGTGTCATAAAGCTGTAACAACATACCGTCTTCGCCCTTGACATTGATTATCTTCTGGGTATGCACAGGGCTTATAATATAACCGCTACCGCATGGATAAAATCTGAATCTTTGCGCAGGCGTGCCGTTTGCCTGATAAAGAGAGACTTTCGCTCCGTTTTTGAAGCCGGCACTTTCCACATCGAGAACCTTGCCCGAAACGCCCTTGATGCTATATGCGTTCCATGTTTTATCATACTGCAAGGTCCAGACTTGTCTGTAGCTATTTGTATCCTTCTGCATCCAGGCAACGGTTGTTCCATCGGTGAGAGCTTCTCTTGAATATACATTGGTTATAGTTACATCCAGCTTCTCGCCAAAGTATTTGGGTTGTCTTGAATAACCATCACCGCCCAAATGATGCTCGGTTATAATTTCAAAAACCTGTGCCTTTATATGCTCGGTAGAACCTCCATAGCCACAAGCGTGAATCTCCTTACTGTTTGCATCCATATCAACAACAGTTGCGGTATAGGATGGTTTTATATACACTCTTGACTCACCTGTATCGATAAAAAAGAAGCTCTGCGCCTTTGAGCCGTTTGGGGTATAAAGGTCGATATCCGCACCATGGTCAAGAGAAGCACCCGCAACATCAAGAACCTTACCTGTTTTAACGGATTTTATTACATGACCGCCGTATTCATTTCGTGTTACTATCCATTTTTGAGCGTTGCTGTAATCCGGCTTTTTGAAAATTACATTGTCGCCTTCGGCTGTCATAAAAAGTCCGCTATGAAAATTTCTGATATAACAAGAATATTCCGTTCCAAAATTGCTATTCCAAGCGGAAAGGTCTATCTGAATTTTGAAAATTTCCAAGCTCCTTGCATTAAAAGCTGTTGGATTTTGCTCTTTTCCTGAAATTCCTGTTGAGCATCCGTAAAGTTGAACATTTTTTGACCCCGCATCAACATCAACGGTTTTATCTCCAACGGATTTGAGGTAGAAGTTTCCCGAAATGTAATAAAGGAAAAACTTCTGCGCATCGTTGCCATTCCCCGTATGGAGCTTGATATTTGTGCCGTCGGAATAATTGGCGTTATCAACATCCATATGCATATCCAAAGCAATATTTCTTATGGTATAAGCACCGTTTGACTGACGAACAAAATGCCAGACCTGTGTTTTTTCAAATGTTCCCTTTTCAACACATACATTGCCGTTTTTACCTGTCATATAAAGCCCTGTTGCAGGTTGCCTTATATATGCGCAAAAATCATCTCCCAAGCTAATTGGCGAATTGTTTTCCAACTTGTCATTTATGGCTCTTACTTCCGAGTCATAAGGTATGCCAACAAGGAAAACAGCCAAAAGCATTATGGTGCAAAGTAAAAATGTTATTGTCTTTTTCATTTGCATCTACCTCTGAAATTTGTATTTTTTATTTTTTGTTTATATTATATCATTAAAATTATATTTTTTCAACAAAGAAATGCGTATAAGTGTAAAAAAATTGACAAAAAGAATGAGCCAAGCAAAAAGCTAAGCTCATTCAAGGTAAGATAAATATTTTTACGGATAAAACTTCGTTACTATACCTCAACAAAAATTAAACCGTTTTTTTCTGCGTAAGATTGTGCCTCACTACCCGAAGCACCACTTATTGTGAAATTTTTAACCGTATAATCCTTGCGGGTAAATTCATCATAAAAATACCCGAGTGATTTTTCTTCAATTAAGGTTACAGACTGCGGTATTGTTATTTTTTTCAACCTGATGCAACCGTAAAATGCATTTTTGTGGATTCTTTCAAGCCCTTCCGAAAGATTTACCTCGTCCAACTTTTCACAGCCCGAAAATGCATATGCGCATATATATTTAACCGAGGTTGGAATGGTTACTTCTTCTAACTTTTCAACATCCGAAAACGCAACGCCTGCAATTATTTTTGTTCCGTCCTTTACAGTCAAACGTTTTTGATAATAATCGTCTTTAACCTTCAACAATGCGTTACCTAAATACAACACATCCCCTGTCCAATTTTTACCGTTTTTATAAAACGCAGTATTATTGAAAACCGAGCCGCCCAAATATTCAACGGAATCGGGCATATTTACGCTTGCGAGCTTACTGCAACCGCTAAAAACAAAGTTATCAATGTGTTTCAGAGTTTCGGGGAGAACAACGGCTTCAAGTGATACGCAATCGCTGAAAGCGTTCATTTCAATTTTCAGCAGAGAGGACGAAAGGTTCACTGTTTTAAGGTTTCTGCACTGCTCAAATGCCCTTGCCCCCACATACAGAAGGGAGTTTGGCATTGTTACACTCTCCAAAGACGGTCTTTGAGTAAACGCGCTACCCGCTATGACCTTTGTGCCATCTTTAATTGTGTACACAGCCCCTATATCCGCCTTTGTATCGATGAGATATTCGCCAATATACAAAGCACCGTCAACCCAATTTTCGGGGTTATTAAACACTGCCGTATTATAGAAAGCATCTTCGCCCACATACTCGACCTTGCCGCCAACGGAAACAGATTTAAGGTTCATACAGCCCGAAAATGCATTTTCCTCTATTATTCTCACAGAAGACGGTATTTCGATGGTTGTGATACCCTCGCAGTTGGCAAATGCGTTCGCGCCAACGAGCAAAAGAGATTGGGGTAATGTTACTCCCGACAGCTTGTAACATTCCGAAAAAGCACCCAAATATATTCTTTTAACGCTTTGTGGGATTTGTACGGTTTCCAAATTAAGCATTTCGCTGAAAGCACAACTTCCAATTGATGTAACACCGTTTTCAATAATAACGGTTTTCACACTCATTTTTTGGTCATACCATTCAGGTCTTTCGCTGACATAGCTTTTCATACCCCCTGTTCCCTTTATGGTAAGGGTATCACCCGAAATTTCCCACGATATATTTTCACCGTTTGATTCTTCTTCAAATATTTCTTCAGATGTGTTTTCGCTTTGGCTGTTTTCCTCGTTTACATCGTCAGATGTTTCATTGTTGGAGTTATCTGCGGATGTGTCCAATGTGTTTTCTGCGGATTGGTTTTTATCGTCGTTTCCGTTGTTCTTTAAAAACAATACCCCGAGAACTATTGCCAATATAACAAAAACTATAATTATCCAGAATGTTGGTTTTTTCATATTGCTAACCTTTCTTTAACAAAAGAGTTATTCAAAACGGTTATTACTTAGCCGCTTTCTTTTTTATCACAAAAACAATCGCAATGGCGGCAACCAAAACACCTGATACGATTCCGACAATCAACGGGAGCTTCGTTCCACCGCTTGACCCGTTGCCCGAAGCTTCCGATACGGTTGTATCTGCACTTGGTGATTCAGATACTGTTGTATCTTCGCTTGGTAATTCTGATACGGTTGTATCTGTACTTGGTGATTCTGATACGGTTGTATCTTCGCTTGGTGATTCTGATACGGTTGTATCTTCGCTTGGGTTTTCCGATGTGGTTACATCTTCGCTTGGGGCTTCAGATGTGGTTACATCTTCGCTTGGAGCTTCCGATGTGGTTATATCCTCGCTTGGTGTTTCCGATACTGTTGTATCTTCGCTTGGTGTTTCCGATACTGTTGTATCTTCGCTTGGGGCTTCCGATGTGGTTACATCTTCGCTTGGGGCTTCAGATGTGTTTGCATCTTCGCTCGAAGAAGTGTTATCTTCAAAGAAATCACCATCCATTCCAACAAAGACCAAGTTATTCTCTTTTGCGTATGCTTGTGCAGCACTTCCCTCAACACCGATTATTACGAAGTTTTTCATCAAATATTCTTCGGGCAAAACCTCTCTGACAGCATACCCAATTGCCTTTTCTCCAATTATTGTTACTGTTTGCGGTACTGACAAGGTGGTGATTCCGGGAGAATTATAGAATGCCCGTGAACCTATTTTTTCCAAACCGTTATACATGGTTACCTTTTCAAGCTTATCACAATAACCAAAAGTGCTTGAACAGATAATTTTTACAGATTTAGGGACAACCACACTTTTTACCTTATCATTATCAAAAAATGCCCCACCTGCAATAATTCTTGTTCCATCCTTAACGCGGATATATTCATCACCTTCTTTACAAGCTAAAAGGATATCTCCGATATAAAAGCATCCATATTCATCCCAATTTTGGGACTTCTTATAAGTTGCGGTATTTAAAAACGCATTACCGCCTATGTCTTCCAAAGATGAGGGTAATTTTTTTATATCCACCTTTGAACACCCCGAAAAAGCTAATCCATTTATGGTTTTCACAGAATCGGGCAAAGCTGAAAGCTCAAGGTTTACGCAATCGCTAAAAGCACCCACTTCTATTTTTAAAAGAGAATCTGAAAACTTTACGGTTTTGAGATTTCGGCAGTCACTAAAAGCATCCTCCCCGATATACAAAAGAGAGTT
Source organism: Eubacteriales bacterium (assembly GCA_045577455.1). Classification (GTDB taxonomy): domain Bacteria; phylum Bacillota; class Clostridia; order Oscillospirales; family CAG-382; genus SIG653. The sequence goes on from JAZNIJ010000134.1 coordinate 7,398, forward strand.
TGGCATGGTTACGCTTGTTAATGTTTGAAAATAGTAGAAAACCGCTCTCGCTATGAGCTTTGTACCATCTTTAATATTAAACGACGAAAAATCGTGTTTCGCTTCCACCAAATATTCGCCTATGTATAAAAGTCCATTTTCCCAGTTTTCTTCATTCAAACTCAATGCTGTATTTCCAAAGGCATTTTCTCCAATATAATTAACATTTTTTCCTATACGAACATCTGCAAGAGCACTGCAACCACTGAAAGCTCGTGATTCTATTCTTGTTACAGAATCGGGAATTACCACAGAGGTTAAACTTTCACACCCCGCAAAAGCGCTTCCCCAAATTATTTTAAGAGAGCTTGGAAAAGATACAGATGTTAATCCACAGTCACGAAAAGAATGTGCTTGTATCTCTTCAAGGGAATTTGGAAAAGATACATACTCTAATTTATTGCATTCCGCAAAAGCATATGCTTTTATACTTTTAATTGAATCGGGTAATTGTGCAGATGTCAAGTTGGAGCATGAACCAAATGCAGACGTGCCGATGGAAACAACGGTAGATGCAATTGAAACGGTTTCCACATTATGCATATTATGAAAAACATAGTCACCTATTGCAGTTATACCTTCCTCAATTACTATGTGCTTTACATCCTTCACATAGTGAAGCCATCTGCGGTCATAGTATTCGAAAGAATCAGTTGCATAGTCATACATTTTTCCCTCGCCGGATACGGTGATGGTGTTATCCAACAATGTCCATCTTACGTTTTCACCGCATTTTCCGCCTATTGCATCCCCTGTTAAATCAACCCAAACCTCTTCAAAAGACAATTCCGCCCTTGCTATTTGCACAGGTACAGATATTGATACAACAAGAAACAAAATAAGGAATTTTATATATTTTTTCATACACTTATTCTCCTGACAACAAAATGTTATATTTCAGCTTTCATACAACAGAGCACAAACTTTTTCATGCCCGAAGTTGGGTTTATCCTCCGATATTGCAGAAGATAAACCCTATCTTAATTCAGAAAAACGCGGTTAGTCAATCTTTGCAAATTCAATTTCGTTTTCCTTTGCGTACGCTTCTGCTGTAGAGCCGTTATATCCGTATATTTTAACACCCTCAACACGGCTATCGCCTTTACGCTCAGAATATCCAAACGCCCTTTGTTCTATATTTACATCCGTGGAAAGTATTGTTATAGATTTAAGGTCACCGCATTGTGAAAACGCACCCGAACCAATAATTTCAACAGATGAAGGTATAGTTATTGTTTTGAGCTTTTTACATTCGCCAAAAGCCATTTCACCTATGGTTTTAACCGAGCTTCCAATTGTTACGCTTTCAAGGTTGGAACATCTTAAAAACGCTTCTACGCCTATAGTTTCAATATTTGAAGGAATTGTTATTGTTTTAAGGTTTGAGCATCCGGCAAACACACGGTTACCTATGGTTTTAACCGAGCTTCCAATTGTTACGCTTTCAAGGTCATAACAGCTTGAAAACGCACCCTCTCCTAAAGTTAAAACAGATGATGGAATTGTTATTGTTTTGAGCTTTATGCAACTTGCGAAAGCATTTGAATTGATAGCTTCAACAGATGAAGGTATTTTTACACTTTCAAGCTCTTTGCAACCCCAAAATGCACTACTGCCTATGATTTTAACCGATTCTCCGATTGTTAACGATTTAAGAGCCGCGCAATTATAAAACGCACGTTCGCCTATAATCTTAACAGACTGCAACATTGTTACCGTTGCCAGCTTTTCGCATCCGTTGAAAGCATAGTTACCTATTGTTACAGATGGTATTGTTACAGATGTAAGGGATTTACATTCGCTGAATGCATAATAACCGATTGAGGAGACTGAATGGGGAATCTCTGCTGTTTCAAGCCCTGTGCATTGATAAAACGCCCTATCTCCAACGGTTTTAACCGATGGCAACATTTTTACCGATGTTAGTTTTTTGCATTTGTTAAAAGCAGAGTTTCCTATTGTTTCGGCTGCTATTGTTACAGATGTAAGTTCTCCACATTCGCTGAATGCATAAATGCCAATTGCAGTATTCCTGCCTTCAATTTTCACCGTTTTAAGACCTTCGCATTGATAAAACGCCTTATCTCCCACAGTTTTAACCGATGATGGTATTGTTATGGATTCAATAGAATTACAGACGAGAAACGCTTCGTTACCTATGGATTTTACCGAGTTTCCCAAGGATATGGTTTGAATTCCAAAACAGTTTTGAAACGCTCTATATCCTATTTCAACCGGGGAATTTTCAATTTTCACCGTTATAAGATACCAGCAATCATGGAATGCGTTATCGCCTATGGTTGTTACCGTCTGCGGTATTGTTAAAGATGAAACTTTAATGCAATTACCAAATGCCCAGTCTCCTATGGTTTTAACAGACCTTCCCAAAGTTAATGTCTTAAGGGCTGTACAGGTATTGAATGCGCTTTCTCCTATTGTTTTTACAGAATCACCCAGGGCTACTTTTTCAAGAGAAGTACAGCTCTCAAATGCACTTTCACCTATGGTCTCAACAGATTTTCCCATAATCAATGTTTTAAGTTTCTCATTTACAGAAAACGCGTTCTCGCTTATAACTGTTACAGAATCTCCAATTATTACCGTTTCAAGGTTAGGAAGACCCGAAAATGAGGACACACCTACATTAGTAACTCCATCTTCGATTACAACTTTTTTAATTTGCTCTTTCTTTTCTTTCCACGGTGCTACGGAAGGAAAATTGTAATCATCCATTTTTCCTGTTCCCCATACGGTGATTGTACCGTTGCTTAACAGTTTCCACTGCACATTATCACCGCATTTGCCATTTGCAGTTACAACAGGGGGTGTTTCGGGTTCTTCGCTTACATCTTCTGAAATGGCTTCGCTTCGGTTGTTTTCCTCGCTTGCATTTTCAGATTCATCTATGGATGGGGTTTCGGATTCATCTGTTGAGTTGTTTTCCGATGTGTTTGCAGATTCATCTATGGATTGTGTTTCGGATGTGTTTGCAGATTCGTCTGTGGATGTGTTTTCCGATGTGCTTGCAGATTCGTCTGTGGATGTGTTTTCCGATGTGCTTGCAGATTCATCTGTGGATGTGTTTTCCGATGTGCTTGCAGATTCATCTATGGATTGTGCTTCGGATGTGTTTACAGATTCGTCTGTGGATATCTTTTCTGTAGATTCAGGGTTATCGTTATTTGTTAAAAATAACGCTCCCAAAATTATTGCCAATATAACAAAAACTATAATTATCCAGAATGTTGGTTTCTTATAACTCATTGTGTTTTTCACCCTTTCTTTAACGCCCATCTCGCCAAAGGATATAGGACACGCAGAAATTATGGTTTTTCTTACGCTACATTCAAGAATAGCGTATGCATATTGCTTTCTTTCGGTTTCGCTGTATGCTTCTATAACCCTTTCATCGCAAGCATATTCTATATCCTTGCAAAGCAAAATAAACCATACCCAAACAAGGGGGCAGAACCAATAAACAGAGAGAGCAATGAATGCTAATAATTTGCTTATATGGTCAAGCCGTTTTATGTGTACCTTTTCGTGAGCAATAATGTGTTTTTCCGTTTCCAAAGATAAGCTTACAGGCATATATATTTTTGGTCTTATTATCCCAAAAACAAAGGAAGAATCTATGTTTTCGCATCTTCTTACCCCGTTTTCATCCTCAGTAAAAACAGAAACTTTCTTTTTCAGTTTCAGATAACCAAAAGCACCGTATGATAAAAACAAAACAGTAACAGAGAGCCAAACAATGCTTAAAACATCAAGCACACTTGTTTTTACCTCTTTGTTTTGTGTGTTTTCGGAATTTGGTGTTGTTTCGTTGTTTTCTGATGTTAAACCTGTATTGCCGTTTGAATTGTTCCCATCTGAAACTGTGCCAATTATTCCGTTTGATGTGTTATCATTTGATACTGTGCCAATTGATTCGGTTTCGTTGGAATTGTTTTCGCTGTTATCAACGGAAATATTTTCGCCATTGTTTGATGTGTCATTGTTTGAAACAGTTTCTCCGTTGTTTGATGTGTTATCAACTGAATTGCTTTCGCTGTTATCGTTGGAAACAGTTTCTCCGTTGTTTGATGTGTCATCAACTGAATTGCTTTCGCTGTTATCGTTGGAAACAGTTTCTCCGTTATTTGAAATATTGCCATTCGATACAGTTTCGTTGTTTGAAACATCTTCACCGTTATTTGATGTGCCATTGTTGGAAATAGTTTCGCTATTTTCATCGGAAACAGTTTCGTCATTGTTTGATGTGTTGCTATTTGATACAGTTTCGCTGTTTTCCTCTATGATAAATTCTCCTTTTTCAGCAACGCCAAATGTTTCTTCAAGGGACAGTTTTGGAACAAGTCCAAAGCT